>SXLG01000134.1 GCA_005777805.1 Pseudomonadota bacterium
CGGGAGAGCCCTCGGCGTGGAGGTAGCTGATTTCCTTGAGCTTGAGTGCGCCTTCGAGCGCGATCGGGTAGTTGATGCCGCGGCCAAGGTAGAGAAAATCACGGGCGTGGCCGTACTTCTTGGCGATCTTCTCGATCTGCTTGGCGCGCCCCAGCGTCTCCTGCACGAGGCTCGGCAGGTTGACCAGATCATGGACGAGCGCCCGGCCCCGCTCTTCGTCCAACCGGCCGAGCTGGCGCCCGGCGTGGATGGCCAGCAGGTAGAGTGCCGCGAGCTGCGTGGTCAGCGCCTTGGTGCTTGCCACCGAAATCTCCGGACCGGCGTGGGTATAGAGCACGGCGGTGGAACGGCGCGGGATCGAGGCGTCAACCACGTTGCAGATCGAGAGCACGGTCGAGCCGTGGGCACGGGCCTCCTCGACGGCGGCCAACGTGTCGGCGGTCTCACCCGACTGCGAGATGGCGATCAGCAGCGTATCGGGGCCGAGGATCGGTTTGCGGTAGCGGAGCTCGCTTGCGTAGTCGACGTCGACCGGGATTCGGGTCAGCTCCTCGAGCACAAATTTTCCGATCAGACCGGCGTGCCACGATGTCCCGCAAGCGGTGATGTAGATCCGCGAGAAGTGGCTCCAATCCCCGGCGATGGCGTCGAGCTCGGGCAGCGAGACGTCACCCACCTCCTGGCGAATTCGTCCGAGCATCGTGTCGATCAGGGCCTGGGGCTGTTCGTGGATCTCCTTGGCCAAAAAGTGCTTGAAGCCGCCTTTCTGGGCGGTGATGGGATCCCAGGTGATCTGTCGCGGCTCGCGGACGACGGGTGCGCCGTCGAAGGTCGTCACCGTTACGCCTTCGCGGGTGACCTCGGCGAACTCGCCATCTTCGAGAAACAGGACCCGACGCGTGTGATCGAGCAGGGCCGGCACGTCGGAGGCGACGAAGTTCTCACCCTCGCCGAGTCCGATCACGATCGGGGTCGCGGTCTTCGCCGTGTAGAGCCGCGTCTTGTCGTCGTCCGAGAGCACGACGATCGCGAACGAACCCTCGAGGCGCTTGACGGCGGCACGGGTGGCCGTCTCGAGGTTCATGCCCTGACTGAGATGCTCGTCGATGAGCTGGGAGATGACCTCGGTATCGGTTTCGGAGGTGAAGGTGCGGCCGCAGCCGCGCAGCTCCTCGCGTAGTTCGAGGTAGTTCTCGATGATGCCGTTGTGGATGACCACCACGCGCCCGGCGCGGTGGGGGTGGGCGTTCTCCTCGGAGGGCGCGCCGTGCGTCGCCCAGCGGGTATGACCGATGCCGATGGTGCCCGGCAGCGGCCGGTCACAGAGCAGCTTCTCCAGGTTGTCGAGCTTGCCCACCGCCCGGCGAACGTCGACGTGGCCGTTGACCAGCGTCGCGAGACCGGCCGAATCGTAACCGCGGTACTCGAGCCTGCGCAGGCCGCCGACCAGGATGGGCGTCGCCTCCCGATCGCCGATGTAACCCATGATTCCGCACATGAACTTGGCCTCCGGAACGAGGAAAAGGAACGAACTGCCGGAACGGAACGAGGAAGGTCCGGGCGCAGCGAGGTTACTCCCCCTGCATCGTACAGGACAACGGGGTTCGTTAGCTGGCGGTCGGAGGCGAGCCTTCCTCGAAGCCGGGCGCCCGGGTCTACGGGACCCGGCGCCGCTGTCGGAAGGCCTCGACCCAGCCGGCGCGGCGCTGATCAGGCTTGGGATTGAAGGCCAGGGCTCCCGGCTCGACGTCGTGGCGCAGGGTGGTGCCGGTGGCGACGTAGGCATCATCGCCCACCGTCACCGGCGCGACGAGCTGGCTGTCGCTGCCGATCTGGACACGGTCGCCGATCACGGTGCGGGGCTTGGCGAAGCCGTCGTAGTTGCTGGTGATCGTGCCCGCGCCGATGTTGACAGCGCTCCCGATCGTGGCGTCGCCGAGGTAGGCGAGATGGTTGGCTTTCGTGCCTTCGCCGAGGATAGATTTTTTGATCTCGACGAAGTTCCCGACGTGAACGCCCCGGCCGAGATCGGCACCGGGTCGCAATTGCGCGAACGGGCCGAGGGTGCAGCTCGCCGCGATTCGGCTTTCGCTGATGACGACGAAGGGTTTGATTTCGGTGCCGTCGGCGATCTCGGAGTCGGCGATGAAGACGTTGCCGTGCAGGCGACAGTCACGGCCGATGCGGGTGCGCCCACGCAACTGGACCCAGGGCCCCACGATCGTGTCCGCCCCGATCTCGACCTCGGCATCGATGTGCGCCGTGGCCGGGTCGAGGAAGCTCACGCCGGCGGCGAGGTGACGTGCGACGGTCCGGCCGCGCACGACCGCCTCGAGTGCGGCCAGATCGGCCCGCGAGTTGACCCCGACGACCTCGTCCGGCGCAACCGGTTGGCTGGTCACGGGCCGCCCGCTCGCGACGGCCTGGGCGACGACGTCGGTCAGGTAGAGTTCACCCTGCGCGTTGTTGGGTTGCAGACGGTCCAGTGCCGCGGCGAGAAACGCCGCGTCGATGCAGTAGATCCCAGGATTGACTTCGCGCAGAGCGCGCGTCGGGGCATCGGCGTCCTTCTGCTCGACGATCCGCAGCAGCCCGCCGGCGGTATCGCGCACGATCCGGCCATAGCCGGTCGGGTCCTCGACCGCGGTTACGAGCAGGCTGAGCACCGCGCTGGTTGCGTGGTGGGCGTCGAGCAGACCGCGCAACGTCGCCGTCTCGAGCAGCGGAACGTCGCCGTAGAGGATCAGGACGTCGCCCTCGAAGTCGCGCAGGGCCGCGTCCCGGGCGACCCGCACGGCGTCACCGGTGCCGCGCTGTTCCGCTTGCAGGGCGAAGCTCAGGCCGGGCCCGGCCGCGACGGCGCGCACCGCATCGGCTTGGTGACCCACGACCACCACGGTCCGGGCGGGTCCAAGGGGTGCGACGGCGGCGAGGACGTGCCCGAGCAGCGGCCGTCCGGCGAGTTCGTGGAGCACCTTGGCGCGGGCCGACTTCATGCGCGTGCCCTGCCCGGCCGCGAGGACGACCACCGCCAGCGGCGTCGAGATGTTCATGGCGTCACCCGGAGCTTCCCTGTCCGGATGGCTTCTTCGGCACGGGCGAGGTCTTTCTTCAGTTCGGGCGGGATCCGCGATTCGAGTCGCGGGTTGAAGACCAGGCGCACCTTGCCCGAGGCGAGATCCTCGACGATGACCCGATCGACGAAGTGCCCGTCCTGCACGGCGCGTGCGATCGAGACGAAAGCCTCGGGAATCGAAGCGACGGCGCTGGCGATCACGGTGTCCGGGGCAACGCTGTTCTGGTCACGGTTACTGCCGATGGCCAGCACGCCGGCCGTTCGCGCCGACTCGAAGACTCCGAGCCCGGCCGCATCGGCGTTGTGGAACAGGACGTCGGCACCTTGCGCGATCAGTGCGTCGCCGGCGGCCCGCGCGGCGGCGACATCCTCGAAGCTCCCGATGTAGGTCGTCGCGACCGCGAAATCGGCCTTTTCGGCACGCGCACCCACGCGGAAGCCGTCGAAGGTCTCGGCGATCACCGGCAGGGCCAGGCCACCGACAGTCCCGGCCTTGCCGGTCCGGGACACCCCCGCCGCGAGCATCCCGGCGAGGTAAGTCGCCTCGCTGAGGTGAAACTTCAGCGAACCGACGTTCTCCCGGTGGACGCCGCCGGAGACGATCAAAAAGTTCGTTCGGGGGAACGCGGGCGCGATCCGCATGGCCGGGTCCTGGAACTCGAAGCCGTGTCCGATCACCAGATCGAAGCCCCGCGTCGCGTAGTCCCGGAAAGCGGCTTCGAAGGCGACGGGGGTGCCCGCTTGCACGTGGCTGACCTCGGCTCCGAGAGTCGCACGGATCTGTTGCAACCCCTCGAAAGCACTTGCATTCCAGCCGCCGTCGCTGATCGGCCCGGGGACCACCAAGCCGACTCGGAAGCCGGCGTCGCGCGGGCTTGCCCCATCCTGTGTGCAGCCGACGAGGATCAGCGTGGCGGCCAGTGCCGCGAGGAGTGGGCCTACGGCCGTGCGCTGCTTTCCGGGGACGCTCACGCCCGCACGTTCCGGTATCCGCCGCGAAAGTAGAGCAACGGTTCCGCTTCCTGATCCATGGCCAGCGCATCGACCCGGCCGAGGTGAACCGTGTGATCCCCGGCGTCGACACTCTGTGCGATCGTGCACTCGAGGTGGGCGAGGGCGTCGTCGAGGATGACGCAGCCGTTGCCACCGATGCGGTAGCCGACGCCCTCGAACTTGTCTCCGCCCGACTTGGCAAAGCGCCGCGAGAGGCTCTCTTGGCTCGAACTCAGGAAGTTGACGGTGAAGACTCCCGAGCGCGGGAAGGCCGGCCAACTCTCGGCCGATTTCGCAATGCACACCAGGCAGAGCGGTGGCTCGAGCGAGACCGACGAGAAAGCGTTGGCGGTCAGCCCCTGGGCCAACCCATCACCACCGTGAGTCGTGATGATGGTGACGCCGGTTGCGAAGTGTCCCATCACCTGACGGAACTGGCCGCCGTCGATTGCCATCGTCCTACCTCCATGAATCGAGGAATGCGTGCGCGCCGGTTTAGCCGCGTCCCCGTCGCTTGGAAAGCGGTTGCATGGGGCTTGCGGAGAAGCCCGTCGCCCGAGAGGATTCGCCGGCCATGGGTCGACGCGCTACGCCGGACCGCGTCGGATCGCGTCGAGTGCCGAGAGCCGTGCGACGTGTTGCGGCACTTGACAGAGTTGCGGCGGCCGGCCTCGTCCTCGCCCTTGGCGTGGGCTGTACCGCCGCGGTGAGGCCGGTGTCCCCGCCCCCGCAGTCGTTGCCCGACGTGACCGATCGTCGTCCCGTTGCCTGGGGGCGTGCCGAGCCCCACCTCGTGGTCGTCCGGCAGAGCTGCCGCACGGCGACCCTCTACCGCCACGGCAAATGGGTCCGCACCTTCCGCGATCTCGCCTTCGGCCGGGCCGATGGGGACAAGATCGAGGAGGGGGACAAGCGTACCCCGCTCGGGCTCTACCGCATCGCCGCGCGGCGCACCCATGCCCGCTGGGCCCGATTTCTCTTGATCGATTACCCGAATCTGCGCGATGTCGAGCGCAACGCCGAGGCGCGCGCTGCGGGACGGGCGAGTGCGGGCACCGGGGGGTCGGTCGGCATCCACGGCAGCGACGCACCGCTCTTGAATCGCACCGGAGTGGACTGGACGCTGGGCTGTATCTCGCTGCGCAACGGTGACGTGATCGAGCTCGAAGGCCTGGTTCCGGTCGGCACGCCGGTGGTGGTCCTGCCCTGAACGAACCGCCGTGGCGGACCCAGCAAGGCTTCGGGTTGGCGCCGGGGTCGCAACGACCCGAGCGGGGTCGGGCTCGGGCCGCGCCTTGTCAGAACAACGGGAGGGGCTTAGGGTTCCGCGCGTTCATGAGCGATTACGTGGCGACGACCGAGGGGCCCGATGCCGACCCGATCACCGGGCCGACGCAGCTGGTCGAACACATCCTGCGCGGTGCCAAGCCGCGCGAGGACTGGCGGCTCGGCACCGAGCTCGAGTTCATCGCCGTCCGGAGAGACGACGCCCGGGCCATTCCGTGGTCGGGGCCCGACGGGGTCGAGGTGCTGCTGCGCGAGATCGGCGAGCGCTTTGGCTGGGAGCAAGTCCGCGAGGGCGCCCACACAATCGGTCTCAGCCGGGGCGAGACCTCGATCACGCTGGAGCCCGGCGGGCAGATCGAGCTTTCCGGCCGTCCGGTGCAGACGCTTACCGAGACGCGCGAGGAGATCGAGGGTTTCGCGCGTGAACTCGTCACGGTGGCCGACGGTCATGGTGTCGCCGTCCTGGGGCTCGGTGCGCAGCCGGTCTCACGCCTCGACGAAATCGAGTGGGTGCCCAAGAAACGCTACGGCATCATGGCGGCGTATATGACCCGAGTCGGACGGCACGGGCAGCGGATGATGAAGCAGACCGGCACCGTCCAGGTGAATGTCGACTTCCAGAGTGCGACGGACGCCATCGACAAGATGCGTATCGCCACCGGCATCGGCCCGATCCTGAACGCGATCTTCGCCAACTCCCCCCTCGTCGACGGCGAGGATTCGGGCTACCTCTCCTTTCGCGGGCAGGTCTGGACCGATGTCGATGCCGCCCGCTGCGGCATGTTGCCCTTTCTCTTCCACGAGCGCGCCGGCGTCGAGCAGTACGTCGAGTGGGCGCTCGACGCGCCGATGTACTTCGTGCGGCGCAACGGGGTCTACATCGACCTCTCGGGGGTACCCTTTCGCGACTTCATGCGGCGCGGCGCCGCCGGCCACGAGGCCACGGTCGGTGACTTCGCCCTGCACCTCTCGACCCTTTTCCCCGAGGTCCGGCTCAAGACCTACATCGAGCTGCGCATGATCGATGCCCAACCGCGCGAAACCATCCTCGCCCTGCCGGCGATCGCCAAGAGCCTGCTCTACGAGGATGACTGTCGGGCCGGGGTCTGGGATCTGGTGAAGCGCTGGACCCTAGACGAACGCCGCGAGATCCTGCGCGACGGCTGTCGCTACGGACTGGCGACCCGCGCGGGGCGGTTTCGGCTTCAGGATCTGGCGCGCGAACTCCTCGCGATCGCCGCGACGGGACTGCGGCGACTCGGCGACTCGGGTGAGCCGGGCGATGGCGCGGCGGCCCTGGACACGGTCGCAGCACTGGTCGAGGAGGGCCGTTGCCCGGCGACCGCGAGTTTGGAGGCCTGGCGCGACGGTCCGCCCGCGGGACAGACCCGCCGGCTGATCGACCGGACGCAGTGGGCTTTCTGACGGACGGCTCTTCTGGTGGGGCCCCTGCCCGCCCCCGTCGGGCTCTTCTCAGCCGCCGCCCGTGGCCGCCACTGGAGTCATGAAGCCCTTGGCCTCGTCATCGGCGGCGGAAACCGTCTTGTGTTCGAGATCTACAGTCCAGGTTGCCTTCCGGGTCGCGCTGCCGTCCTTCCAGATCAGGGTCACCTTGTAGACCGGACCCTTGTCCTGCACAGCTGACCAGTTGAAGACCCCGACGAAGCCACCCTTGGCGCGGGCGGCATTGCCGACCGCGATCGTCTGGTCCTTCAGCTTGTAGGGCAGATCGGGGGCCTGGTAGTTCCAGGTCAGATCCAGAGCCTCGTTGTTGCGGCCTTCCCAGCCGACCGCGAGCTGGCCCATGACGAACCAGATGAAGGCTACGGTCGCGATGGTCAGCGAACCCCATCCGACGATCGCACCGAGGTGGCTATTGCCGCTGCTGCCCTGTGTTTCCGACCCGGCCATGTTCGCGCTGCCCCCTTGCCTTCCGGTCCCGCGACCCCCGCCGCAGGACTTCCGCGCGGCCTATACCCGATCGCCTGGCGAAGCGGAAACCCCCACCTTTCGCTCACGACAATAGATTACGTTTACTCATGCGTCCCAATAGTCTAATTCATTTCAACCCGGGGTGGCGAGGCTGGTAGTCGCTGCGACCACTCCGACGAATACCGGCAGGGGGAGCGGGTACGGAACCGGAGGTGGGGAGGATGCAGCATATGTCGGGAAGATTGAGGACACGCGGACCGAATCTCCAGGATCGCAGCAGTGGGTTGTTCGAGCCGGATGTCCTTTTGCCTAATCAGTTCTTGTCGTTCTTTCGCAAGGAGCTCGGCTTCGATCGCGAGCGGCGGTTGATGCTGGCGGTCCTCGAGGACGCACTCGATTGTTTTCAGAAGTACGCTCACTCCGACGATGTCCGAGGCCAACAGCTCTTCTCGGATTCGCATTCGTGGATCATGTCGGACGAGCGGAAGTGGCTCTTCTCGTTCGAGAACATCTGCGAGATCGTCGACATGAATCCGAGCTACATCCGCGAAGGCCTGCATAAATGGCGCCTGAACCGGGCGAGCGAGGCGGTCATCGCGCAGACGGAGACCGCCGTCGCGGCTGCCGCCGGGCTCTCCGGCCTGACACACTAGAAGAATTTTGGGCGGGACGCCGGTCCGTGCGGATCGGTGTCCCGCCTCGTTCAGCTGCCGGTCTCGTGTTCGGGACGTCCCGCCGTGCCGCGATCTTCGGAGATCACTGCCGCCGGGCGGTCGAGCGTCACATCGACCGGCACGCCTGTGCGCTCGCGCAAGGCGCGGAACACCTTCTCCTCGTCGACCCGATCCGCCAGCTTCCATTGTGTCAGCAGCCCCAGGGTCTCTTTCCACGCCGCGGGTTGCGCGCCGTAGAGATCAGGGTGGACCTCGAGCCACACCCGACCGTCCCGTTCTCCGGCCTTGACGGGCTGGTAGACGAACGCTCCGGGCGTACCCACGGGCACGATCTGGAAGAACTTCTCGATATCCTCGTTGTAGAGGCGAACGCAGCCGTGGCTGATGAGCATGCCCACGCCCCACGGCTTGTTGCTGCCGTGGATTCCGTACAGATCCAGCGAGAGGCGCATTCTGTAGTGTCCGAGCGGGTTGTCGGGACTGCCGCCGGGGATCGAAGTCTCGGAGAAACCCTTGTCGGCGATCCGCTCCTTGCGGATGGACTCCGGTAGAACCCAGGTCGGGTCCTTCTGCTTCTCGGTCACCCGCCACTTGCCGGTTGGCGTGCGCCAGTCGAGTCGCCCCAGTCCGACCGGCGCCGTGATGACCTCGCGCGGCGCACCCTTGCGCGATGGGGGGTAGTAGTAAAGCCGCATCTCGGGAATATTGATGATGATTCCCTCGTAGGTGCAG
The DNA here is from genome assembly GCA_005777805.1 of Pseudomonadota bacterium. Lineage (GTDB taxonomy): Bacteria > Desulfobacterota > Binatia > UBA12015 > UBA12015 > SXLG01. The sequence goes on from SXLG01000134.1 coordinate 8,695, forward strand.
CAGGGCAGCACCCATTCGGTCGGGACGCGCACGTCGCGGCCGGACTGGTCGGGAATCCACTCGTCGATACCGGGGTTGGCGGCCTCGATCTCGTTGTGGCCGAGGTCGTAGAAGCGAGCGAGATCGTAGAAGGTGTCGCCACGGGTGGGTGTGTGGGACCGTGTCGCCCCGACCACGTTCTGAGTGGGTTGGCTCTGTCCGGGAGGCACGAAGCGGAGTCGGGTGAGCGGGGAGTGCCCGAAATCTTCTTCGACCCAGACGCGGGCGGCGGCAGGCCCGGTGGCCAGCAGTGTGCAGGCCACCAGCAAGGTGAAGCAGCCGAGCCCCCGGGGAGCGACGGTGCGCCTCGTCGTTGCTCTGGTTGTCGATCGCGTGCCTGTCACCATCCGCCTCCGCACCACCATGGACCGCCGACCTTATCTGATCTCGGCGTCGACTGCGCGCCGGGGCTTGGATCGAGGGAGCTTGTCGCGTACAGTCGCCGAGCGCGCTGCCGGGGGCCGGTGGCTGCGAGTGGGGTGGATGATGGGGGTGGTGGGAATTCGGCATGTCCGGGTAGCGCTTGTGCTTGCGTGTCTTCTGTTTCCAGAGATGGCGCGAGCTGCGAATCCCCGCGTGGGAGCCCGGGCCGCGGTGGTGATGGATGCCCGTACGGGCGAGCTCCTCTGGTCGAGGAACCCCGATGACCACCGCGCTCCGGCGAGCACGACCAAGATCCTCACCACCATGCTCGCGCTCGAGAGCGGCCGTCTCGACGAACGCTTCCGCGTGAGTTCCCGGGCCCAGGCCCAGGCGCCCTCCAAGCTCTATCTGCGCGCCGGCCAGAAGCTTTCGCTCGACGATCTCACCTACGCGCTCATGCTCAAATCGGCGAATGATGCGGCCGTGGTCGTGGCCGAGGGACTCGGCGGCAGCGTCGAGAAGTTTGCCGGGAGCATGAACGAGCGCGCTCGCCGGGCCGGGGCGCGCTCGAGCAATTTCCGCAACCCGCACGGACTACCGGACCGCCGCCATCTCTCGACAGCCCGCGATCTCGGCCTGATCCTGCGCGCGGCGCTCGCCACCCCGGGCTTCCGTGAGGTGGCGGGAACCACCAGCCGCTCGCTCGCCCTCGAGAGTCAGGGTCGGATCCGCAAGGTGGGTGTGCAGACCAAGAACCGACTCTTGCGCGGCTGGCGCATCCGGGTCATCGGCAAGACGGGTTACACGCGCGCGGCCGGACGTTGCTTCGCCGGCGCGGCACGTCTGCCCGATGGGCGCGAGGTCATCGTCGTCGTTCTTGGAGCACCCGATATGTGGGGCGACATTCGGGCTCTCGTCGCCTGGGCGCTCGACGCGAAGAGCGATGCCGTGCCCGCGGAGACCCGACTGCAGGTGGCATCGGCCCGTGGGCGCGCCAAGGAGGCGGGCGCGGTCGCGCGCAAAGGCGGTGCGGCGTCGCACGAGCAAGCGACGGCGTCCGTGCAAGTCGCGGCACTGTCGCCGGTTGCGGTCGTGGCGCCGGCAGCGGAGCGGCGGAAGGCCCGACTTGCGCCGCAGCCGGCCCCGCGCTTGGCCAGCGTGCCCGTGCTGCAGGCGAAGCCGAGGCTCGTCGCGAACCCTCGCCCGCAGGCTCTCGCCCTGCGCTCCGCGTCCGATGAGCGGCGGCCCACGACCGTCGCCGTTCGCACCACGACGAGTCCGCGTGTCGAACTCGCTGTCGCGCGCTCGCGACCGGAGACGGTTGCGACCAAGCGGCCGGCCACCGCTCCGGCGGCCGCGCGCGGCGTCGTCCGGGTCGCGTACGCGCCGGTGGTCGCCGCAGACGCGATCGGTGCCGCAGACGCGGCCGTGCGGCGAGGTTGCACGGGACGCGACTGCCAGGAATGGCTGCGCTACGGACGGCTCACGCGCTGAGCGGCCTCGATGGGGTGCGCACTTCCCGCAGCTGTCGCGCGAGGGGCGGCACGAACGCCGCTGCACTCGCTGCGGCGCCGCGATACCCCCGCAAAAGATCGCGTGTGCCACCGGACCTCGGGGATGGACGGGGCCACTCCAAAGCCCGGACTCATCGCGCCTCGGGGCGGAATCCGTCCAGATCGAATGCTGCGGATTCTCTCGCTGCGGGTGTTCTCTCCCGTTGCCGATGGTGATACCGAGAGAACCGAGACGAGCGGACGCGGGCTTCGCACCGCCTTCATCGAGTCGAAAGGGAGCTGCCACTGATCGCGTGAGGACATGCCCGGAACTCCGGGACGCCCGAGGCGATCAAACGGGTCCCAGCTGATTGCGATAGTCAAGGCAAAGGTAGCGCGCCCGCGCCCGCTCTCTCTTTCTCGCCCGACGCGGAAGTTTGCGGCAGAAGGACCGCCGTTGCTGCGGCCGCCGCGAGCAGAAGCAATCCGGGCGCCCAGAAGGTCGCCTCCAGGCCGGAGCGGATCGCGAGCCAGCTTCCGCTGACGGGTCCGAAGACGTTGCCCAGCATCATCGCGGTCGAGGCAACGCCCGCCATGCGCCCGCGGGTCCCTTCCGGTGCAAGCGTGTTCATCCACTGGAACGAGAGCGGCACGAACCCGGCAGCGAAGATACCGGCGACCAGACGCCAGCCGACGACGATCGCCAGGTGATCCCCCGCGAGGCCAGTGGCAACATTGGCCACGCCGACGCCGGCGAGCGAGATGACGACGAGCCAGCGCATCGGCCAGCGTTGCGCCAGTCGATGCCAGAAAGGCGGCAGGAGGGTGCTGGGCAGCCCCGACGCCAGCACGACAAAGCCCGTGGCCGACGCGACCGTATCCCGCGGCACACCGATCTTCTCCACGAAGAGCGCCAGGTTTGGCCACCAGGCCAGCGCCGCCATCTGGAAGACGACCGTCGCGCCGAGCAAGATCAGCATTTCGCGCGAGGCGAGGACGCCGAGGAAGCCCGGGGCCGAACCCTGGGCACGCTGCCGGGCCGGGCGGGCGGGTTCCTCGAGCACGGCAAAGCAGGCGAGTGCGGTCACACCGGCCAGCGCACTGGCGCCGAAGAAGAGCGGCCGGATACCGATGACATCGGCGAGCAATCCGCCGAGCGGCGGCCCGGCCAGTGCGCCGGCAGCGCGCCAGCTCTGGAGGTGAGAGAGCGCGCGCCCGGAGCGGCTCTCGGGGATCGCGGCGGTCAGCAGTGCCACGGCGGCCGGGAACACTCCGCTCACGACGCCCTGCAGGCAGCGCCACCCGAGCAGGGCGTCGGGCGAATGCGCGAAGCCCATCCCCGCGGTGACCAGAGCGATGCCCGTCACCGAACGCACGACCATCGGCTTGTACCCGACGCGATCGGCGAGCTCGCCCCAGATCGGTGTCGCGAAGACGGCGATTGCGAAGGGTGCTGAGCCGAGAGCCCCCGTCCACCAGCGCAGATCGGTGGTGCCCGTCACGCCGACCTCGCCGAGATACAGCGGCAGGAGCGGGAGAACCGCCGTCATGCCCGCGAGCGTGAGGAACTGCGAGGCACACAGGACGATGAGGTTCAGACGCTCCTGGGCGGGGCTCAAGTGCACGGTGGAGCCATAGCAGGTCCGGTCGATCCTCCGCCCCGGCGATGCGCGCGATCCCACCGCGCGGGAGAGGTCCGTGCCGGGTAACGCGAGCCAGCGACCCTACCCTGTTGCGACGCATCCGCCGCGTCTCGTCGATCGGCGGCTGGTCCCGCTGTTCCGGGGGCACCGATCCTTGCGTGGGCCGTCACTCCGGGCCGTGCCCTGCGGCGAAGTCGGACGGCGCGTCAGCATTGCGCCGAAAAAGCATGCGCACGCTCTCCGGCAGAGCCGTGTCTTGCTGCGGAGCCGCGAGGTGCCACCACCCGGAACACGGGCGTGCGTCCCCTGGCATCTTCTGGTTGTTGCGGTCGGGGGAGCGGGATAACGTCGGACGTCGGGAGAGCGCTGATGGGCGGGGATGGACTTGCGCCGACGTTGTTGGTGGCCATGCCACAGATGCTCGATCCAAATTTCGAGCGGGCGGTCGTGCTGCTGTGCAAGCACGACGACGAGGGCGCACTCGGATTCATCGTCAACCGCCCGTCGGAGATGACCACCGCTGAATTGCTCAACTTCGAGCCGCCGCTGGCGGAGGAGCGTTCCCTCACCATCTGGGAGGGGGGCCCCGTGAGTCAGGAGCGTGGCTGGCTGATCACGCGCATCGAACCCGAGGGCGAGAGCATCCCGATCTGCGCGGGCGTGTGGCTCTCGAGTTCACAAGCTCACCTCCGGCAGGTCCTCGAGAACGAGCAGGCTGATCTCGGCCCCGAGTCGAGCCGGCTCCTGCTTGGCTACGCGGGCTGGGGGCCGGGGCAGCTCGACCAGGAACTTCTGGAATCGACCTGGCTCACCGCACCGGTGGACCCCACGACGATTTTCCACGGGCCACCCGAAACGCTCTGGGAGCGGGTGATCCGCGGCCTTGGCGTCGACCCCTTCCAGATCACTCCGGCCCCCGGATCGATTCACTGAATCCGCCCCGCACGAAACCACGAGCCGCACCCATGGATAGCCCCGATTCCGCCGCACCCTGGTACCTGCCGATTCACGACGAGGTCGTGGTCTTCGACGCTGCCTGGGAGTGCCGGCTGCCGGTGTTGCTCAAGGGGCCGACGGGCTGCGGTAAGACGCGCTTCGTCGAGTTCATGGCGCATCGACTGCGC
>SXLG01000135.1 GCA_005777805.1 Pseudomonadota bacterium
GTGGCCACCCCCGCGAGCACAGAGCCTCGAGTGTAGAAATAGATCATCGACGAACAGTCGCGACGCAGGTCCGTGAGCGGGCCGTTGGTCGGACAGTTCGTTGGCGGGGGCGTCGGGCGGGGCGTGGGCTGGGCCGTCGGACGGGGTGTGGGCTGGGGCCAGGTCACGCCCGTGACCATGAAGCCCTGGGCGCCCTGGTCCCACTCGACTCGGGCGTTGGCGCCGGGCTGCGGGAAGTTGGGGAGGGTGAAAGCACCCGCCACTCCGCGCAGGAAAGGGGCGCCAAGGGTCGCCACCGTGAAGCGTGCCTCGGCAAACTTCGAGCCGTTGTCGTAGACCCGGACGATATGGCTGCCGTCGCCGAGCAGTGCAAAATTGAACTGCATCACCCAGCCGTTGTTGCGATCGCCACACGATCCAGCGGTGTCGCCTCGGGGGACTCCCCAAGCTGCAGGGAGAAACTCACCACCGTCAAACGCCACCGTGATCTGTCCGGCCTGACACTTCCAGCCGGCAACCACGCCGATTCCGCTGGCGCGCCCGCCGTTGGCCGGCGTCTCGATCACGGCTGCCTGGGCCCGCTGACCGGCCACGAGTCCCAGGGCCAGGGCAAGCCCGGCCACCACTCTGATCGCTCGCATCGTCGATGTCCTCCTCCACCGCGGACCGGGGTGGAACGGGGGCGTGGGATCCGCCCGGAAGAAAAGCGCATCCCATATTTTGGCAACCATAGTCAAGGGCTTGAGTCCCGATTTCTGTTCTAATGGATGCGAATTCGAGCGTTCATGGCTGAATTTAGACAGCAGTTGTCCAAAAATCAGCTCCACGGACGTCGCCACCCTGACTGCAAGAACCCGCGCGTCGGCCCGCCGCCCGGAGCACGGCCCGGGATCGGCCGAGTGCCAGCGATCGCCTTCGGCGAGAGTTCTCCCACATCGTTCGCCCGTCCCCATCCGGCGACAGAAGGACCGTAGGGGCGGCGGGCCGCGAGGAGAGAGCGGGTCTCGGCCTGGCCTTGAAGAACCGTGCGGGTGGCCGCTTCAGAGCGGCGGCAGGAAAAACTCGAGCGTGGCCCGGCCCGCGGGCGGTAGCGCGTCGGCTTGGACGCAGGCGATCGCTCCCTTGCGGAACTTGCTCGGGAAGGCGGTCGGTCGCCCGCAGAGCCAGTAGGACAGGAGCGCGCTGCAATCGGGCTGATGGCCGACCAGCATGACGCTGCGGCCCGGCGGCTCGGCGTCGATGCGGGCCGAGAGGGCAAGTTGGTCAACGCCGCAATCAAGATCGGACCAGATTTCCCGCCGAACGGGGGAGAGTCCCGCGGCGAGGACGTCGGCCGTCTGCACCGCCCGCACGCGCGGACTGCTCACCAGGAGATCGATCGAGACGTCGAGCCGGCGCGTCCGCTCGAGGGTACGCTCGAGCCGGCGGCGCCCGTCCTCGGTCAGCCGGCGATCGACATCGCGACCACTCGGAGCGATGTCCTCAGCCACACCGTGACGCACGAGATAGATCCGCCTCTCCGCCATGACCTTGGCCTCCATCTACGCTCGCACCGAACCGCCACGCGCGCACGCTGGCGCCTGCCCTCCGATGTCCTCCCCGTCATAACCCTCGGCCCGAGGTGCGCCCAGAGCTTGTGCCGGACGATGCCTCCGACGAGGGAGACGCATGGGACTTCAGCGCGAGATCCTCGTTGCCCTCGCGGACGGGGCGGCTACTGCGCACGGTGTCCTGCACCGGCTGCGCGCGCGCCTCGGACCGGCCCGGCCTTTCGGCGCTGCGCAGGTCGCGGCGACGCTGGCTCGGCTCGAACGCGGAGGATTCGTCGGATCCCACATCGTGCGAGCCGCTTCCCGAAATCTCCGGCGCTGGACCCTGACCGCCGCGGGACTCGAGGAACGGGATGCGCGGGAGTTGGCCCCGACCAATATCGCGCTCGACGAATACGAATTCGTGGCGCGCGTCGTGTTGCTGGCCGAGGCCGGTGACGTCGACGCTCTCGGCCGGGCTCTCGCGGCCGCCCGGCGCGACCTCGAGGGCTGGCGACTCGCGCTGGGTCGCTTCGCGGCCGGCCCCCTGCCACGGCCTCGGGCGGGCGACCCGGCGGGATCCCGGCCGTTGTCACAGCACGGTTTCGACCTGCTCCTCGCTCTCGCCGCGGCGGATCTGGCCTGGCTCGACGACGTCGCGGCCGCACTCCAACCCCTGGCCGAGGCACGCCGCAACGAGGGCACCTGGCCCGGGTGTGGCTCAGCCGGGGCGCGGCGCCCGCGCGCGCCGGTCTCCTGTCCCGGCTGCGGCTCAGCCGGGGCGCGGCCCACGGCGGCCGCCGACCGGTAGACGGCTCAGCCGAAGCGCCGGCCGAGCCAGTCAACCATCAGACGGTTCAGCTCGACGGGCGCTTCGTGCGTCGTCCAGTGGCCGCAGCCGGCAATGCAATGAATCTCGAGGTCCGTGACGAAGCTTCGCATCGGCTCGGCAAGGGGTGGACTCAGCACGGGATCGAGCTCGGCCGTGATCATGAGACAGGGCACGTCGATCGTCCGCTCGTCGAAGGCCGCCGTCAGGTTCCAGTTACGATCGAAGTTGCGGTACCAGTTGATGCCCCCGGTGAAGCCACTACTCGTCCAGGCCGCGAGGTAGACGGCAAGATCATCCGCCGAGAGGAGCGCCTCACCCGGTGGGTCGTCGGCCTCGACGAGATCCACCATGTTGCGGATCGAGCCGTCGGCCCGGAAGGCGTACCGCGTCATCTCTTCGCGCGGCACCGGACTGCGCAGGAGATGCGTCAACGTGCGCCGCACGTCGCGGCCAAGACCGGCGTCAGCCTCCCCCGGCTTCTGGAAATGCACGATGTAGTGATTCTCGCCAAAGATATGCCTGAAAGCCGTGATCGGCGGCACCGGCGGCCGGCGCAGGGCCGGGGTGTTGACCCCGATCACTCCGGCCGTCCGCCCCGGATGAAAGAAGGGCATCTGCCAGGCGACGATGCCGCCCCAGTCCTGGCCGACGAAGACCGCGCGCTCGAGTTCCAGCGCGTCGAGCAGGCCGGCCAGATCTCCGGTCAGAGGCTCGAGGTCGTAAGCCTCGACCGGCTCGGGCCGCGACGTGCCGCCAACCCCGCGCTGGTCGGGCGCGATGGCGCGGAAGCCCGCCGCGGCGAGCGCCGGCAACTGACGGCGCCACGAATCAGCGATCTCGGGAAACCCGTGGCAGAGCACGACGGGAAAGCCCTCGCCCAGCTCGAGGACCCGCATCCTTAGACCGTTGGTCTCGACGAAACGCTCGCGTGCCCCCGCAGGGGTGGATCCGGCCATCCCTGCGACATGTCAGACCGATCCGGTCCCGACAACCGCGGCCGCACGAGAACGAGAGCGCGTACGCCACGGTGCGCGTCGGTGCCGCCGCAACGCCCCGGCCCCCGTGCCGACGCCGGAGTTCAGTCTCGCGTGTTCTCGAGCACGCCGATCCGATCGCCGAACACCGCGCCAAGGTAGATGCGGTCGCCGGCCGCCTGCGCGGTTGCCACCGCGCCCACCACGCTACCGTCGTGAATGAAGACCTCGCGGACCTTCATCGTCGCGGGATCGATCTCATCCACCCGCCACGCCGAGCGGCACGCCGCCGCGGAACGGCAAGCAACGAACCCAAGAGCGGACTCGTGGCCCGCCAGCAAGAGCTGGCCCTCAGACGTCCAGCTCAAATTATCAGGCATCCCCTCGACCTCGACGTCGATCCGCCGGGAACCGTCGCGCGCCATGCGGACAACCCGCCCGCCACCCGTCTCGGCGAAGAAGATTGTCTCTCCGTCGGGCGAGAAGGCGACGCCGTTGGGTCCGCTCGCGGCACTCCCCGGGACCGCCTGCCAGCCGCGCCCCTGCTGCCAGATCATGATGTCTCCGGTCGGGCGCCCGAACAGCATATTGATTCCGGCCAGTGTCGATTCGAGCGAGGGTGCAAAGTTGGAGGCCAGGATGGCGCCGTCGGGCCCAAGCGCCACGTCGTTGGCCGAGGTTCCTTCGGGCATCTGCACACAGCCCCGCCAGGTCGCGCGTGTCGCGGCACCTTCACCCGTGAGCGTGAAGATTTCGATGGACTCGCGCCCGCCGTGGTTCACGACCAGCAGATTGCCGGCGGCGTCGGCGAAGACCCCGTGCGGAGCGAAGGCCGCGGCGTCGGGTTCGGGGCAGCCCGGCTCACCGATCGCCGCGCCGCCACCCGTGGCAGGTGGTGCGCCGGCGGACGCCTCGGCAGGCGTCCCTACTTGCTCCCCGGTTCCACCCCCAGCCCGTGCGGTCCCCGCGGCCCCCTCGCCACCGACTCGTCCCGCCGAGCGCGCGGCCACCGGGCTCGCCACCGTCGTGGCCTCGGGCCAGAGTTCGGTCACCTCATCCGAGGTCGGGTCGAAGGCGAGCAGCCGGCCGCCCGCGCCCGCAAAACGCATCTGCCCGGAGACCAGAACGCGCTGGGTCGGCGCCCAGGCGAGATCCTCGGGGTTCTCGAAGCCACATGCACTGCCGAGCGGGCGCCCGGGCGCACAGGCGCCCCGCAGCGGCGCGCTCGCGCAGGCGAGAGCCGTGGCGGCAGAAAAGCTGAGGGCAACGAGACAGACAGCGCGGCGGACGGTCATGCTCCTGCTCATGCCCCGCTGGTCCCAGCACCGCAAGAGCCCGGCCGCATGGGATCAACTCCGGCGGCGAGAGGCGCTCAGCGCGCGCAACCGCCGCCCCGCTCCCGAAGCCGCCAGGATCCGTCACGACCCGGCGTGTCAGCGACAAACAATCGCAGGTCAGGCCACCGCGGCGGCTCTGCGCGTCAGCAACAAATAACCCGAGGTCGGGCCACCGCCGCCAGCCCCCGCGGCAGCTCAGCGCGTCAGCAACAAGCAACCCGAGGTCGGGCCACCGCCGGCGGCCGCGACAGCGACCTCGGGCGAGCCCGCAACCTGCCGCTCGCCGCCGTCGCCGCGCAACTGAACCACGGCCTCGTGCAGGAAACCGTAGCCGTGCAAGCGTCCCGCCGAGAGCTGGCCGCCGTGGGTATTGAGTGGCAGCTCGCCTTCCCGCGCGATCCGCCCGCCCCCCTCGATGAAAGGCCCACCCTCGCCCACCTTGCAGAAGCCGAGCGCCTCGATCCACGAGAGTGCCAGAAAGCTGAAGCCGTCGTAGAGCTGGGCCACGTCCACGTCGGCCGGCTTCAATTCGGTGCGCGTCCACATATGGGCCGCGGCATCGCGGTTGGCCATCGCCGCGAGATCGTCGAACTGGTCCCAGGAAGGTCGGCCGCGCAACGCCGTCCCGACTGCCTCGACGCGAACGGGTGGGCGACGGAGATCGCGCGCCCGCTCGCGCCGCGACACCACCACGGCGGTCGCGCCGTCGCAGGGCACATCGCAATCGAAGAGACAGAAGGGACTGGAGATCATCCGCGCCGCGAAATAATCTTCCATGGACATCGGCGTACGGTAGATCGCGTCGGGATTGAGGCCCGCGTTGCGACGGCCGTTGAGCGCAATCTGGGCGAGCTGCTCACGCGTCGTGCCGTAGCGATGAAAATGGCAATTGGCGACCAGCGCAAGCCATATCGCCGCCGAGGGTGCGGCAAAGGGCAGCGTCCACTGCAACATGCCGCTGGCGCGAAAGCCGGGCCCGTTCTCCGAACCGATGCCGCCCCGCCCGCCACTGCCCTGCGCCGAGCCCTCCCAGACGCTGCGAAAGCACAGCACATGATTGGCAAGTCCCGCCCCGACCGCGAGACAAGCCTTGATGACGCTGCCGAGTTGACCCGCGGTCTCGATGCCCGAGTCGAACCAGTCGAGTTCGAGTCGGAGCGCGTCGTGCACGTCGGTGGCCGAGGCTCCGTTGAAGCCAGGGTTGCCGACCTGCATGCCGGGATAGGTCGAGAGCCCGTCGATGTCGGCCGTCGTGAGGCCGGCGTCCTCGATCGCGGCAAGGCAGGCCTCGAGCGTGAGGTCGAGCGGATTGCGGTGCAGCCGGCGACCAATCTGTGATTGGCCGATGCCGGTGATGCACGAGCGCTGCTCGATCCGGTCCTCCGGCGGGATCACGCCACACCTCCCGCGGGCGACAGCGAAACCCGTCTGCCCGAGTCCGTCGGCGTGGCCGCAGGCTCGAAGAGCGGCAGCCAGACATCGCCGTGCGGGTCGGGGTGGTGCTCGAACACGACCTGCACCGGCATACCGATCGTCACGTCGGCCGCCGGGCAGCCGACGATGTTGGTGGTCAGACGGACGCTCGGATCCTCGTCGATTTCGACGATCGCGACCGCGTAGGGCAGCTCCGGTCCGGGCATCCAGTTCTGATAATTTACAGTGACGGCCGCGACCCGGGCGCGCCCGGAGACCGCGCGCGGGACCAGGCCGCGGGCGTGACAGAAAGCGCAGAGGGGTTGGGGCGGATGCTGGATCCGGTCGCACGCGGGACAGGTGAGAAACGTGAGCTCGCCGCTGCCGCCCCCTTGCCAGAAGGGTCGGTTGAGATCGTCGAGTCGCGGCAGGATCCGGAAGGGTACCGGCATGGCGCCAACCTTCGCAGGACGATGCGCAGGCGTAAAGACACGGCGCGGCGTGGGCGGGACCGCACCAGTGGCCGTGGTGTCGCCCCGCACGAGCGGACTCTGAACGCTCGCTCCGGGAGCTGCAGGTGGGGCACATGAGCGGCCCTTGGCGCGCCCCCGTGCGGGCCGGGCACTCGCCAGCGCGAGGCCACCGGACAGGACCCGGCCCCGGCCTGTCGCCGGTCGTGGCTGCGTGGCCACACGTCGTGCTAGCCCGGGTTCGCGATGGAGATCGTGCGCAGCGGCGCAGTGCTCGGGGCAGAGGTACGCGGCATCGACCTCAGGGCGCCGCTCGACGATGCGGCTCTCCACCAACTCGAGCAGGCCCTGAGCGAGCACCAGGTCCTCTTCTTCCGCGATCAACCCATCGACCACGGCCACCATCTCGCGTTCGCCCGACGCTTCGGCCCGATCCAGACGCATCCGGCCTACCCCCATCCCGAGGGCTTCCCCGAGATCGTCGTGCTCGAGTCCGATCGTGAGCATCCCTCCAGAATCGAGAAGTGGCACACCGACATGACCTTCCGGCCGAACCCGCCGCTTGGCTCAATCCTGCGCGGACGCATCATCCCCGAGGGTCGTGGCGACACGCTCTGGATGAGTCTGTTCGCGGCCCTCGACGCACTGCCCGCCCAGCTCCGCGAGCGACTCGAAGGACGCTTCGCCGAGCACAGCTTCGAGCACGGCTTCGGCGAGAGCCTCGCCGAGCCGGGCGGACGCGAGCGTCTGGCGCAGGCGCTCGCCGACAATCCGCCCGTCCGCCACCCGGTGATTCGCACTCATCCCGCCACCGGCCGTCGCGGGCTCTTTGTCAATTCACTCTTCACGACGCGGATCGTGGACATGGACCCGACCGAGAGCACCGACCTCCTGAGCTTCCTCTACGAATACATGGAGCGACCGGAGTTTCAGGTGAGCTTCCGCTGGCAGATCGATTCGATTGCCTTCTGGGACAACCGCTCGACGCAGCACGTTCCGGTGCACGACTGGTGGCCGGCAACGCGCCGCCACGAACGGATCACGATCGACGGCGACCGGCCGGTCTGAGTGCGGCTTGCCCCGCGACAGCGCAAATAAAGTAGTCGATCCACGCCCCCCCACTCGCACGCCCGCGTCACCGTCAACAGCCGCGTGTAGTACTCCGGCCGCATCGCGTCGTCTGGCGGCCGGATGAAGGTGTCGCCCGCGAGCGGGCCGCCTGCCGGCGCGATGCAGTTGTGGCCGGGCCGGAACTCGCCAAGCGCGACCGCGCGCCCTCGCTCTGGGCGGAATCACGGCAAAACGAGCGCGGCTCGAGCAGCGACCCGAAGGTCCGCTCCGGCCGATACCTCCGGCGCAATCCTCGGCTGGTCGGGGCTGGGATTCACTGGTATCAAAAAGGCATGAACTCCAATGCAAAGTCGAGCATCACCCTGCCCAGGGAGGAGCTGCGGCTGGTACAGAAGCTCAAGGGAAGGTTGCGGGCGAAGACCAATGTCGAAGTCGTCCGGCGTGGCCTCAAGCTGCTGGACGAGACGACAGAGAGAGAGGCGCTCCGCGAGGCGTATCGCCAGGCGTCGCTGGCGACGCGCGGCGCGCTGCGCCAGGAACTCGACGAACTGGACCACCTCGCCGCCGAGGGACTGAAGTGATCGTCGAGCGCGGAGCGCTCTACAGCGCAGACCTGAATCCCCGCCAGGGAACCGAACCCGGCAAGCTACGGCCCGTGCTCGTCATCCAGAGCGACCTTCTCAACCGGGCGGATCACCCTTCGACCTGGGTACTACCCTGCACAACTTCCCTCGTGGGCGGCAACCTCCTGCGCGTGCCGCTGCCGTCGGGGATCGCCGGGAATCGCTCGGCTTGCGAGATCATGATCGATCAGAGCCGTGCAATCGACAATCGGCGTATTCGGAGAAAGCTGGGTCGCCTGCCGCCCTCCCTGCTCACCGAGGTAAAACAAAAACTCGGCACTCTCGCAGATCTGTAACTGCCCGAGTGGAGATGCGGCATCGGGCACAGGTTGCTGCCCCACGGGCGACGGCATCGTCGGCGTGCGGGCGCCCGGTTGAGGTAGCTCTCGCCGACGATCTCCCGCCCGGACACCGACCGATGGGCCCCGCGGGCGGGAAGATATGCCGCCGCGATTACGCCGCGCGGAAACTGTCGAGGATGCCGAGCAGACGCGGCACCAGCGTGACCGGGATCTCGTGGCCCATGCCCGCGATGACCTCGAGCCGTGCGCCGGGGATAGCCGCCGCGGTGTCGACACCGTGTTCGAGCGGCAGCAAGCAATCGTCGTCGCCGTGGATCACGAGCGCCGGGACGCGGATCCGGGCCAGGTCCTCGAGCCGCGAGCCGCTGGCCATCACCGCGCGGAGCTGGCGCACCACGCCGTCGGGGCGCCACGCCCGCTCGATGGCCTGACGCACCTGCGCGCGACGCTCGTCGTCGGAAACGGGAAAGCCGCACCCACCGAGTACGCGCCGCCCGGCCAGCATGAGCTCGATTTTATCGTCGACGGACGAGCCGGCGGGGGGCGCCGCCGTGAGCACACGCGCCGCTTCGGGCGTCGCCGCCGCCAGTCCCGGCCGGCCCGAGCTCGACATCACCGAGACCAGCGAGCACACCCGCTCGGGCTCTCTTGCGGCGACGAGCTGCGCGATCATTCCGCCCATCGAGGCGCCAAGAATATTTGCCCGCGCCCAGCCGAGATGGTCGAGGAGCCCCACCACATCGCCGGCCATGTCGAGCAGCGGATAGGCCGCGGCCTCCGTCCCTCTGTCCTCGAAGCCGGACGAGAGGCCCGTATCGCGGTTGTCAAACACCGCCACCGGTGATCCCCGCTCGACCAGTCCCTCGATCAGCGCCGGCGCCCACTCGATCATCTGCGTGCCCAGACCACGGATGAGGATCCAGGGCTCGCCCGGAGCGCTCTCGCCGAAAACCCGGTAGGCGATCGACAGGCCGCCGATCACAGCATGGCGCGTGCCGCGCTCCCCGTTGACGTCCGCTGCCATCACCCAAATCCTCCTTGCCACCGCCGAGCCCGACGGTGCGCCAGCGTCACTCGCGCCGCGTGTCCCGGCGGAAGAACGCACTGGCCCAGCGAGCGACCTCGAGCCGATCGTTGGGCTCGATCAGTGAATCTTGGGCGCGACGCCAGGCTTCCTCGCCGATTGCACCACGACGCTCGGTGTAGAGCGCCCGGGCGTAGTCGGTGGAGAACTCCGGATGGCCCTGACAGGACATGACGTGGTCGTCGATGCGGTAGAAGCCCAGCGGACACGCCTCGCTGCCCCCCACCCGCTCGGCGCCGGCCGGCAGCCGGACCACCTGATCCTGGTGACTGTGGAGCAGACGCACCTCACGCGGCCCGTCGTGCACCCACGGAAAGGGCCGATCGATGGCGTGACGCTGCGTGCCCACCGTCCAGCCCGCGGGCGACTTCTCGGTCCGGCCCCCGAGAACATGAGCGACGAGTTGGTGGCCGAAACACACGGCGAAGAGCGGTTGCCGGGCCTCGACCACCTCGCGGACGAAGCCGCCGAGCCGGCCGATCCACGGCAGATCGTCGTAAGCGCTGCGACGACTGCCGGTGATCAGCCAACCGTCGCACTCGCCCGGATTCGACGGCACGCCGTCGTTCTCGACATCCCATTCCGCGAAGTCGAGCGCTGGATCTGCCTCGACGAGGAGGCGAGAGAACATCTCGGGATACTGCCCAAACGTCGGCGAGAGTGCCGGCAGCACGCTGTCGGCGCGCAGGATACCGATACGCAGGCGTCGCGGCGCCCTGGTCACCGGGTCGCGCCCGCCCCGCGGGATCTCTGCGGCGAACGGGTGCGACCTCTGCCGGACGCGACGGCCTTCGCCCGCGGTCCGCGCGTGGCCCGACCGGCCGGCAAGATCGCGAGCAGAGCACCCTCGAGCAGCCGCCGTGCGGCGGGCACGGACAGCGCCTGGGGCCCGCGCAGACGAAGCCAGGTGGGGAACGAGAGCAGCGCATCGATCAGATCGAGCACTGTCGCATCGCTCGCGGCCAGTTCCGCAGCGAAATTTCTCTTGATGTCATCGCGGAAAAGCCGATCGAGATCGGCGTGGTTGGACCGGACGACGGCCGAGCGATGAGAAACCGCGTCGCCCGCGCGCCGGAAGGCCGTCTGCGCCTCGAAGAACCGGGCGCGGATGTCAAGTGTCTCGCGAACTCTTCCGGCGAGGTCCGTGGCGGTGCGTGGTTGTTGGAGGTTGGGTAGAGCTTCGGCGACAAGCCGGGCCACGACCTCGGCGCGCAGCCCCTCGATGTCGCGGAAGTGCCGGAAGACACTGCGCACGCCGAGCCCCGCACGGCCGGCGACCAACTCCGCCGTCGGCTCGATGACCCCGTCCTCGATGAGCGAACAGATCGAGTCGATCATGGCGCGCCGATTCTCCCGACCGCGCCGCACCCGGCCGTCGAGCAATTCGTCCGACTCCCCAGAGCTAGCGCCCAGATTGACTTTCGCGTTTCGTGAACGGCCGCGCGGGCGCTTCTTTCCTGCCATCACAGGGCGAACTAGCGAGCGAGCGGCCATCGGGTCAACTGCGCCCCGGGCGCACGGCGAGGCGCGTGAGGAGAGCGCCTCGCCGTGGCGGCGCGCCGGGCCGGTCGGCTTTTGCCTGGTGCGGGCAGAGGTGGGAAACCGTCGTGCGTGAGCCGAGCGCGCCGGATCGCACGCGGGCTGGCCGTGGCACTCGGCCGAAGCCTGCTCGCCCTGCTCGTCGTCTGGACCGTGACGGCCATCGCGCTGGGCCGGATCGAACCACCAGGCCTCCGGCTGGGCTTGGCGGCAATGTTCGCCACGGGCGTGGCCTGGGCCCTCGCTCACGTCAAGCCATTCGCCCACGCCCTGCTCCGCGTCGCGGCCGCAAGCCTGCTCGTGGTCGTCGCCTTCATCCTCGCGCCGGCCTCCAACGAGGGACGCTGGCCGCCGGACGTGGCGCGGATCACCCGCGCCGACATCGACGGCGACCGGGTCCGGCTCCATGATGTGCGCGACTTCCGCTGGCGAAGTGACCAGAATTACACACCGCGCTGGGAGGACCGCGAGTACCGGATCTCGGATCTGCACGATGTCGATCTGGTCATGAGCTACTGGGGGCCGCGCGAGTTCTGCCACACCTTCGTCAGCTTCGGCTTCGCTGACGGCCGGCGGCTCGCAATCTCGGTCGAGACTCGCAAGCAGATGGGCGAGGAATACTCGGCCGTGGCCGGCTTCTTCCGTCGCTACACGCTCGCCTACATCTTCGCGGATGAGCGCGACCTGCTTGCGCTGCGCACCGACGTGCGCGGCGAAGAGGTGTTCGTCTATCGCGTGCCGCTGCCGCCCGACACCCTGCGCGCTTTCTTCCTCGCCTATCTCGACGAGACCAATCAGCTCGCCGCTCGGCCGCGCTGGTACCACGCTCTCGCCGATTCCTGTGGCATCAACATCCTCGAGCGACTGCGTGATGCCACCGGGCACATGCGCTGGGACCGGCACACCTTCCTGAACGGCCGCTGGGACGAGCTGCTCTGGGCGCAAGGTCGCATCGGCCCCGGTCTGTCGTTCGAAGAATTACGGCGGCGCTCGCAGGTCGGCCCACGCCGGCCCGCCTCAGACCACCTCGATGACTACAGCGAGCAAATCCGCGCCGGCTTGCCCGTCGCCCTGCCCCGGCCGACGCCGCACTTCAGAAAAAACGCAGGCGGACGTCCAGGTCGACGAGATCGACGATCCCGACCGCATTGTGGCCCGCGAGGTGCCCGGCACATTCGCCGGGGTTGAAGGTCAGCCGCTCGGGGCTGCGCTCGAGGATGCGGCGGTGGATGTGGCCGTGCAGCACGACCGCGTGGCCGGGATCGATGCGACCTGCGAGTTCGCGCGGATCGTGCGCCACGATCAGCCGGCGTCCCGCCCACTGGAGTTCGAGCGGGCCGTCGTGCAGCTCGAAACCGAGCCGGCGGGCTTCTGCCTCGAGCTCGTCACGCAGCACGTCATTGTTGCCGTAGACCCCCGCGAGCGGCACGCCCGCAGCGGCGAGCGCGGTCAGGGTCCGCGCTCGCGTGATGTCGCCGGTATGAATGATCCGCTCGACGCCCGCCTCGCGGAAGATCTCCGCGATTCGCGCCACGTTGGACGCGACGTCATGCGTGTCGCTGACGACCCCGATCTTCAAGCAGGTTTTTCGAGAATGTGGATCGCGCACGCACTGCCGAGCCCGATGACATGCGTGAGCCCGAAGCGCGCGCCGTTCACCTGGCGCTTGTCGGCCTCGCCGCGCAGGTGCGTCGCCACCTCGTAGAGATTGGCGATGCCGGTCGCGCCGAGGGGATGGCCCTTGGAGAGCAATCCGCCCGAGCAGTTCACCGGAACCCGGCCGCCAAGCGCCGTCTCGCCCTCGTCGATCAGCCGGCCGGCCTCGCCGTCGGCGCACAGGCCGAGATTCTCGTAGTGCAGCAGTTCGGCGGTCGCGAAGCAGTCGTGCAGCTCGACCAGACTGATGTCGTCGGGTCCGACACCCGCCATCTCGTAGGCCTGCTTCGCCGCCAGCCGAGTACAGCTATTGACGTCGGGCATCACCAGATCGCGTTCCTGCCAGGGGTCGCTGGTCAACACCGAAGCCCGTACCTTGACCGCGCGCCCGAGCCCGAGTTCACGGGCCTTCTTCTCCGAGCAGAGCACCGCTGCCGCCGAACCATCGACATTGACCGAACACATGAGCTTGGTGTTCGGGTAGGAGATCATCTCCGCGCCCATGACGGCCTCGAGCGGCGTCTCGATCTGATACATCGCCTTGGGGTTCATCGTCGAGTGATGATGGTTCTTGACCGAGACCTTGGCAAACTGCGCGAACGTCGTGCCGTACTTGCGGGAATGCTCCATGCCCGCTTCGGCGAAGACCGCCGGCATGGTCAGCGAGCCCACCAGTCCTTCCTTCGAGATTCCCTTGCCACCGCCCGCGCCGCCGAGCAGGCCCTTGCCCATCTGCTCGACACCGACAGCCAGCACCAGGTCGTAGATTCCGGCCTTGATCGACATCCAGGCGTCGCGGAACGCGGTGGCGCCGGTCGCGCACGCGTTGGCGCAGTTCACGACGCCAATCCCGGTCTGGCCGATCTCCTGGAGGAGCTGCTGGCCGACCATGTTGCTCGCCTGCATCAGGTTGCCGCACCACAGTGCCTGGATGTCCTTGATCGACACCCCGGCATCGTCGAGCGCGCCCAGTGCCGCCTGGGCGGCGAGCTTCGAGACACTGGTCTCGGGGAAGCGCCCGAATTTGATCATGTCGATACCGACGACGTAGACATCATTGCCCATGGGAACCTCCCGTTGATCTGCTGCTGCGGCGGTGACCCGGCGCCTAGGCGCGGGGCTGGAAGAAATAGGACAGGTACGAATGACCCTCGCGGTCCTTGCGGCCCAGCGCGTCCTTGAACACGACCTCGACCGGCATCCCGAACGAGAGCTTCGCCGGCTCAGGTGCGACGCCGATCAGGTTGCCCTTGACCGTGCCGCCACCCTCGAGATCGACGATGGCCGAGACGTAGGGCACCTCGATGCCCGGGAAGGACCGGCACACGATGCTGTAGCTGTAGAGTGTGCCGCGGTTGGCGAGCCGGGTGGGCGAGAAGCCCCCACGCGCCGCGCACTTGCCGCACGCCACCCGCTCGGCGAGGTAGAGCGCGCCGCACGCGCCGCATTTGAGCGCCTCGAGATACGGGCTCCCCTCGGCGGGAATCTTCAGAAAGGGAACCGCAGGCAGCGGCCGGGCCTCGACACTCTTGTCCGACATGCCCGCGCCTTACGGCCGGGGAACGTGGGTTGCAAGAAGGGTGTCTGGTGGAGGCACGGGGCGTTGCGTCAACCGCGATCGGCATGGCCCTTGACCGTCACGCGCGACCTGACCGCGGCGTGAGCCAGGTTGCACGCGATGTTCCATCGGTGCGGCCCGATCCCTGTCCGCCGCCTGCAGCTAGCCACACAAGAGACAGGAGAGGCCCGAAGGGGCGCCGAGCATCGCCGCCAATCCCGGCACGGCTGCCGGCTCGAACAGAAGCTCGCGCGCTCCGGTGGCGACGAACTCGACCGCCAGCGCCATCAGAACCAGCCCCATCAGGCGGGTGACGATGTTGATCCCGGTGGTGCCCAGCATATCCTTGATGCGACGAGAGAGGCGCAGACAGAGCAGCGCCACCGCCGCGTTCACCACCACCGCAGCGATCAGTGCGGTGGTGCGATCCCAGCTCACGGCCTCCTCTGCCAGCAGAATCACCGTGCTCAGAACGCCACCACCGGCGAGAATCGGCGTGCCCAGCGGCACGACCGCGATCGAGGTCCAGTGCGCCGCCTCGGCGGTCTCCTCGGGCATCGCCTTGGCGGGACTCACCTGACCGCTCACCATCGAGAGTGCGGTCATCCCCAGGATGATGCCGCTCCCGGCCCGGAACGCGGGCAGCGTGATCCCGAAGAAGGCGAGGATGTCGTCGCCCACGAAGAGCGCGAGCAGCATCGCGATCAGAGCGGTCGCGGCCGCGACACGCGCGACGTGCAGGCGCTGCGCGCGGGTCGGCTCGGGCGCCATCGCCAGATAGAGCGGCACCGCGTGAATCGGGTTCAGCACGGTGAAGATCGCGACGAAGCTCGTCAATCCAAAGTGCCAGTCGGCGAGTGCGGCGTTGTTCATCCGGGTCACGTCTCCTCGTCTTGGCCATCCCGGTTCCGCGGCCGGAAAGTAGCGGAATCAGCCGCGGCCGGATAGGCCTCGCGCAGCGTGCGCAGCAGAACCGCGGCGAGCCAGCCCTCGAGCGGCGCGTACGAACTCACCGCTTCTCCCCGGCCGGTACGCGCGTTCTCGACCGTCTCGCTCCAGGTCACGCCGCCCGCAGCCATGGCGTTCTCCAGCATCTCCCGCCAGCGCTCGGGCGTGGCGACGTCACGCCACTCGCCCCGGCCGCGCCCGAAGTGCGCGACGGCGAGATAGCGCAGCAACGACTGCGCGAGGAGCTGGTCGAGAAATTCGCGCGCCCAACGCACGCGCGGTTCGCGCTCGGCACGCACGACCTGATAGCCGCGCCTGAGCCCGGCCGCGCTGGCAGCACCGAGCAGCGCTCCGGCAACCGCGCCCGTGCCGAACGAGAGCCCGGCCACGGCGACGTCGGCGAGGATGCCGCCGGCAGCGCCGCCCATCGCCGCGCCGAGCAGGGTCGTCCGGCCCGAGGTCCAGGCCGTCTCTCCCGGCAGATCGAAATCCTCGCGCAGGCGCTCGCGCGCCTCGTTGCGAAAGCGGCCGGAGAGCCCGTGCGACTCGATGAGACCGTCCATCAGATCCGCGGTCGCATCATCGAGACGCCGTGCCAGGAGCCGCATCGCGCGCCGCTTCTCGCCCGGCGAGATTCCCTGCCCGGCAAGCGGCTCACCGTCCTGAAGCGCCCGCACCAGATAGCGCGCCAGCGCACCCGTCGCGTGATCAAAGATTTCAAAGTTGCGCTCGAGCCAGGTCGCCGCGAGCGCGTTCATCGTCGGCCGCGTCCCCGTGGGCAGAAGCGTGGCGAGGTTCTCGAGCAGCAGGTTCTCCTGCACCCAGCAGCGGGTGAAGGCGTCAAGTGGCTGGACGCCGCGAACCAGCGGCCATTGAGCCAGCGCGTCGCGCCAGGCGGCCAGCCGTTCCGCCTCGTTCTCGCGCCCGGCCTGATTCAGCAACACCACCACTGGCTTGCCGATCCAGGCCAGCATCTCCATTTCGTGGGGAACGTAGCCCGCTTCGCTCGGATCCTCGGAAGCGTTGACGAGATAGAGCACCACGTCGGCTTCCTCCTTCATGTTCCGGATCGCCTGCTGGCTCGAGTAGAGCGGGCGGTCGCGGCGCCGGTCCCACACCTGGTGCAGAAACCAGCCGATCGGGTTGCCACTCGATCGGAGGCGCTTGACCAGGCGGGCCGAATCGCCGAGCCCCGGCGTGTCCCAGAGCCGCAGCACCGCACCCGGCGTGCGGACCAACTCGAAGGATTCCGACGCCTCCGTGACGTGGGCCTGGTCGAGGACCTGCCCCACGTCGCGGCGCAAGAGCGTGCGCGCCAGCGTCGTCTTGCCGACGTTGGTGTGCGAGATCAGGCTGAGCGTCACGACCTGCATCGGAGTCTCCGCGTTTCTCCTCACCCGCCCTCCCCCTCACCGCGCACACAGAACGCGACCTCGGCTCGCCGCACCAGATCCTCGTCGAAGCTGAGCGTGAGGTCCAGATGGAGGACCGGGACGCCGGTTCCGTCGAGCACGCGGTCCCAGGCACGGCGGCGCTCGGCCGCCCGCTCGTGCTCGGCCGGACCGAAGCGCCGCTGCCAGGCCGCCGCGTCGATCAGGGCCACAACCGAAGCACCGGCTGGGGCGTCGCGCCGCACGTCGCGTACGAATTGGCCATGCACCTCGCCCTCGGGCAACTGGACCGAAGAGAACAGGATCGCCGTGGCGGGCCTGTCCGAAGCTGAATCGCGAGGCGCCACGTCCTCGCCCCAGGCCGCCTTGGTCCGGAGCTCAACCGTCGCTGCTGCACCCAGCACCTCGTGCAGAAACGAGAGCAGCGCGTCCGCGTCGTTTCCGTCGAGTTCCCGGCTGTAGGGCACGACCACCAGATGGCGGCCCGATCCTTGATGGGGATCATGCAGCACGCGGAACGAGCCCTCATCGGGCCGGACGTCGAGGCGACGGCCGAGCCGGAGTGCGCGCGCCGCCGAGGCGAGCATCAAGGCAAGACGCGGCCCCACCACCACGAGCCCGATCGTCGCGGCCCAGAGATGGATCCAGGGCGCGGCGGCGACCCTGCCGGCGGGGCCCTCCATCGCCGCGAATCCTGCATTGTCAGGCAGGTCGATGTCGAGCAGGATCGCCGCCGGACCAAGAGTCACGCCGAGCACGCGCCGGATCTGCGTCACGTCGAGGAAAGTACTCTCCCAGCTCGCCCGGTAAGCCATCACGAGACCGCGCAAGTACAGGCCCGCGACCGCGCCGATGGCCCAGGCCGCAGCGGCGGCATGGAGACTCGCACGAATGCGGGCCTCGATCAGCGGTGTCGCGGCCGCCGACCAGTCGCGTGCGAAACGTCGGCCGGCGCCGGCCAGCACGCTAGCCACACGCGGCTCGACACCCCGGCCTAGCCCGGCCAGCCCGGCCCTGAGGACGGCATCCCGGAGCCAGCCGGCGATCCCGCCCGGATCGGGCGACGAGTGCTGGCGCGACCACGGCTGCGGCGGCGATCCGCCGCCCGCGCCAAGTCTGTGCGCGCGCATCTTCCTGCCGGGCAGCCCGTGGCGGAGCGCCGTCACCCCCCATAGAACGACAATGAAAAGATTCCATAGCAGGAGCCCAAAGAGCGCCGGCGCCAGCACGTTGATATGACGGCCGGGTCCGAAAACATCGCTGCCGAGCCCGGCGAGGAGTGCCGCGGCCGGCGCAAGTCCGAGTGCTGCGGCCGGTGCCCCCGCCACGCGGCGCAGCCCCCCGAGCGCCGGCACCTCCCGGGTTGCGACGTCCAGCAGCACCTCGGCCCGCACGGCGGCGCGGCTCTCCAGATCGCCCTCCGACCCCTGAGCCGCGATGGTCGCGCGCTCCCGATCGCCGCGCCGGAGCACGATGGCCTCGATGTCGGCCTCCTCCAGCGCGCGCGCCAGAAGGACCGCCCGCGCGCGAGCCGCCTCCATCCCCGCAACGTTAATGGCAAAGGCGGGGGGATCGCCAACCGCGCCCGCGCCCGCCTGCCACGGAGCAAATACAAGTGCCCCCCCGGACCGGCAGCAAGTGCCCGTCGTGGCGCGGTCGCGAGATTGCCGCGTGACCGCGGTCGCGTCGCGGTCAATCGAAGATCAGGACGACGTACCCCGTGAACAGGGCCAGATGGACCAGGCCCTGCAGCAGATTGGTGCGGCCGCTCGCGAAATGCAGCGACGATACGAGCAGCGTCAGCATCAACATCACGAGCTCGACGGGTTCGAGGCCGAGTTCGATCCGCAAGCCGGCCACCATCGCCACCACCAGAACAGCCGGGATGGTGAGAGCGATCGTGGCCAGAGCCGAGCCGAGACAGAGATTGACGGCGCGCTGGAGGTGATTGGCGAGAGCGGCGCGCACGGCACCGAGTCCTTCGGGGGCCAGCACCAGGACCGCGACCAGGAAGCCACCGAGCGCTTGCGGCGCATCGAGCAGGACAAGCCCTTGCTCCAGGACCAATGCCAGTTTCTTGGCGAGCAGCACGATCGGCAGCAGGCACGCGAGGAGCAACCCGGCGTGTACCGGGGCTGAGTAGTCGGCCAAGTGACCCAGATCGTCTTCGCCCGCCACGGCCAACTCCTCGTCCTCGCCCGCCGCCCGCTGCGGCGGCATGAAGTAGTGCCGGTGCTGGGTCGTCTGCAGTCCCAGGAACACGGCGTAGAGGACGACCGCGACGAAGATGACATAGCCGGCGAGCAGCGGACCGTGTTCCCCGCCCGGCGCCGAGGTGGTGAAACGCGGCAGCACGAGTCCGACCCCGGCCAGGGCGAAGATAAGCCCCATGTACGCGTTGGCCCCTTGCAGGTTGTGGGTCTGTTCGCGGTGCCGCAGTCCGCCGACGGTCAGCGTAAGTCCGACCATGCCGTTGAGCACGATCATCAGCGCCGAGAAC
>SXLG01000136.1 GCA_005777805.1 Pseudomonadota bacterium
CGCGCAATGGAGATCGTCGACGACGAACGCGGCTTGCGCTCGTACATGGTGCGCGCGGTGGGGGCCTCGCCGGATCACCCGCTGCTGGTGGACAAATTTCTCGACGCGGCGATCGAGATCGATGTCGATTGTGTGTCGGATGGCCGGGATGTGGTGATCGGCGGTCTGATGGAGCACGTCGAACCGGCGGGCGTACACTCGGGCGACTCGGCGTGTTCGTTGCCTCCGGTGCGGCTCGGGGCGGCGTTGCAGGCAGAGATTCGCCGCCAGACCGTGGCGCTCGCCCAGGCGCTCGGCGTGATCGGTCTGATGAACGTGCAGTTCGCCGTCCAGGGCGAGACCGTCTATGTGCTCGAGGTGAACCCCCGCGCGTCGCGTACGGTTCCCTTCGTGTCGAAGGCGACCGGGCGACCGCTGGCGAAAATTGCCGCACGGGCCATGGCAGGCAAGACGCTCGCGGAACTCGGCGTGGTAGCGGAGATCGTCCCGCCCTACGTCAGCGTCAAGGAGTCGGTCTTCCCCTTCATCAAGTTCCCCGGCGTGGATACGCTGCTCGGTCCGGAGATGAAGTCGACAGGCGAGGTGATGGGCATCGACGTCAGCTTTGAGCGCGCCTTCCTCAAGGCCGAAGAGGGCGCGAGCTGCTCGTTGCCGGCCGAGGGGCGGGTCTTCCTGAGCGTGCGCGATGAAGACAAGATCGAACTTGTTCCGATCGCGCATGAACTCGCTGTGGCGGGCTTCGCGCTCATCGCCACCCAGGGCACGGCGGCGGCCTTGAGGGCGTCGGGGCTCGAGTGCGAGGAGGTCAACAAGGTCGCCGAGGGCTCGCCCCATATCGTCGACGCGATCCGCGGGGGGCGCATCGGGCTCGTCCTGAACACGACATCCTCGGCGCAGTCGATCGTCGATTCGTTCTCGTTGCGACGGAACGCGCTCGAGACGCGCACGCCCTATTTCACCACCATGGCGGGAGCCGGAGCGGCTGCACGGGCTGCGATCGAGCGACGCCGCGCGCCCCCGCGCGTGCGGCGCCTCCAGGATTATCACCTCGAGTTGAGGGGGTCCTAGGCGTGGCGGAGCGGGCTCTCGAGGAACTGCTGCAGAGCCTCGAGGGCCCACTGCGCTTCCTTAGGGATGCGGACGAAGCCCGGCGCGGGCGTACGAGTCTGCCGATCGCGGCCTGGATCGCGCGGCTCGATGACCTCGGCGCGAGCGCTGCTGCGCCGGGGCGAGAGCCGAGCTTGACTCTTCTCCGGGAGGGGCTCGCAGCCCTTCACGAGCGCGGCCCGGCCGAGAGTGTGCTGCTGGACGAGATCCTCGGCTTGATCGCGGCGGTGCGTGACGGTGCGACCGGGCCCGCGGTGGCAAGCGCGGCGCGCGGCATCGTCCCGCCCGCCGCACCGGCTGGCGCGGACCGGCCGAGGCGAAGCGACAGGCCTCCGGGCCTTCCGGTGTCGGCAGCGGCGGTGCCTGCGCCAGTGCCGCTGCCCGGCACGGCCGCCACGCCCGAGACGATTCGTCGCCACCTCGATGCGCTCGCGCGTCCTGTGCAGAGCCTGCCCGGCATCGGGCCCGCACGCGCCGCGCAGCTTGCTAAATTTGGTCTCACGACGGTCGAGGATCTCCTCTACCACCTGCCGTTCCGCTACGAAGACCGTCGCCAGCGCCGCGCGCTCGACGAGGTCGCGCCGGGAGAGATGGCCTCGCTTGTCCTCTGCGTGCAGCACACTGCGCTGCGCGTTGCCGGTCGGAGTGGACGCCGGCTTCTCTCCGTAACCGCCACGGACGAGACCGGCCGCATCGAGCTGGTCTGGTTCAATCAGGTGCGCTGGTTCGAGAAGCGCATGACGACGGGATCGCGCTGGCTGGTGTACGGGCGGGTCGAGGGTGGCTTCGGAGCTTTGCGGCAGATCGTTCATCCCGAGGTGGAGCCGCTCGGTGAGGCGGAGGCCAGCGACGGGGCGGGGATCCTGCCCGTGTACGTGAAACCGACCGCGATGACGGTGATGGCGATGCGTCGCCTGATCGGCGCGGCGCTCGACTCTCTGCCGGGTCCGGTTCCGGAGGTTCTGCCGCGAGCCGTCACGGAGAAGCTTGCGTTACCGGCCCTCGATGAGGCTTTCCGGATGCTGCACGAGCCACCCCGCCTGGCCGATCCGGTGGAGCTGGCGCGGCCCGAAGCGCCCTTGCGGCGGGCGCTGGTGTTCGACGAACTCTTCTTCGTCCAGATCGGTGTGCTGCAGCGTCGGGCCGAAGTCGAGACGAGTCCGGGCATTGCCTTCCAGGCGGCGGGGATTCTCGAGCGACGCCTGCTGGCCGGGCTGCCGTTTGTGCCGACGGCGGCACAGGTCCGGGTCAATGATGAAATACGGAACGACATGGCGCGCACGCGGCCGATGCACCGCCTCCTGCAGGGCGATGTCGGGACCGGGAAGACGCTGGTCGCGCTCCAGGCGGCGTTGCGCTGCATCGAGTGCGGCTACCAGGCGGCGATCATGGCACCGACCGAGTTGCTCGCCGAGCAGCACTGGCGGACGGTCGAGTCCCTCTGTGGTGGGCTGGAAGAGGTGGCCCGGTGGCGTCTGACGGGCGATCTCGGGGCCCGGGAACGCCGCGCCGTGATTGCCGATCTCGCCGCGGGCCGGCCCGGTCTGGTCGTGGGTACACATGCGCTGGTCCAGGAGGGGGTTCGCTTCGGGCGGCTCGGGCTCGCGGTCGTGGACGAACAGCACCGTTTTGGGGTCTTGCAGCGTGCCGCCCTGATGGCCGGCGGGGAGGGGCAGTGCCGGCCGGACCTCTTGCTGATGAGCGCGACTCCGATTCCGCGTACCTTGGCGCTTACGGTCTACGGTGATCTCGACGTCGCGACGCTCGATCAGCGTCCTCCCGGACGAAAGCCTGTCGCGACCCGCATCGTTCCCGAATCGCAGCGGGAGAGGGTGCTGGCTGAGCTTGCCCATGAGGTGGGGCAGGGCAGGCAGGGCTATGTCGTGCTGCCGCTGGTCGAGGAGGCCGAAAACAGCACGCTGCGGGACGCGACCTCGGTCGGCGCGGAGTTGGCGGCAAAGTTCCCGCGCCTGCGGATCGCGGTGGTCCATGGCCGTATGGCCGGCGACGAACGCGAGGCCGCGATGCGGGCCTTCCGCGATGGCCGCTTCGACGTGCTGGTCGCGACCACGGTCATCGAGGTCGGGATCGACGTGCCCAATGCGACCCGCATCGTGATCGAGCACGCCGAGCGCTTCGGACTTTCCCAACTCCATCAGCTCCGCGGCCGCGTCGGCCGCGGGCACGACGCCGCCACCTGCGTGCTGCTGACCGGCATGGCGCAGACGCGTGAAGCCCGCGAGCGCCTGCAGGCGCTGGAATCGAGCGACGACGGATTGGCGATCGCCGAGGCCGATCTCGCGATTCGTGGCCCGGGCGCTCTCCTCGGCACCCGCCAGTCCGGCGAGCCCGACTTTCGCGTTGCGAGTCTGTTGCGGGATACCGATCTGCTGGTTGCGGCGCGCGACGCCGCCGCGGCGGTTCTGAAGGAGGATCCCGCTCTGAGCGGTGCGGCCCGGCAGGCCATCAAGGCGGTCCTCGATGCTCGCCAGGCCGGTCGGCACAAGCTGGCGCGCGTGGGTTGAGTGCGGCTGGGGCGAAGTTGCGCCGGGCGTGAAAACGCCGGCGATCGGCGTGACGTGCCCAACCCTCCCGGCGTATGGTACGCGCCACGTGGGAGAGCTGACACGGATGGAATTCCCTCGAATCGCGCGCCTGCCACCCTACGTCTTCAACGTGATCGGCGACCTCAAACAGGCCGCCCGAGTCCGCGGCGAGGACATCATCGATCTGGGCATGGGCAATCCCGACCAACCGACGCCACCCCATATCGTCGCCAAGCTGATCGAGGCGGCCCAGAAGCCCCAGAACCATCGCTACTCGGTCTCGCGCGGCATCTACAAGCTGAGACTCGCGATCTGTGACTGGTACCGGCGGCGCTATGGCGTCGAACTCGATGCCGATCGCGAGGCGATCGTCACCATCGGCTCCAAGGAAGGCATCGCCCACCTGGCGCTTGCGATGCTCGGCCCCGGCGATGTGGTGCTCACGCCGACGCCGACCTATCCGATCCACCAGTACTCGGTGATCATCGCCAACGGCGATCTGCGTTCGGTGCCGCTGGGCCCCGGGCAGGATTTCTTTGACAATCTGGTGCAGGCCACGCGCCAGAGCTGGCCCCGGCCGAAGATCCTGATCCTCAATTTCCCGCACAATCCGACCACCGAGGTCGTCGACATCACGTTCTTCGAACGCATTGTCGAATTTGCCCGCGAGCACGACATGCTGGTCGTGCACGATCTCGCCTACGCCGACATCGGGTTCGACGGCTACCAGCCACCGAGTTTTTTGCAGGTACCGGGGGCGCGCGAGATCGGTGTC
>SXLG01000023.1 GCA_005777805.1 Pseudomonadota bacterium
ACGCCCAAGGACGTCCTCTCTCCTCGGGGAGTGGCAAGAACCCCAAGCGCAGCCGGGCCCAGGCGCCCGCCAAGGCTGCCTGACCCCAAAGCGGACAGATCATTTGTCAAAATCGAGCGGTCACTTCACTTGCTAACAACAGCTAACAACACACGGCTCGGGCCGGGCTGGAGTGCCGGCGCCTCTTGTGGTCCAAGCCCGGCACGGACGGTCGCTGCTGCATGGCGCAGGAAACACAGGAGCACGACGAGTTGGGCCGTCGCATCGCGGCGGCGGCGCGGGCGCGGGCGGGGATGGTCTCGCCGCTGCGCTTGCAGCAGCTCGGGGTCGTTGCCGAGGAGCTGGCTGAACTCGGCCGTGCCCGCACGGATCTCGCGGGGTGCATGGCCCGGTTCGGCGAGGTGACGACCGCGCGTGCTGGCCTCGCCGGTCGCCTCGAACTCGTGGTCAAATCCCTCCTGCGCAAGCTGGTGCGCCGGCACATCGACCAGCAGCGCGACGTCCACGCGGCCCTTGGCGTCGTGCTCGAGCGGCTTACGCGGGTGCTCGAGCGCGAGTTGGAGCGGGTAGAGACGAACTTCGAGCGACTGACGGACGAGGCACGCCGGCGCGAGTCGGACGGTCGCGGCGGCTGAGGTGCGGATCCACCAGCTTCTCGCCAGCCTCGAATTCGGCGACGCGGTGGCGGGCTTTGCGTTGGCGATCCAGCGCGAACTCCGCCGTCAAGGACACGAGTCCGAAATCTTTGCCGGCGCCCGCCATCCGCTCGCCACCGAGCCGAGTCGTCCGCTTGGGGAGTTGGCCGGGGAGGCGGGTGCGCTCTTGATCTACCACCACGCCTTCCGGTCCGAGGCGATCGACCGGGCGCTCGATGCCTTCCCGGGCCGCTGCGGCATGATCTACCACAACGTCACGCCGGCCCACTGGTTCAGGCCCTGGAGCGATGAGCTCGCCGCGTCGGCGCAGCGTGCCCGCGCGGCACTGGGCCCGCTCCGCGCTCGCATGCAGGCGGTGTTCACCGAATCGGAGTTCAACCGCCGCGAGCTGGAGGCGGCCGGCTATGGCGCGGTCGGGCTCCTGCCGTTGGCGCTTGACCTCGATCGACTTCTCGCGCTCGCGCCCGACGGCGAGGTCATGGCCCGCCACGGGGGGGCGGAGACCACGTTCCTCTTCGTTGGCCGGCTGGCTCCGAACAAGCGTCAGGAGGACGTGATTCGGGTTTTCGCCTGGTACCGGCGCTTCATCGATCCCGCCTGCCGGCTCGTGCTGGTCGGGGCCGCGCCAGAAATTGACGCTTACCGAGCCGATCTGGTGGAGGTCGCGCGCACCAGTCGGGTCGAGGACGCCGTCGTTTTCGCCGGCAAGGTCTCGCCGGCCGAGCTCGTGGCCTACTACCGGGTCGCGGATGTGTTCCTCTGCATGAGCGAGCACGAGGGTTTTGGCGTGCCACTGGTCGAGGCGATGGCCTTCGACGTGCCGGTGGTGGCCCGCGCTGCGGCCGCGGTTGCCGAGACCCTCGGCGACGCCGGCCTGCTCGTCGGCAGCCGCGCGATTCCCGAGATTGCCGAGGCGGTGGCCCTCGTGCTGCGCGATCCGGTCGTGCGCGCCCATACGCTCGAACGCCAGCGCCGGCGTCTCGAGGCGTTCGCTCCCGCGCACTTCGTGGCGGGGCTGCGCCAGCTCATCGCGTCGCTGGTGGCTCGCTGAGCGGGGTCTCGTCGGCGCGCGGTGCTTCGCCCGGGCGCGGGGCGGGGGGCAGCCGCCGGTCGCCGAGGGCGCCGGCCAGCGTGTCGAGCTTGTCGTCGATCGAGCGCAACTGGTCGGCGAGTTCGCCGTGCGAGATCTCCATCGTCCGCAGGAGTCCGTCCTGCAGGCGCAGGACGAGCATCTTGACGAGGCCGAAGAGCGCGCCGAGTCGGGGGCGATGCGAGCCGAAGCGGAACTTGAACGCGCGTTCACGCAGCTCGCCGGTGGCCTCCGGGCGCAGGAGGGTGCTGTAGGCGCGAAGGTCCCAGCGCGTGACGAAGTGCGGATTTTGGTCGCGGGGCAGGTCACGGGGCAGGGTACCGACGGGATCCGGGTGTGCCAGCGCGTGCGCCAGCGCCGCCGCGACGGCCTGAGGTACCGCCGGTGCGGGGCTTTCGGCGACGGTCGGCGGCGGGGCCGGCAGATCGACGCCCGCCGCGCCCAGCAGCGCATAGAGTTTTCGTTCTACGGCTTGCGTCGAGAAGCGGGGCAGGATCGCCGCCCTCTGCCAGGCGATCAGTTCTGCGCGTGCGGCGGGATCGAGTGCCGCCAGCAAGCGGCGGGCGACCTCGACGGGATCGAGTGTCGTCACGGCGAGCGGATGATCCGCCACGGTCTCGGTGACCGCACTGCTCCGATAGGCGACGACAGGCACGTCGTGGGCGACGGCCTCGAGGATCGGCAGGCCGAAGCCTTCGTGCTCGGAGAGTCCAACGAAGACGTCGGCTGCGCGGTACATCGCGGCGAGCTGCTCGTGGGCGATCTCCCCCGGCAGTTCGAGGCGCACGCCGAGTCGGCGCGCCAGCCCCGTCAGTTCGGCCACGTAGCCGGGCATATCGGCGTCGCCGCGGCCGGGGAGCACGACCCAGACCGGCCGCCCCGTCATCTGCTGGAGCGCGGCCGCGGCGGCGATCACGTGGAGCTGTCCCTTGTGCGGCACGATCCGCCCCACGAAGAGCAAGCGGATCGGCGCGCCGGGCGCGGCGCTGGGAGCGGGGGCCGGTGCGGCGGTGGACTCGAGCAGCGGCGAGGCCGGCGCCAGCACGTCGATCCGCGCAGGCGCGATGCCGAGGGAGATCAACTGCTCCTGCGAGAACTGGGAATTCACCCAGAAGCGCGCCGCCGGCAGCCGCTCGGCGGTGCGCAGCAATGCGGTGAAGCCGCGCACGGTCTTGTGGGTCGGCAGCGGCGAATAGGGCGCGAAAAACCAGGGCGGTGTGTTGTTGTGCCAGCGGATCACCAGCGGACCGGGCAGGCGGGGCAGCAGGGCCTCGGCCTCGCGCCAGCCGTCAACCCAGTGATAGACGAGAAGGGCGGGCGCCTGCTCGTGCGCCGCTTCGAGTTCCGCCAGCGCGCGAGTCCGGACCCCGGGATAGTGGGCGGCATCGAAGCGGTCGGCGAAGACCTCGACCTCGAGGCCGAGATTGCGCATCAAGCCAAGCTGCAGGTGGGCATCGCGCGCGATGGAGTCGGCCCGCAGATACATGCCTTCGACCAGGAGATGAACCCGCCGGCTCATAGCGTCTCCGCTAGCAGCCCGGGGCGGCGATCTGAACTGCCGCAGGACAGCCGCACCCATACGAGACCTGTCCGGCCGGCCAGCGCTCCGGGGCGACGCTCGGTCCTGCTGCAACGCGCCCGGGGTCGACTCGCACCACCCTGCATGACGACGACCCCGAATGATGGATGGGGAGCCGCAGCGAGCCCAGGTTGACTGGTGTCACCGTGCAGGTCGTGGTGGCGGACGCCCGCGACCTGGCCCGCCACTTCGCGCCCCGGTTGACTCGCGGCACCGGGCACGCGAGGAGGCGTGCCGGATGATCGCTGCGACACAGCGTTCGGCCGGGGCCGTGCGCGCCCGGCCACGGGTGGCCTTCCCGTGGCGGACAAGATGAAGATCGCCATGGTCGCCCCGGTGGCGTCGCGCTGTCTCGCGGCGGCCCGGGCCTGCAGCGGTCTCGGTGAAATCGAGATCCTGACGACGTGCGCCGGAGACGAGTCTTCGTGGCGGGAGGACACCGAACCCGGTCTCCGCTGGCTCGGTGGGGTCGCGCTGCGGAGCTTCCGCGCCGATTACCCGCGCGCGCCGTCGCTGGCGGATCGGCTCGAGCGAGCCGTCGCGACCGGCGTGGCCGATCGGGCGCTCGAGGAGCGGTGGATGCAGGAGCGGGGTCCGTGTTCCTGGGCCTTGCTCGATCATCTGGCGCGTCAGGCAGCTGATTTTGATGCCTGCGTGTTCTTCGGTCTGATGACAGCGACGGCGGTCTTCGGCCTGCCGTCGCTCGCGGACCGGGCCATTCTGGTCGCGCAGCTCGAGGACGGTGTGGCGTGCCGGCCGCTGCCGGGGCTCCTGCGGCACGTCGCGGCGGCAGCACGTGCGGTCGTGGTCGCGAGCGACGCCGAAGGCGCCGCCTTGGCCGGAGGCCCTCCGCTGGCGCTCGGCGTGATGGTTGGCGCGGCGGCCGGACTGCTGCCGGAGGTCAACCGAGCCGCCAGACCCCGCGAGTTCCCGCACGTCGTAGTCGGCGAGCCTGCCGCAGTGTTGCCGGAGCTGTTGCGATGCTGCCGGCAGGCGGGCTTGTTCGCGCCGCGCCGCCCGTCCTAGGGTGCGTGGGTGCCGCCGCGCCTCTTTTTCCGCTGGCTCGGACTCGGCGTGGTGGCGCTCCTCGGCGCGGGGCTTCTCGGCGAGGCTGCGGTGCGCACGCTTGGCCTGGTCGATCGGCTCAACGGCTATCCGCGCCGGCTCTACGTCGCGACGACGGGTGGTCTGCCCTACGCGCTGCGCCCCGGCATGG
>SXLG01000137.1 GCA_005777805.1 Pseudomonadota bacterium
CGCCAGCGGCCTGACCTCTTCCGCGACGCCCTGTCAGCTGCAAAGTCAGCACTCGACCCGCGGGGCATGCTCAACCCCGGCGTCCTGCTCGATCCCCGCCGCGACGGCGGCCGGTCGAGCTAGTCGGCCAGCACCGATTTGAGCGCCGCGAGCAGCACGCGCACGTGACGCGGGCTCGACGACTGCCCCATCAAGCCAATTCGCCACACCCGGCCGGCAAGCTCGCCCAGTCCAGCGCCAATTTCAATGCCCCAGTCCTCGAGCAGGTGGCGCCGGACGGAAGCATCGTCGACACCCGCGGGGATGGCCACGGTATTCAGCGGCGCCAGGCGCTCCGCCTCCGGGACCACCAGTTCCAGCCCCAGTTCGGTGAGACCGCTCGCCAGCGCGAGATGATTCGCACGATGGCGCGCCCAGGCAGCTTCGATGCCCTCCTCCTCGACGAGCATCACCAGCGCCTCATGCAGGCCGTAGAGGGCGTTGACAGGGGCGGTGTGGTGGTAGCTCCGCCGAGCCCCGCCCTGCCAGTAACCGGCAAGCAGCGAAACGTCGAGGAACCAGCTCCGGCACGGTACGGTACGCGCGCGGATACGAGCCATCGCGCGAGCGGAGAGGCTGAGCGGCGACAGGCCGGGGGGACACGAGAGGCATTTCTGCGACCCCGAGTAGACCGCGTCGATCTGCCAATCATCGACTTCTAGCGGCACGCCACCCAGCCCGGTGACGGCATCGACGATGGTGAGGCAGTCGTGCTCGCGGGCGATGGCGCACAGGGCACGGGCGTCCGAGAGCGCTCCCGTGGAGGTCTCCGCCTGGACGAAAGCCACGAGCCGCGCCTCGGGCCGGGCGGCCAGCGCACGGCGCAGATCGTCGGGGTCGATGGCCCGGCCCCAGGGCGCATCGACCATCACCGCGCTGCCGCCCATCCGCTCGACGTTCTGGCGCATGCGTTCGCCGAACACGCCGTTGCGCCCCACCACGACCACGTCGCCCGGCTCGACCAGATTGGCGAAGCAGGCCTCCATTCCGGCCGAGCCCGGCGCCGAGATCGGCAGCGTGAACTCGTTGCGCGTCCGGAAAGCGGCGCGGGTCAGCTCCTGAAGTTCGTCCATCATCCCGACAAAGGCGGGGTCGAGATGGCCGATCGTGGGCCGGGCCATGGCCGCGAGGACCCGCGGATGAACATCGGAGGGCCCGGGCCCCATCAGAATCCGGGCCGGAGGGGAAAAGGAACCGATGCCTGGGCTTGCCATCCGCGGCCCATAGCAACGGCCGCCGCCCCTTGACCACGCCCGGCGCGACGTGACGCCGCGCGCAATCGTGACGGGGCTCGGGCGCGGTGTCAGACGTAGGGACGGCACGGTCGCGCACGCCGGCCACCGCGGTCCGGCCCACACCATGGAGATGATCGGGCACGGGGTTAGCCCGGACGAGGTCGCGCACGCCGGCGGCTGCGGTCCAGCCCACACCCCCCGTGCAGGTCACCGGCGCAACCTCTGGTGTCTGGGGTGACGCGATGAACGAGCGGCACGAGCGTGGACGAATTCTTTCTCGGCCAGCGCGGTTGACGACCTGAACGCCGTGCTTACCCGGAAGTTGCTCGCAACGAACGCAACCCACCAACAAAGGAGACCGCTCATGTCACTCTTGTCGGCTTTCGAACTGCGCGGAGACTGGAGCCCCTGGCGTGATCTCGCCCGGGTCCAACGAGAAATGGATCAGATTTTTCAGCGTGCCGGCCGACCTGCCGCCGAGGTCGATCCGCCGATCGACGTCTGGGTCGGCGAGGACGAGGCGGCTGTCCGAGCGGAATTGCCAGGGGTGGCCCCCGACGCCATCGACATCTCGATCGAGGACGACGTCCTGACCCTGCGCGGCAGCCGCAAGGTCGATGCCCCCGCAGGAGATGCCCGCTGGCATCTGAGAGAGCGCGGCAGTGGCGACTTCCGCCGCAAGATCCGCCTGCCTTTCCGGGTCGACTCCAGGGCCGTCGCGGCCCGCTTCAGCGACGGCATCCTCGAGGTGAAGTTGCCTCGGGCAGAAGCCGACAAGCCACGCCGGATCGCGGTCCAGGCCCGTTAGGACGCGGCCTCTGGCGCCCCATTTCTTTGGAAGGATAAATCAACGATGGACAATCGCATGGAGAACCCGGCCCGCACCCCTCCCGCGCGCAAGGATCTTCCCCTCTACACGCCGCCGATGGACGTGACCGAGACCAACGAGACCCTCTTCCTCGAGTTCGATCTGCCGGGCGTACGGAACGAGGATCTCGAGATCACGGTCGAGAAAGATGCGCTGACGGTGCGGGGACGACGGCATCTCGAGAGCCCAACGGGCTTGAGACTGGCACTGCGTGAACTGGGTAGCTTCGACTACCGCCGTTCGATCCGGTTGCCCGCCGACGTCGATCGCGACGCGATCTCGGCGAATCTCGCCAGTGGCGTGCTGCGACTCGCACTACCGCGGCGGGCCGAGGCACGGTCGCGGCGGATCCCGGTCGACGCCCGAGCCGCGGTCGCCTAGCTCGCGAGTCCCGTCCGGGCGCAGCGGCGGCATCGTCACGGGCAGATTAGAGAAGGCTCCCGCGCCCAGAGACGGGCGGACCCTGGCATCGGCCCGCGCCGAGGCCAGGGTTCCCTGCTTGGCACGATGGCAGCCCGCCTCGTGCGCGTGAGCTTGCCCAACAGATCCTCTCGCGCCCGCTCCGACGGAACCCGCTTGAGACATGCCGCAGCTACGCGTCAGCCCTCTCCCCGTGCTCAACCGGCGGGGGGCTTCGCCGCCAGCAGCGCTTCGAGACCGGCCTCGTCGACGAGGCGCACGCCGAGTTCCTCGGCCTTGGTGAGCTTCGATCCCGCCGCCTCGCCGGCGACGAGGTAGTCCGTCTTGCGACTCACCGATGCCGTGACCCGGCCGCCCGCCGCGCGGATCCTCTCGGCTGCGACCTCACGGCTCAGCGTCGGCAGGGTCCCCGTCAGGACAAAAACCTTGCCGGCGAGCGGCCCCACCCCCGACGACTGCTCGCGCGCCGCCTCCTGCACCGTCACGCCCGCGGTCGCGAGCCGTGCCACCACCGAGCGGTTGTGCGCGCTCGCGAACCACTCGCTGACGTTCGCGGCCAGCGTCGGCCCCACGCCAGGGACCACGCACAGGGCTTCGGCGTCGGCACCCGCCAGCGCTTCGAGCGAGCAGAAGGCAACGGCCAGAGCGGACGCGACCACCGTGCCCACTCCGCGGATCCCCAGAGCGGCGAGCACCCGGGCGAGCGGTTGCCGGCGCGCGGCGTCGATGGCGGCGAGCAGGTTCGCCGTCCGCTTCGGCCCGAAGCCCTCGAGCGGTTCGATGCGGGCCGCATCGAGCGAGAAGATGTCGGCGACGTCGCGCACCAATCCCTGTTCGACAAAGATCTCGGCCTGACGGATCCCGAAGCCGTCGATGTCCATGGCCGAACGCGAAACGAAATACTCGACCAGACGCACGAGCTGGGCCGGGCAGGATCCGTTCGGGCAGTAGGTATCGACCTCGCCCTCGTGACGCGCCACGCCCTCGCCGCAGGCCGGGCACTGGACGGGCATCACGAAGGCGCGCTCCTCTCCCGTCCGCAGCTCGGGTACCGGTCGCAGCACCTGAGGGATCACCTCGCCGGCGCGCCGCACCACCACCCGATCGCCGATGCGAAGGTCGCGCTCGTGGATGTAATCCTGGTTGTGCAGCGTGGCGCTGCGCACCACCACGCCACCCACTTCGACGGGTTCGAGTTCGGCCAGCGGCTTCAGAACGCCGGTCCGCCCGACGTTGATCGTGATTCCGCAGAGCCGCGTGACGACCTCCTCGGCGGGAAACTTCCAGGCGATCGCCCAGCGCGGCGCGTTGCCCACCGCCCCGAGTCGCGCCTGTAGCTCAAAGGAGTCGATCTTGACCACGAGGCCATCGGTGTCGAAGGGCAGACCAAGGCGCCGGCCGGCCCAGCCCTCGCAATAGGTCGCGACGTCTTCCAGATCGGTGCCGCGGTAGTTGTCGGCGCAGACCGGAAAGCCGAGATCGCGCAGCCAGCCGAGCGCCTCCCACTGCGTCGCCGGCACGGCTCCGTCGGTGGCGACAATCTGGTAGGCCAGCAACCGCAGCGGCCGTGCCGCCGTGATCGCGGAGTCGAGCTGGCGCAACGAGCCCGCGGCGAAATTGCGCGGGTTGGCGTAGACCCGCTCGCCGCGCGCCTCCTGCTCGTCGTTGAAGCGCGCGAAATCGTCGCGACCGATGTAGACCTCGCCCCGCACCACCAGCTGCGGCGGTGCCACGACGCCACCCGGCTGGACCGGAATCCGCAGGGGTACGCTCGCCACCGTGCGCAGGTTGTCGGTCACGTCCTCGCCGACCAGCCCGTCGCCGCGCGTCGCCCCGCGCACGAACACCCCGTCGTGGTAGTGCAGGACCACGGTCAAGCCGTCGATTTTGGGCTCGACCACCAGCGCCGGCCGGACGTCCGCGGGCAGGAGTTTGCGGTAGCGCTCGGCCCACGCCCGCAGATCCGCGCCGCCGAAGGCATTGCCGAGACTCAGCATCGGCTCGGGATGCCGGACCTTCTCGAAGCGCTCGGCCACGGTCCCGCCGACCCGACGCGAGGGCGAATCGATGCTGGCGAACTCGGGATGCGCCTCCTCGAGTTCGCGCAGCTCGCGCAGCAACGCATCGAACTCGGCGTCGCTGATCTGTGGCGCATCCGCGACGTGGTAGGCGTGGTTGTGGCGGTGAATCGCCTCGCGCAGTCGCGCCATCTGCCGATCGACTGCGCTGCGGGCCACGCGACCCACCTAGCACGTCCCGCTGGGGCGACGCGCCCCGGGCCGTGGTAGGCTCGGCCGCGATGCAGCAGATCGAAGTCTCGCGGACGATCCCAGCACCGCTTGCCGCCGTCTTCGCGCGCTACACCGATCATGCCGGCTGGAGTTCCTGGGCCGGACTCGGGCGCGTGAGGCTCGGGCGCGAGGGCCGGCCCGAGCGCGACGGCACGGGCTGCGTGCGGGTGATCGGCGGCGGCCCGCTCGCGGTCCACGAAGAGGTTCTCTCGTTCGAGCCGCCCCGCCGGATGACCTACCGGGTCGTCAAGGGCCTCTTGCCGATGCGCGACCACTTCGGCGAGGTCGCCTTCGAAGCCGTGCCGGAAGGGACCCGGATCGTGTGGCGCTGCCGCTTCGAATCAGCGCTGCCCGGAGCCGGTCCGGCCACGGCCTGGGTCGTGCGGCAGGTGTTCGCGCGTGTGCTGCGGAAGCTCTCGGCCCTCACCTTCCCTGCCGCCCGCGCGCCCGCGTGAGGGATCTCGCGAGACTTCCCGCGGATAGCGCCACACGCGGCCGCTGCTCGCCCAGGCCGCGGCCTGTGCCGAGCGTCCTGGGGCAGCTTCTTCCCGCGACTACCGCCGCCCTTCTCGCGCTGGCAGCGGCGTGCGCGCGCAGCACCGACACTTCCCCTCCGGCGGATGTCGCCGCGGGCGCGCTCTCGCACTTGCCCGCGACGATCGAACTCGGCGGCACTCGTCCGGCCACGCTGCGCCTGCCCCCGCGCGCGACAGCGTCCCAGCGCGCGCCTCTGCTCGTCCTGCTGCACGGCTTCGGTTCCTCGGGCGCCAACCACACCCGTTTCTTTGCCGTGACCGAGGCAGCCCGCGCACGCGGCTTCCGCGTGGTCGCGCCCGACGGCACGCTCGACGGCCAGGGGCGGCGGTTCTGGAACGCGACGGCGGCGTGCTGCGACCTCGAGGGCCGGGACCCCGACGACGTCGGCTACGTCCTCGCCCTGATCGACGAGGCGATCGCGCAGGCCGGCGTCGATCCGCAGCGCGTGCACCTCCTCGGCCACTCCAACGGCGGTTTCCTGGCTTTGCGCCTGGCACGCGAGCACGCCGGGCGCATCAATTCGGCAACCAGCGTCGCCGGCGCCGGCGCTGCTGCAGGCGAAGCGGGCGCTGGGCGGACACGGATCCTCCAGATCCACGGCAGCGCGGATGCGCTGATTCATCTGGAGGGAGGGCGCTTCGGGGCGCCCTACCCGCCCGCGCCCCAGACCGTCGAACGCTGGGCCGAGCGCAACGGATGCAGCCAAGCCACGCGCGAGCGCGGCACGCTCGACCTCGACGAGAGCGTCCCCGGCGACGAGACGCGCCGCAGCGCACACGCCGCTTGCCCCGCGGGCGCCGCCGCCGAACTCTGGGTGATGACCGGCTCGGGCCATGTACCCCGCTTCGGGCCGGACTTCGCTCGGGCCGTGCTCGACTGGATGGAACCGAGCCTCGACACCTCGGCGATCCCCCCCGTCGAGCCCATCACCGTGCCCGCGGCGTCTGGCCAAGCCGTCGATCATTCACTAAGCCCGGCTGGTCCGGACCTGCCGGAGTCGCCATGAGCCGAGCCTTGACGCCGCCCGCCCGCGTGTCGGGCTCGACCACGCTCGCGCCCCCGGGCCGGGGAGTCGGTACATGACGCGCCGGCTCCACTTCGCCCTGCTGGTCGGCATCCTGCTCACGGCCGGGCTCCTGCTCACCGTCTATCAAGTGCGCTGGCTGGGCCTGCCGCTCTTCTCCGAGGAGAGCCAGTCCCTGTGGACGGTCGAGGCCCGGCTCACCTTCGACGCGCGGCCGGGTCGGCCGATCCTGGCGCGGATGCTGGTGCCGCGCGTGCACGGCGATGTGGTCGATCTGGGTGAGAGTTTCGTCTCGCGCGGCTACGGCGTGACGATCGAATCTGCGGGTCCCGACCGGCGCAGCACCTGGTCGATCCGCCGCGCGTCGGGCCGCCAGACCCTCTACTACCGCGTCATCCTCGGCATCTCGTCCCGGCCACCCGAACCGGCGAACAAGGAGCCGACCTCGGTCGTAGCCCCGGCACTGCCCCCGGCCGAGGCGCTGGCCGTGCAGACGCTGCTCGACTCGATCCGCCGGCAATCGGCGAACATCGAAACCTTCGCCACCGAGACGCTGCGTCATCTGCGCGAGGAGAACGATCAGAGCGTGCGCCTGTTGGTCGGCAAGGAGCCACGGCGCGAGCGGCTCGTCGAGACGGCCGTGCTGGTGCTGCGCTCGGCCAACATCCCCGCCCGAGTCGTGCATGCCCTGCCCTTGCAGGAGAACCCGAACGCGTCGCTCGAAGTACTCGTTTCTGCCTATGACGGCGAGAGCTGGTTGCTCTTCGACCCGGCCACCGGTCGGCAGGTGGCCGCGCACACGATGCTGAGCTGGTGGCAGGGCGAGGGTCCGATGCTCGACGTCGAGGGCGGCCGCCAACCCGACGTCCGCCTGAGTGTCGCCGGGCGTGAGGTGACAGCCCTCCTGCTCGCGCGCGAGGCTGGCGCGGTGGAGGAATCGCCGTGGCTCTCGTTCTCGCTGCTCGCCTTGCCGCTGCAGACCCAGCAGCTCTGGCGTGTCCTGGTCATGATCCCGGTGGGGGTCTGCATGATCGTTTTCCTGCGCAGCTTCATCGGCATCGAAACGTTTGGCACCTTCATGCCGGCACTGATCGCCCTCTCGTTCCGCGAGACCGAACTCCTGAACGGCATCGCTCTGTTCTCGGTGCTGATCGCGATCGGCATGGCCGTGCGAATGTACCTCGAACATCTCAAGCTCCTGCTGGTGCCCCGGCTCGCGGTCATCCTGACCATCGTCGTGTTGGTGATGGGCGGCATCACCATCCTGAGCCACCGACTTGGCTTCGATCGGGGCCTCAGCGTCGCCCTCTTCCCGATGGTCATCGTCGCGATGACCATCGAGCGCATGACCATCCTGTGGGAAGAGCGCGGCGCCTGGCGCGCACTGGTCGTGGGCGTGGGTAGCCTCATCACCGCGGCCGTGGTGTACCTGGTGATGTCCGCACCCATGCTGGTGCACCTCTTCTTCACCTTCCCCGGCCTGCTGCTGGTGATCATGGCGTTCATGCTGCTCGCCGGATCCTACCGCGGCTACCGCCTGCTCGAGTTGCGGCGGTTCCGCGTCCTCGCGCGGGAGTAAATCATGGGATTACTCGCCACCGCCCGCCGGCTGCGCGAGAGAGGCGTGCTCGGAATCAACCGCCGCAACGGCGAGTACGTCCTGCGCTACAACCCCCGCCGGCTCTATCCGCTGGTCGACGACAAACTCGAGACCAAGCGGCTGGCCATCGAGCACGGGTTGCCGACGCCACCGCTCTACGGCGTCATCCGCACCGAGCACGATCTGCGCACCTTGCCCGACCTGCTGCGCGAGCACCCCGACTTCGCGCTCAAGCCGGCGCACGGTGCCGGTGGCGACGGGATCCTGGTCGTTACCGGCCAGCGCGGCGGGCGCTTCCGTAAATCAAACGGTTTCTGGCTGTCGGCGGACGACATCGAGTACCACGTCTCGAACATCCTGAGCGGCGTCTACAGCCTCGGCGGTCAGGGCGATGCGGCGATGATCGAGTACCGCGTCCGCTTCTCGCCGCTCTTCGAGAAGATCAGTTTCCAGGGTGTGCCCGACGTGCGGATCATCGTGCTGCGCGGCTACCCGATCATGGCGATGGCCCGCCTGCCCACGCGCCAGTCCGAAGGTCGGGCCAATCTCCACCAGGGTGCGATCGGCGCCGGCATCGACCTCGCCAGCGGTCGCACGCTCGATGGCGTCTGGCTGAACGGACGAGTGGCCGAACACCCGGACACCGACGAGCCGCTCGCCGGACTCGAGATTCCGAACTGGGAAGATTTTTTGCTGCTCGCCGCCCGCTGCTACGAGATTACCGGGCTTGGCTATCTTGGCGTCGACATCGTGGTGGACCGCGACTTGGGGCCGCTGCTGCTCGAACTCAACGCGCGGCCGGGACTCAACATCCAGATCGCCAACGATACGGGTCTGCTGACGCGCTGCCGGATCGTCGAGGCCGAACCGCCGCGCCCGCCGGCCGAACGTGTCGCCCTCTCGCGACGGGTCTTCGGTGGTGCCGAGGGGGGCCCGGCCCGATCGTGAGAGCGCGGGCGTGGGCCTGGGTCGGCCCTCTGCTGGCGATGATCGCCGTGGCCGGCATCGGGACCTGGCTCGATCGCGCGCTGGCCGAAGCGCTGCGCGAAGATCTGCGGACGCAGCTCGAAGCCCTGCGCGACACCGGAGTCGTGGCGCTGGAGGCCTGGATGGAAGGCCGGGGCGCCCTCGCGACAAGTATCGCGGAGGACCCCGGGATCGTCGCGCTCACGGCCGATCTGCGCCGCGGCGCACCGGCCGAACGAGCACTTGCGGTGGCGCATATCCGCGAACGTCTGGCCGAGGAGATGCGCCATCTCGCCTTGAGCGGCTTCCTGATTCTGGGACCTGACGGACGTCCGCTCGCGGCCTCCGCCGATCGCCTGGTCGAGGCCGACCCGAGTCCGGCGCGCGCCTGGCTTGACCGGGCGCGGGGGGGCGAGACCGTGATCAGCTCGCCTTTCCCGGTCGCCGGCGTGGGGGCCGTGATGATCGCGGCAGCGCCTCTGCGTGATCCGGCTGGGCTCAGCCCGGCGATTCTGGTGCTGCTGCTCCCGGTCGAGGCCTTCACCGCCGTCCTGCGCACCGCGCGGGTCGGCGCATCCGGGGAGACCTACGCCTTCAACAGCCAGGGCTTGCTGCTCTCGCACAGCCGCTTCGATGACGACCTGCGCGCCGCCGGCCTCCTGCCCGGGGGCGCGGCCGACGCGGTCCTGGGCCTGGAGATCCGCGATCCCGGCGTGAACGTTGTCAAGGATAGCTCTGCTCGGCGAGATCCCTCTCCACCCCTCACGCGCATGGCGCTGAGTGCGGTACGGGGCGAGACGGGCGTCGATGTCGATGGTTACCCGGATTATCGCGGGGTTCCCGTCGCTGGGGCCTGGACCTGGCTCGCGCGCCGCGGCATCGGGATCGCCACCGAACTCGATCTGGCCGAAGCGCAGCGCACGTCGCTGCTGGTGCGCAACGGGTTCCGTGCAATCGTGGGATTGCTCCTCGCCACGGCCGCCGCGGGCGCGCTCGCCGGTGCGAGCCGCCGCCACTGGCGTCGGCGGGCCGAGGAAGGCGCCGTGCTCGGCCCCTACGAAATCGAGCGGCCGCTCGGCGAAGGCGGCATGGGCAAGGTCTATCTCGCCCGCCACGCGCTGTTGCAGCGGCCCACGGCTGTCAAGGTTCTGCGCGCTGACCGCCTGAGTCCGGAGATGCTGTCGCGCTTCGAGAACGAGGTCCGTCTCACCGCCGGGCTGACCCACCCCAACACGATTGCCGTCTACGATTTCGGTCGCGACGCGGACGAAAGCTTCTACTACGCGATGGAGTACGTCGATGGGCTGACGCTGGGTCGGCTGGTTGACCTGAGCGGCCCCTTGCCCTGCGGCCGCGTCATCTCGATCCTCGCGCAAGCCGCCGGATCGCTCGCGGAAGCGCACGGGCTCGGGCTCGCGCACCGCGACATCAAGCCCTCGAATATCATGCTGGCCGCGCGCGGGGGTCTCCACGACGTCGTCAAGGTGCTCGACTTCGGTCTCGCCCGCGCCCCGGCGCGGGGCGGCATCCACGGCAGCGCGGGTTCGTCGCTCGTCGGCACGCCCCTCTTTCTCTCGCCCGAACTGATCCTCGACGGCGCGGCAGCCGGCCCCTCGAGCGACATCTACCAACTCGGCGCCGTGGGCTATTTTCTGCTCACGGGATCGGCCCCTTTTCACGGCACCTCGCTCGAGGAAATCTGCGCGCTCCACCTCGAGGCACATGTCGAACTGCCTGACCAGCGCCTCGGACGCGCAGTGACGCGTGACCTGGCCGATCTCCTGCTGGCGTGCCTCGCCAAGGCCCCCGCCGACCGGCCCCCAACGGCGGCCGCCCTCGCCGAAGCACTGCGGGCCTGCGCGGATGCCGGCACGTGGACGGAAGAGGACGCCCGGCGGTGGTGGGAAACGCTCGCGGGCGATGTTCCCCCGCAAGCCGCGTCTCTCTCTGCCGCCCCCCCGGCCGCGGAGCGATCGGATGTGGCCGAGCAACGTCGGAGCTGAGTGCCGTGGCACTTTCCCCGCTACTGGCGTACTCTCGCCGGGCGGTGGGGCTGGTGGGGGAGAAGCGGCGCGCGACGCGCATCGCCATGGTGGCGGCAGCAGCGCTGATCGCGCATCAAGTCGCGGGAAAGTCTGCACGCGACGCGCTCTATTTGTCGCAGTTCCCGGCCGCGTCCCTGCCGGCCGCGATGAGTGTGACCGCACTCGCTTCACTGCTGGGCGCCCTGCTCTTCTCGCGCGGGCTCGACCGCATGGGGCCGGCCCGGCTCGTCCCGGTCCTCCTCTTCGTCTCCGGAGCGCTCTCGCTCGGCGAATGGATCCTCGCCCTGAGCGACCCCCGCGCCGCCGCGATCGCGCTCTACCTGCACATGGGCGTGCTCGGCCTGCTCCTGATCAGTGGCTTCTGGTCGCTGGTCAACGAGGCTTTCGACCCGCATAGTGCACGCCAGGCGATCGGCCGGATCGTGAGCGGCTCCATCCTGGGCGGGATCGCGGGCGGCATCCTTGCCGACCGGATCGCCGC
Source organism: Pseudomonadota bacterium (assembly GCA_005777805.1). Classification (GTDB taxonomy): domain Bacteria; phylum Desulfobacterota; class Binatia; order UBA12015; family UBA12015; genus SXLG01. The sequence continues at coordinate 11,507 of SXLG01000137.1, forward strand.
GCGCGCCGGTGTTGCGGCGATCCTGCCGGCGCTCGGAGCTCTGCACCTGCTCACCGGACTGGTCCTGCTCTGGATCGACGCTCCGGCGCATACCCGCGCGCCGGTAGAGACCGAGGTCCGCGGGTTCGCGCTGGTCCGCCGTACGCCTTATCTGCGCACGATCGCCCTCTTCGTGATGGCCGGTGCGGCCATCAGCGCGCTTCTCGACTACGCCCTCAAGGCCACTGCGGCGCGTACGCTGGCCGAACCCGAGGCGCTGGTCTCGTTCTTCGCCCTCTTCTACACCACGACCGGTCTCGCGGGTTTCGTGCTGCAACGCCTCGCGGCTGGATTCGCCCTGCGCCGCTTCGGGCTGGCGGGGATGCTCGGCGCGCTGCCGGCACTGGTTTGCGCGACCTCGCTTTTCGCCGCGCTGACGGCTCGAATCTGGGCGGTCGCGCTGGCGCGCGCCAGCGACGCGGTGCTGTCGAACTCGCTCTTCCGCTCGGGGCTCGAAATCCTCTACACGCCGCTTTCGCCCGAGCGAAAGCGCTCCACCAAGGCCCTGATTGACGTCGCGGCCCAGCGCGCGGGCGATCTGGTCGGAGCCGCGCTGGTGCTGGTCCTGCTCTTCGTCACGCCCGGGCATCTGGTGGGCGAGCGCGCCGTGCTGGCCGCGGCGTCACTCGCCGCCGGTACGGGGCTCGTGCTGGTGGCACGACTCAACCGGGGCTACGTGGCGCAGCTCACGTCTTCCCTGCGGCGCGGGCTCGTGGCGCTGGGCGAGAATTCGTTGCCCGGAGACACGGATCTCGCGCCTTCGCGCCCGCTGGGCCTCGATCCCCTTCTCCTCCAGGAGTACCGCGAGCGCATTCGCGCGACGGAGGCCGCCACCCCGTTTGCCGGAGGCACGAGCGGGATCGCAGCACCGCCGCGCGGCTCCTCGATTCCGCCGGCCCGTGACGAGACGCAACCTCTGCTCGACGACACCCGAGCGCTCCTCTCCCGCGAGCCGCTGCGCATCCGCGCGGTGCTGACCCGGCCGCAGCTCGACCCTCGGCTGGCGGTCCACGTGCTGCCGCTGGTCGGTGAGCCGAGTCTGCAGGAACTCGCGGCCAGTGCTCTGGTACGACTCGCGCCGCGCACGATCGGGCTGCTCGCCGATGCGCTTCTCGATGCCGAGCGCCCGATGACGCTGCGCCTCACCCTGCCGGCGATCCTCGAGCGGGCGGGTGGCCGCCGGGCCGCCGAGGCGCTCGCTCAGGGCCTGATCGACACCCCTTTCGAGATCCGCAACCGCTGCGGGCGCGCCTTGGTGCGGATGACCGACACCGAACCTCATCTCGCCCCGCCCCAGACAGCGGTCTTCGAGCTCGCCCGACTCGAACTCGAGATCGACCATGAGCGCTGGCTTGCACGGCCCCCGCTTTCGAGCGACGAATCACCCTTGGTGACCGACCCCGGCCTCACGGCCCCCGGCGGGCGTAGCCTGGAGCATCTTTTCCTGCTCTTGAGTCTGGCGCTGGATCGCGACGCGGTACGGCTGGCCCTGCGCGGCTTGCTCTCGGGCGACACCTACCTGGAGGGCACGGCGCGCGAGTATCTCGAGAACGTCCTGCCGGAACGGATTCGCCAACGCCTCTGGGGGCATCTCGAGGGTCGCCGGCAACCGCCTGGTGAGCGTACCCGCCGGGCCGGCGACCTGATCCGCGATCTGCAAACCGCGCTTGCGCGGCGCACCGGCCGGCGGAGCGGAACGTGAAATCGCGCCCCACGATACGGCGGATGCAGCTGGCACTGGCCCGCATGGCCGGCGCGAGAAGCGGACCTCAGCGCGCTCACCTGCTCGGCCGTGTGATGCAGCAGGCGCTCGCCCTCGCGGCCGGCGCGAGAAGCGGACGTCAGCGCGCTCACCTGCTCGGCCGTGTGATGCAGCAGGCGCTCGCTCTCGCGGCTGGCGCGAGCCTTGTCCTCGCCACCACGCTCGCGTCGCCGGCGACGGCTGGCGAGATTCGCGGCCACGGGCACCGCGCTGCCGCCCGCCACCCGGCGCGGGCCGGGTCGGCTGGAGAGACGGCCCCGATCGAATTGCCGTCGCAGGCCGGATCGGGCGCTGCGCTGCCCGCCCGCGACACGCTGCCGCAGCGCCATGCCGCGCTGACGCCCACGTCCACAGTGGGGCCGGCACACGCGCAGGCCGAGGGAGCACGGCCGGTCCTTGGGCCACCGCCCGCCCCTGCCGCGACCACGACCGTGGCCCCGGCGCGCAAACTCGTCGTCGCCCGGGCCAGCGGTCCCACGGTCCCGGTCCCGGTCGCGATGCTCCAGGCCGCCCCGGATCCCGCGCCGCTGTGGGATGAATTCGATCCCTCGCTGCAGCGCGACCTCGAGCGCGAGATTTCGTCGCTCGGCCTCGCTCGGGCTGCGCACGAAAAACGCCTCGGAGTCGCGCTGGTCGACATCACCGACCTCGACGATCCTCGCGTCGCGGCCATCAACGGCGATGATATGGTCTACGCCGCGAGTCTGCCCAAAATTGCGGTCCTGCTCGCCTCGTTCGAACGCATCGCCACCGGAACGCTGACCCTCGATGACGAGACGCGCAAGCTGCTGAACGCCATGATCCGGGTTTCGTCCAACGCGGCGGCATCGGAATTGATGAACCGCGTCGGCAAGCCGTATATCGCTTACGTGCTGACGGCACCGAAGTACCGGCTCTACGACGAACGCCACGGCGGGGGACTCTGGGCGGGCAAGAATTACGCCAGCGATGGCGGACTCTGGCAGCGCGACCCAATCAAGAACCTGAGCCACGCCGCGACGCCGATGCAAGTGGCGCGCTTCTACTACATGCTGGCGCAGGGCAAGCTCGTGAACCGCCAGTACAACGCAGAGATCCGCAAGATCCTCGACCGTCCGGGTATCCCGCATAAATTCGTGAAGGGGATCGCCCGCATCGATCGCTCGGCGCATATGTTTCGCAAATCGGGCACGTGGGGCGACTGGCATGCCGACAGCGCGCTGATCGAACGCGCCGGGATGCGCTACATCGCGGTCGGATTATGCGAGAGCCGGAGCGGTGGCCTCTGGCTCGAGAAGCTGATTCGCCGGCTCGACGGTCTGGTGGTCGCGCGCAGCGAGACGCGCCGGGCTGCCGCCGAAGAAGCCCTGACCGCCACGCGCTGGCGATGGCTCAGCAAGGGCCTCTTCGGTTTCGCGATGCGCTGAAGCGGTCTGCCGTCCCGCACGCTTCAGGACGGAGGTGGCACCGCGTCGAGATTCACCGGCTGCTGGGCGCGCTCCGCCTGCGTGGCATCGAGCGCGAGCAGGACCTGACTCTGGCGCGCCGAGCTGCTGTCGACGAAAGGCCGGATCTGGAGCAGACCGAGCCGGCCGCGAGCGAAGGCAAACTCGATGTCGGCCGGCATCGCGCCGTCCGGACCCTCGAGAACGTCATCGAAACGATCTGGCGCCTCACGCGCGAGTTCGACGAGCTGGCGCACCTCGTCCGGGGAAAGCAAACGTTCGGAGCGCGTCGCCGGCATCTCGGTGATGCCCCCATTCGGATTCAGCACCCGCCGCGTCCGCGCCGACGCCGACGCGAGCAGCGTCGCGCGGCCGGTCGTCGTGTCGACGAGCAGCGACTCCGCGGCCTGACCGTCCACCACTCCGCCCACGCCCTCGCTGACCGCAATCGTCGCGCGACCGCGGCCGCCGTGTTCGACATCCGCCGTGACCATCACGCCCGAAACCTCCGACGGGAAGGCGCGCTGGATCAGTACGGCCGGGAAGACCCACTCGGGCGTCTTCATATGCGACTGGCGCCAGGCATAGGATCGCTCGGTGAAGGGCGACGCCCACACCCGCCGTACCGCGTCGATGATCGCATCCTCGCCGACCACGTTCGGCACGGTCAGGTTCAGCCCGGCTCCGGTGAAGCCCGGCAGATCCTCGACGTTGGTGTCGCTGCGCACGAAGGCGCCGTAGCTGCCACTGCGGCCAAAATGCTCGCGCAGCGCATGGCGGAGATTCTGCTCGACGGTCGGGTCAAGCGCTTGGCGCTCGATCCAGGCGCGGAACTCCGCCAGCGTCGAACGGACGTGCTGCTGCTCGAGCGCCGGATCGCCCCGGAATGCCGCGATCATGCGATAGCGGCGGCCCAGCCATTCGAAGGCCGTGGGTCCGCCCGCTTCGATCGGACGATCGAGCATCGCCCGGAACACACCGAAGGGAATGACCACGCCATCGGGGACGGCCTCGGGGAACGCCGCCCGGAGATCGCCCAGGTTGGCGCTCTTGGGCCCGACCGTCTCCCCAGAATCTCCGGAGTCGATCTCGTCGAGGCCAACGATTTCGGTCTCGTCGAGTTCGAGGGCATCGAGGTCGGGTTCGAGCAGGACGTCGGCGGGCGTCGTGCCGACCTGCACCGCCCCGAGGCGCCGGTCCCACTCGGGACTGTCTTGCACGATCAGAACCGCCCCACCGGCGCTCACCGCCACCACGACCCGCTCGCCATCGTGTTCGCTCAGCCGGGGCAGCAGATCGCCCGCAACCACCACATTGGGGATGCCGAGGTTCCGCGCCAGCAGTTGCACGTGCGAGAGCGAGCTGCCCTCGCCGGCGGTGAGAATGGCCGCGACCGGCGGCATATCGGCGACGGTCTCGGGGACGACGTAGATGCCCTCGGGCTGATAGCGGCCCGCGGCGCGGGCGTGCAGCACGCCGCGCGCAATGCCGGGATTGAGGGCGCGCAGACCGGCGCCGACGCGCCGGCCGAAGAGCACGCGCTGCACACCGGCCAGCCGGTTCGCGTCACGCGCCAGGCCATCGACGATCTGGCCGTAGAGCAAAAATGGGCTCGCCCGCAGGCGGTCCTGGGGATAGAGCCGCACGCGCGGCTCGAGTTGGGCCAGATGCGCCACCGCCGGCCCCATCTCCCGGTCGAGACGTCGGCCCGCCCATTCCGGAGCGCGGGAGAGCAGAGCGATTTCCTCCCGGTAGACGTCGACCCGAGGCGTCGCCTGGATGCGCTTCAAGCTGTGCTGGATCTCTGCGGCTTCGCGCGTCGAGAGCAGCCCCGTGCCGTAGAGCCCACCGACGACCTCCTTGAGCCAGGCGAGCTGTGTCCGCCGCGAGGAACGGGGCAGCGCCGCCACCAGTTCGTTGCCGGAGGCGTACATCTCGTCCTCGAGCACCACATTGGCCTGCAGGGCGGCGAGAAAAGCGCGAGGCTCGCGGTACTCTGCAGAATTGAGACGAATCCGGGCGGCAAGGCGGCTGGCCAGTGCCAGGCGCTCACTCGGGGTCGGCGCCTGGCGGAGGTTCTCGGCGTCGCGCGCGAAGCGGGTGGCGGTCTCTCCTGGCGGAAGTTGCAATGCCAAATGCGCCACCGCCGCGGCCGAGCTGCGCCGTGCGTAGAGCTCGTCGATCGCGGTGGCGAGATTCCCGTAGCGGGCCGCGAGTTCGCGCCGACCGCGCTCACTCGCATACGCCCGCACCCGCTCGGCGTCGCCGGGGTCGGGCAAGCCATGGATCTTGAGCCGCAACGCCTCGAAGCGAGCGTCGCGACGCGCGATCGCGGTCGCCTCCTGGCGGACGTCATCCGCGGTGGCCCCACCCGGAGCGGCGAGGCCCGGGAGGAGCTTGACCGACTCGCGGAGCAGGATGAACCGCTCGTCGCTGCGCCACTCGGGATCGCCGAGAATGGCGTCCATCGTGCGGTGCACACCATTCTCCTCGTCCTCGGCCTGGAGGGCGCCGCGATAGGTGCGTGCCGCGCGCAGGATCCAACCCTCGTCGGCCTCCATGAGGTAGCGCTCCAGCAGGATCTGCCGGAAAGCATCAAGATCAGCCGTCGAGCCGACAAAGCGCCCGGCATCGAGTTCGGCGAGCACGTTGGCGACCTCGAAGCCCGACGCACGCAGGGCCAGCGCGTTGCGGCCGAGCCGGCCGTGCTGGATGCCGCCGCCGTGCCCCGAGCAGCCCCGTCGCGCCGGCTGCGTGCTGCCGTCCTTGCAGAACCAGCCGAGCGATTCGAAGGGTCCGCGCGGCGCGGTCTTCATCGCCGTGACCTGCGCGCGCATCTCCGCGGTCGCGGCGGCATCCGCGCTGGAAGCGCCCGCCCATGCCAGCGCCAGAGCACACGCCCACCCGAACCCGACCCGCACCATGCCGCGCACCCCATCCCCTGCTTTGGCCGCCGTCAGAAGAGACTCATCTGTCTGAGCCTTCCCGCGGCGCGATCGAAGGACTCGCCAAACTCGGCGAGAATGGCATCCGCGACCGGCTTGAGCACGCGCTCGAGAGCGTGCTCGCGATCGATACCCGCGGGCAACGGCCGCCCGGCGACCACCGGCTCGGGACCCGCGCTGGTGATGACGTAGCGCACCACCGCCGGCGGCGGGCCCGGCAGCTTGCGCGCCGCCGCGACGTGCGGCGGTGTCGTCCGCGTGTACCGCCCGAGGTCACCCTTGCGCAGACGTCGAGCATAGACCAGCTCGGCGTCGAGTTCGCCCGAGCGCACCCGCGCCACCAGCTCGCCCACCCAGGGCATCACCTCGCGATCGGTGAAGACGCGCTCGAGCAGTCCCTCCTGCAGGCGACGCGCCACCGCCGGCCAGTCGCGCCTTACCGACTCGAGTCCGACCAGCAGGAGTCGCCCCTCGCGCCAACCGGCATAGCGCTTCTTGCTGCCGCCGCGACCGCTGCGCACCCGCGGCATCCAGAAGCGCTCGAGAACGTATTCGAGTTCGAGCACGAGCCTGGGTTCGAGCGCGTACTCGGCGCGGATGCGCGCGCAGATCTCCCCCTCGACCCGCGCCCGCAGGTCCAGGGCCACCGCCTGCGCATCCCCCGCCACTCCCGCCGGCAGGGTCACGAAGATCGAGTCCGTGTCGCCGTAGATCACCCGCACTCCCGCCCCCTCGAAGGCATCGCGCGTCCAGTGCAAGATATGTTGGCCAAAGCCCGTGATCGCGTTGGCGATCAGCGGTTCGGCGAAGCGGCAACCCGGCGAGGCCAGCACGCCGAAGAGCGCGTTCATCATGATCTTGATGGCCCGGTCAGCGTGGCCATCGCCGCGTGCTTTCGCCGCCTCGCGCCGGGCCAGCAAGGCCTCGATCACGCCGGGGAGAATCGCTCCCTCGCGGGCGAAGCGGGCGCCGTTGGGCGCGATGATGGCATTCTCCCCCGGCCGCGCGTGGGCCAGCGGATCGAGCTGAAAGGTCCGCATCAAACTCGGATAGAGGCTCTTGAAGTCGAAGACGGCGACATCGCGAAAGAGTCCGGGCACCGAGTCCAGCACCGCCCCACCCGCGACCGGCCCGCCGGCGTGCTCACGCACGCTCGGCGCGACGATGCCGCGACGGTGCAGCTCGGGCAGGTAGAGCCGGTCGAAAGAGGCGACGCTCGCCCCCACCCGGTCAAGCGGCATCCCGGAGAGCAGGCTGCGCTCGACGGTGAGTTCGAGCAACCCCTCGCGCGCCAGGATGTCGAGCACGAGCTGGGCGTCCTCGCGATTGTAGGCAACCAACGCCTCGGGGTCGTCGTGAAAGAGCCGCAAGATTTCGGCTGCCGTGTCGGGGGCCTCGGGGTCGAGCAATTTGCCCCGCCCGAGAACCGCTCGCGCCACAGTCTCGAGTCGGTAGTCCGGGAGCTTGAGCGCCTCGCGCACCAGCGGCAGACCGTCGAGCACGACCCGACCTGTCACCTCGGCGCGGCTGCGCAGGTTGAAGCCCCGGTCACGCTCGATCCGCGGCGGCCCCGGGAGCCGCCCGAACGAGGGCTCCACACCGCACGCACGACAGCGACGAACGAGCACATCGAGATCGAAATCCACGACGTTCCAGCCCACCACGACGTCGGGGTCGATCCGCTGGATCGCCGCGACAGTGCCCTGAAGCAGTGCCGATTCCGTGGGATGCACGATCGCCCCGGCCACCGCTCGTGCCGACACCAGGTGCACCTCGTCGGCCCCGGCCCCGACCAGCGCGACCGCCAGCACACGGTCGGCGGCCGGCGAGGTCTCGATGTCGAGCGAAAGAACGGAGAGTTGCGGCCGCACCTCGGCCGGTCGCAGTACGGGATTCTGGAAATGGACCAGCCCGTCCCGGCAGGTCCCCTCACCCTCGATCTCGATGGCCGAGAGCAGCCCGCGGTCAATCAGATAGTGGTAGGCAAAGCGCAGATCGCCCTCGAGCGGCTCGATGCCACGCGCGCGCAGGCGGTCGCGTAGCGGCGCCACATCGGCCGGCCGCCCGAGCCGCACGCGCGCCACCGGCCGGCCCGCGAGATCGGTGAGCCCGCCCCGGATCTCGATGTCCGTGCCGGGCTCGTGCGCGACCGCCTCGACGTCGGTCATGGCCACGTAGACGGCCGGCCGGGCACGGTCGTCCTCGACCACGAAAGCCGGGCCGTCCTCGAGTCGGCCGAAAAGCAACACGACCGGCCGGCCGTTTCGCAGCCGCCAGGTCGGCTGGAGGATGAGCCCCTTTGCCACCTATGGCCTCGCTCGGCGCACCCTCGGGTGTGCCGCGGCAAACGTCAAGCCGATGGCCATGAAAGCGGCATTCAACATATACGGCCCGTCCGGGGAGACCTCGTAGAGCAAGGTCCCGAGCAGAGGTCCAAAGATGTTGCCGACCACGCCGATCGCGCCGGTCACCCCGGCGACAGCACCCTGCTCCTCGGGCCGGACCGCGAGCGACGACGCCGCCGCATTGCCCGGCGCGGTCAGCCCGAGCCCCATGCCGAGCAGTGCCAACCCGCCGAGCAGCGGCGCCAAGCTCGCGCCAGCCACCAGCAGGACGAAGCCCGCGAGCGCGCTGGCCAGCCCCGCGAAGATCATCGGCGCGGGCGCGGGCCGGAGCCGCTGCACCACCGTCGCCTGCACGCCAAGGCCGGCCATCGCGAGCACCATGAAGCCCAGGCTGGCGATCCGGCCGGTCGCCCCGGCGTCGAGCCCGAGCCTGTCCTGCAAAAAGAAAGCGAGCGTGATCGTGGTCGTCGAGCGCGCCGCCTGCACCAGGATCGAGATCAGCACGAAAGGCCGCACGCGGGGGTCGGTGAAGCGAACGCGAGGCACCGCCGCGGCCGGCGAGACCCGATGCGGCGGGGTCTCGGGCAACCAGTTCCAGATCGCCACAGCACTCAACACCGCGAGCGCCGCCGAGAAGTAGATCGGCGCCAGCAAGCCAAATATAGCCAGCCCCGCACCCACAGCCGGCCCCAGCGTCTGACCGGAAGCGAAGGCGGCGTTGAGCAGTGCGACGCCGGCGGTGCGCTCCTCGCGCTCGGTTCGATCGGCGACATACGCCTGCGACGCGGGCCCGGTACCGGAGCCGAAGAGCGCGAAGAGACAGCGCGAGGCGATCAGGGCCGGCCAGACCAGCGGGGCCCAAATCCAGCCGCCGAGCGCCCCGGCCAGCGTGGTCGCCAGACACACCATCGAGAGCGCGAAGCCGAGCAGGCCCGTGAGGATGACACGGCGGCGACCGACGACATCGCTGCGCCGGCCCCACATCGGACTGACAAAGACCCAAATCGTCGCCGAGGCCACGAAGATGATCGACACCTGCACCGGCGAGAGTCCGAGTTCGCGCGCTGCCGGCGGCAGGATGGCGAAGAGCATCGCCTGCCCCATCCCGGTGCAGACGAGACAGAGGAAGAGCAGGCGGAAAGCGCGGCGCCGGTCACGATCCATCGACCCTTGCTGCGGTAGCAGACGATCGGGCCGGGCCGCGCCCGGTCAGCGCGATCGCTCGTGGCGGGCGACGACCAGATGTGGCGGTTCGTTCCACACCCGGATGATCCGGTTCTCGCGCTCGAAGCCAAGGATGCAGATGGTGCCGGTATCGAGCCCGAAACTCCGCCCGCGATCGGGGCCGAGCCGCAGCCAGGTGCTGGTGAGCACGCGAAGGAAGTGGCCGTGCGAGAAGAGCGCGACGTCGCCCTCCACCGACATCGCGCGGTCGAGGATGCGCCGGGCGCGCGCGGCCACGTCCTCGGCCGTCTCGCCGCCGGGCACCGGATGGTCCCAGATCGTCCAGTTGGGAACGCCCGTGCGGATCTGGGGCGTCGTCAAGCCCTCATAATCGCCATAGTCCCATTCCTCGAGATCGGGATCACGCTCGGCGCGCTCGAGCAGGCCCGCCAGTTCACAGGTCCGCACGGCACGCTGGAGGGGGCTGGTCAGCACGAGCGCGAAGGCATGGACCGCCACCTGCGGGCGGAGCAGCCGGGCGTGCTCCTCGCCGGTGGGGAGGAGTGGCAGATCGGTCCGGCCAGTATGCCGGCCATTGCGGCTCCACTCGGTCTCGGCGTGTCTGAGCAGCCAGATCTCCTTGGCCATGTCCGAACTCCCTCCCCCACCAGCCGGGTGCACCCAAGATCCAACACCGTCCGCCCTCGCGAGGGCTCCCTCTCACGCCCCCGGAGGGGCCGCAAGAATAGCCGCGCCGGGAATAACTTATTCGCAACGAGCGCCTTGCCCCGGAACTGAAACTCGACTACGTTGGCCAACGATCGTTTGCTCTGGTGTGGAGGTCCCATGGATGTGACGGATGACGTGCCCGGCTTTGCCGGCTTCAACTTGATCGAGCCCTCCGACTACGCGGCCCGCGGCTACCCCCACCCACTCTTCACCAAGCTCCGTCGCGAGCAGCCGGTGTTCCGCTGGGAACGCACGCAGGGTCCGCCCTTCTGGGCGATCACGAAGTACGACGACCTGGTCGCCATCGGCAAGGATCCCGCGCGCTTCCTCAACGGTCCGCGAATCGTCCTGCAGAACAAGCCCGAGGTCGAGGATCTCTTCCCGAAAACCTTGATCCAGATGGATCCGCCCAAGCACACCGACTACCGCAAGGCCGTCAGCAAGCGTTTCACCCCCGGCAAGATGCGCCACCTGCACGCCGACATCGAGAAGATCGCCACCGAGATCATTGACGGCCTGCTGGCGCGTGGCCTCGAGAGCGAATGCGATTTCGTGCACGAGGTCTCGGCGCCGTTGCCGATCGCGGTCATCGGGTGGATGCTCGGCGTACCGAAGGCGGACTGGCCGCTGCTTTTCGACTGGACCAACCGCACGATCGGGGCCACCGATCCCGACTTCCAGACGCCCGGCAAGGACTCGCGCGAGAGTTCGATGGAGGCGATGGCCGAACTCTTCACCTACTTCACGCACCTCGTCGCCGAGAAGCGCCGCAATCCGACCGACGACCTGGTCTCGGTCTTCGCGCACCTCGAGGTGAACGGCGAACCGATCCCGGAAATCGATGTGCTGACCTGGTGTCTCATCATCGTGGTCGCGGGCAACGAGACCACACGCAACGCCACCAGTGGCGGGCTGCTCGCCTTCGTCGAGAACCCCGAGCAGATGCGCCGGGTCCAGCAGAATCCCGCGCTCCTGCCGAGCGCGGTCGAGGAGATCGTGCGCTGGACGAGCCCGATCATCCACTTCGCGCGCACCGCGACCGAGGACGTCGAGCTCCGCGGCCGCAAAATTCGCAAGGGCGACGTGCTCGGGCTCTTCTACCCGTCCGCCAACCGCGACGAGGAGATCTTCGAGGATCCCTTCAACTTCCGCGTCGATCGATCACCGAATCGGCACATCGGCTTCGGCGTCGGCGAGCACTACTGCCTTGGCGCGCACGTCGCCCGCCTGGAGCTGGAGATGGTCTTCAAGCACCTCCTGCCGCGCTTCGCCGAGATCGAGCTGGCGGGACCGGTGACGCGACTGCACTCGGCGCTGGTCGGCGGCGTCAAGAGTCTGCCGATCCGTTATCGCCTGCACGCCAATCGCTGACGCGGGAATCCGGCAAATCTGCTCAGGCGCTTCCCGGATGGCCCGGCGGTGCCTGCACCAGCTCGATCAGGACGCCGCAGCCGCCGACGGGCGAGTTCGCGTCCCCGCGCGGGTGAATGAAGCAGACCTCGTGGCCTGCGGCACCGCGCCGGATGCCCCCCGGCGCAAAGCGCACGCCCGCGCCTCCGAGCCACTCGACCGCCGCTGCCAGGTCGTCGACCCAGAGCCCGATGTGGTTCAACGGAGGCTCGTGAACTCGCGGTTTCTTGTCGGGGTCGATCGGCTGCATCAGATCGACTTCGACCTCGGCCGCACCCGAGCCGCAGAGCGCGATATCCTCGTCGACGTTCTCGCTCTCGCTGCGAAAATTGCCCTTGAGAGCAAGGCCGAGCAGGTCGATCCAGAGCCGACGCAACTCGGATTTATCCGCTGCTCCCACCGCGATCTGCTGGACCCCGAGTACCTTGAACGGACGCTGCGACATCTCACCTCCCGGCCCCACCGCTGGGGCCCGAGCAGGCTCGCCGAGGAAAGCGCCGCTCGCAAGCCACGCTCCAACGTTCGCCTGCCCGCACCCGCGGTCGTGAACCGCGCAGTGCTCGAGTCGAGGGCGGCGGGCCGGCGCCCCTCGCCAGAGGCCGGAGTTCGCCACGGACGGCCTCCGGCGCGGATGAGCTCGAGTCTCTCGCCAGGACCGGCGTTCGCCGGGTTCCTCCGTGCCGCGGCCAGGGTCCTGTTCCGCAAGTAGCTTTACGAATTCGGCTGGAGGGCCGCCGCTGCCTGCATCCCGCACAGGATCCGCGGTTGCAAGGAAGCGTCGGGGACGGGCCCCTAGCGCCCCGCGAAGCGCGGCGGCCGCTTGGCGAGGAAGGCCGCCACCCCCTCGGCGTAGTCGGCGCTGCCGTAGCAGGCAGCAATCGAGTCGCTGATCGCGGCCGGGTCCCGAGCCCTTTCCGCCCGACCAAGTTCGCGCATGATCCGCTTGGCACTGCGCAGCGTGAGTGGTGCGTTGGCTGCGATCTCGCCCGCGACCTCGCGCACGCGGGCTTCGAGTTGCGCGGCCGGAACGATCTCGCTCACCAATCCAAGCCGCAGCGCCTCGGGCGCCGGGAAGCGTCGCGCGGTGAAGAAGAGTTCCTTCGCTGCCGGCAGACCGACCGTCGCGACGAGGGTTGCGATCCCCTCGGCCGAGTAGCCGAGACCCAGCCGTGCGGCTGGAATCGCGAAAACACCGGCTTCGTCACAGAAGCGAAGGTCGGCGTGGAGGGCGAGCGCGCACCCGCCACCGACGCAGAAGCCGTGGATCATGGCGAGCAGCGGCTTGTCGAGCGCGCCGAGAGCCGCGAAGGCGCGCGCGTTGTCCTCGTCGTACTGTCGCGCCGCCTCACCGGTGCGAAGGCGCTCGAACTCCGAGATATCCGCGCCCGAGACGAATGCCGTCTGCCCCGCGCCGCGCAGGACGATCACCCGCACCTCGGGATCATCCTCGAGCGTGCGGCACGCACCGGGGATGGCCTGCCACATCGCCCCGGTCATCGCGTTGCGCCGCCGCTCGTGATCAATCACGAGCCAGCCGAGCGCCCCGTCCTTCTGGATCCGCACCTCGCCCGACATGGCAGCGCTCTAAGCAAGGCGGCGGCTCGCCACCACGACCCGCGCCGGGCTCGAGAGCCCACGGCGGGCACGAGAAGAGAAGCGCGCCCGGCAGGACTCGAACCTGCAACCCTCAGATCCGAAGTCTGATGCTCTATCCAATTGAGCCACGGGCGCACCGCGTGCTGGCTTCGCTGAGCGATCCTCGCGTGTCAACGACGCGCCATGGATAGCCGGTCATGCCCGCGCTCTCACCCACACCCCGTGGATGGGTCGTCGGGTGCGGGTGAGAGCGCGGGCCCACTCGGGGAGCGTCGCTGACCTCCGATGGGCCGCGAGTCGATCGGGACACTGCCTGTCCACCGCCTTTGGCATCTTCTCCCCCAGGTTCGACAGAGGAGGGATTTGATCCATGCACACACAAACCATCGTCACCCCTGCGGGCACGCTTGTGCTCCATGATCGGCTGGAGATCCGGAC
>SXLG01000138.1 GCA_005777805.1 Pseudomonadota bacterium
CACGACGGTGTCCATCGTGTCGGTGTCGCGGCGACCCTCCTCGCCCGTCTCCGGATCTCGAGCGCGGACAAACTCCTCACTGGAAGCGAGCGGCGAGCGGCCCCTGGGCAGAAAGTCCTCGATCTCGGGCAGACGCACCGGGAGTTGCTCCTCCGGCACCGCGGTCACCGTACCGTCGGCACGGTGGAGCATCGGAATCGGGGTGCCCCAGTAGCGCTGCCGACTCACCAGCCAGTCCCGCAACCGATACGTCACGCGCGGGCGGCCGAGCCCACGCGCCTCGAGATCCGCGACGATCTGCTGGCCGCCCTCGCGATTAGGTAGCCCGTCAAAACGTCCCGAAGCGCAGAGCACGCCGTCGTCCTCGAAGACAAGGTCGGGTTCCACGCCCGTCGCCGGAGGACCCGCGGGATCGACGATCACCGTACGGATCGGGAGACCAAAGGCACGCGCAAACGTGAAGTCGCGCCCGTCGTGCGCCGGCACGGACATGATCGCGCCCGTGCCGTAGCCCATCAACACATAGTCGGCGATCCACACCGGGAGCCGTTCCCCATTGACGGGATTGATGGCACAGGCACCGGTGTCGATCCCGGTCTTCTCCCGGTCGAGGCTCTGACGCTCGATCTCGCTGCGCCGGCGTGTCGCCTCGACGTAGGCCGATACGGCCTCCCATCGTTCCGGTCGCACAAGCTCGGCCACCAGCGGATGCTCCGGCGCCAAGACGATGAAGGTCGCACCAAAGAGCGTATCGGGCCGCGTCGTGAAGACACGAATCGAATCCGCGCGATCCTCCAGCGCGAACTCGATGTCCGCCCCTTCGCTGCGTCCAATCCAATTCCGCTGCATGGCCTTGACCTTCTCGGGCCAGCCCTCGAGGAGGTCGAGATCATCCAGCAAGCGCTGCGCATAGGCCGTGATGCGAAAGAACCACTGGTCCAGCTCGCGCTTCTCCACCAGGGCGCCGCTGCGCCAACTCCGGCCGCTGGCGTCGACCTGCTCGTTGGCCAGAACCGTCTGGTCGATCGGATCCCAGTTGACGGTCGCCCGCGCCCGATACGCGAGGCCCTTCTCCCAGAGCAGGCGGAAGATCCACTGCGTCCAGCGGTAGTAATCCGGCTCGCAGGTCGTCACCTCGCGATCCCAGTCGTACATGATTCCCGCGGCGTCAAGCGAGGCGCGCGATTCCGCGATGTTGCGCATCGTCCAGGCGCGGGGCGGGATACCGGTCTTGATGGCGGCGTTCTCGGCGGGCAGACCGAAGGCGTCCCACCCGAAGGGATGCAGCACGTCGTAGCCGCGCATCACCCAGTAGCGGGCGAGCGCATCGCCGATAAAATAGTTCTTGCCGTGCCCCATGTGGAGGTCGCCACTCGGGTAGGGGAACATCTCCAACACGTAACGCCGCTCGGCCCCCGGACGGCGGCCGGCGCGGAAGATCCCTTCGCGGCGCCAGAACTCCCTCCAGCGCGCCTCGATCTGGGGATCGAAGCGCCCCGGTACCGCCACCGTCACTCGCCTGCCCCTCCGTCGGCCACCGCCGCGAGACGCCGCGACACCGCGTCGAGCACTCCATTGACGAAGGCCGGTGCCTGCTCGGAACCCAGCACGCGCGCTACCTCGATCGCCTCGTCGATTGCGACCGGCGTGGGCACGTCAGCACGTCCCACCGCGAGCTCGGTCACGCCGATCCGGAGGATCTGCAGATCCATGCGCGCCATGCGATCGAGACGCCAGTTCGCCGACGTCTCCTCGATCAGATGATCGACCTGCAACCGACGCCCGGTGAACTGCTCGACCAGCCAGCGAGCCCACTCCTCGGCGGGCTCGCTCGGCGCGTGCCCTTCCTCCTCGGCCCCGATCCGACTCGCGACCGCGACGGCCTCCGTCGCGTCCCCGCCGGTGATCTCCGCCTGGTAGAGCGCCTGCGCGGCGAGGATGCGACCCTGCCGGCGCACCCGCTGTTCGATCGGAGCGCTCACGGGACGTTGCGAAGAGCCGCGTCCAACGGCTCGTCAAACTCGCGGTCAGCAGCGAGGGTTGGTCGGGACGCGCCGGGGGCGCCGGGAATCTGCTGCAGCAGACGGACCATCTCGATGGCCGTCTGGGCAGCTTCGAGGCCCTTGTTGCCGTGGCCCCGGCCGGCACGCGCCAGTGCCTGCTCCATGGTGTCCGTGGTGAGGACACCAAAGGCGACCGGACAGGAATGGCGTATCGACACCTCACCCACGCCCCGACTCACCTCGCTGGCAATGAAATCGAAGTGCGGCGTCTCGCCCCGGATGACGGCACCAAGACAAACCACTGCGTCAAATCGACCGCTCGCAGCGCAACGCTCGGTCGCCACGGTGATCTCGAACGCGCCCGGCACGTGGAAGACCGCGATGTCGTCGTCGGCCACGCCGACAGCAGCGAGCCCCTCACGTGCCCCTTCGAGCAGGGATCCGGTCACCGCGCGGTTGAAGCGCGAAACGACGATCGCGATCCGCAGACGCGCGCCATCGAGGGTTCCCGTGTGTTCGTGCACCTACGATTCCTCGCCACTCTTCCGGTCGAGTCCCGAGAGAAGATGGCCGAGTTTGCGCTGCTTCACCCGAAGGTAGCCGATGTTGTCGGCGTGCGCCTCGACCTCGAGCGGCACCCGCTCCTCGATCCCAAGCCCGTAGCCCGAGAGGCCCTCGATTTTGCGCTCGTTGTTGGTGAGCAGGCGCGCCCGATGCACCCCAAGATCGCGGAGGATCTGAGCACTGATGCCGTAGTCCCGCTGATCGTCCTGGAACCCCAGTTCGAGATTCGCCTCCACGGTATCGAAGCCCTCGTCCTGAAGAGCGTAAGCGCGAATTTTGTTAGCAAGGCCGATGCCCCGCCCTTCCTGGTGGAGATAGACGAGAACCCCCGAGCCCTCCCGGGCGATCCGCGCCATGGCCGCCTGGAGCTGCTCGCCGCAATCACAGCGCCGCGAACCAAGGACATCACCCGTGAGGCACTGCGAGTGGACGCGCACGAGAAGCGGCGTGCCGCCGTCGATCCGGCCCCGAACCAGCGCCAGATGTTCGGAATCGTCGATCCGGTTGCGGTACGCAATCGCCCGCCACGAACCGCCGTAGTCGCTCTCGAGCTCGGTCTCGGCGAGCCGCTCGACCAGCAACTCGGAGCGCAGGCGGTGGCGCACCACAGCCCCGATCTCGATCACCCGTAGCCCATGGGCTTCGGCGAAGCCGACCAGCACGGCACCGCTCGCGACATTGCCCTCGGCGTCAAGCACGGTGCAGCCGACAGCGGCCGGACGCAGCCCAGCCATGCGCACCAGATCGACCATCGCCTCGGCCGCGCCGGTATGTTCGAGAACACCACCCGGAACACACTGAATCGGTGGCACGTGACCCGGCATCACGATCTGGCCCGAACCACTCGCCGGATCGACCGCTACGCGAATGGTGTGCGCCCGGTCCGCCGCGGAGATGCCCGTGGACACGCCCTCGCGCGCCTCGAAGGAGGTACCGTATGCCGGCGCCCGTTCGGAGGAGCGATCCGGCGGGAGGAGCGGGATGCCCAAGCGTGCCATGTCCGCCGGCAGCATCGCGAGACAGACCAGGCCACGCGCCTCGGCCGCCATGAAGCTCACATGGTGGGCCTCGATCCGCTCCGCCGCGACGCAGACGTCGCCGCTCTGCGGGTTTTGCGCGTCATCCACCACCAACACCGCACCGCCAGCAGCGATACGGGCGATGGCTTCCGGCAGTGCCTCGGGAGCCGATCTCACGCCTGTCTTCTCCGCACCGTGGCCCGCTCGAAACAGAGCAGGACGTCACTCCCGATGCGCTCGGTCGCCACGCACGCAAGCCGCGGCGCATCGCTCAGCCGGGTGACGCCCATGCCCTCGATGATTGGCACGCCATCGGCTCCGATCAAGAGAGGCGCCTGGAAGAGCGCGAACTCATCGACCCGATCGGCGACGACGAGGGCGGCGGCGATACCCGCGCCGCCTTCCACCAAGAGCGAGGTCAAGCCCTGTCGCGCCAGCTCACCAAGCACTGTATCTATCCAGGCCACCGAAGGCGCGGGCGTGACCACGAGGACGCGCGCCCCGGCGGCCTCGAGCCGGCGACGACGAACGGGCGGCGCACGACCGTCCGTGACGATCCACACCGGCGAGCGCCCGTCGACAAGCATACGCGCCCCGACGGGAAGCCGCAGACGTCGATCGAGCACGATCCGCACGGGATCCCGTCCGCCACGCCGCCGGCAGGTCAGCAGGGGATCGTCGGCCAGCGCCGTCCCCGAGCCGACCAGAACGCCGTCGAACTCGTCCCGCCAGAGATGGACTCGAGCGCGGGCCGCCGCACCCGTGACCCAGCGCGAATCGCCGCTCCGGGTGGCAATGCGGCCGTCGAGGCTCGTGCCGAGCTTGAGCCGCACCCAGGGACGGCCGCGCGTCACGACGCTGACAAAGCCCCGGATCAGTTCGCGCGCCGCGCTCTCCTCGATTCCAGAGGACACCTCGATCCCGGCGGCGCGCAGCGCGCGCAGGCCGCGCCCGCGAACCCGAGGATGCGGATCGATGGTCCCCACCACCACACGTCGAACACCCGAGGAGATGACGGCCCCGACGCAGGGCGGAGTCCGGCCGCTGGTCGTGCAGGGCTCGAGCGTACAGTATAGAGTCGCGCCACGGCCACGGGCGCCGGCGTCACGCAGCGCCACGATCTCTGCGTGGGCCTCTCCGGCGCGCGCGTGCCAGCCGCGTCCGACGACTCGCCCGGCCCGAACCACGACCGCACCGACCGCTGGATTCGGATGGGTCCGGCCGAGTCCGCGCCGCCCGAGCTCGAGGGCGCAGGCCATCCAGCGCGAGTCCGCGGCAGCGCTCTCTCGCCGTGGCGCTCGCACAGCCACGCCCGTCAGTCACCCTTTCCCGATCGCACCCCGGCCGCCTTGCGCGGAGCCCGGGGGCGTGGCCTCGCCGATCCCGCACGGCGCTCGCGCAGAAGCTGCTCGAGCTCGCCCACGAACTCATCGAGATCCTGAAAAGAGCGATAGACCGAGGCGAAGCGCACGTAGGCGACCGGGTCGAGATCGTGCAGTGCCGCCATCACGGCCTCGCCGATCACTGTACTCACCACTTCCTTCTCGCCCCGATCGAGGATCGAGCGTTCGATGGCATCGACCGTGGTGGCGATCCGCTCGGCACTCACCGGACGCTTCTCGCAGGCCTTGGTCAGGCCCGCCTGGATCTTCAAGCGTTCGAAAGGCTCCCGCCGGCCATCCTTCTTCACGATCAGCGGCAGGTATTCCTCGATCCGCTCGTAGGTGGTGAAGCGACGCGTGCACCCCTCGCACTCGCGGCGGCGGCGGATCATGTCGCCGTCGCGCCCGAGCCGCGAATCGATGACCCGGTTCTCCAAGCTGCGGCAGCCCGGGCACTTCATGGCGGGGCTCGGCGGCCGCTCAGCGCCGGTAGAGCGGGAACCTCCGGCACAGGGCCGTGGTCTCCTCGGCGATCTGCGCCAATGCGGTGTCGTTGCCTACCGCACCGAGCGCACGCGTGATCAGCTCGGCGATCTCCGCCATCTCGGGCTCACGCATCCCGCGCGTGGTCACCGTGGGTGTCCCCAGCCGGATTCCGCTCGTGACGAAGGGCGAGCGGGTCTCGAAGGGCACCGTATTCTTGTTGGTCGTGATGCGAGCCTGGTCGAGCGTCTCCTGAGCGACCCGGCCCGTGGTCTCCGAGGCCCGGAGGTCCATGAGAAGAAGATGGTTGTCCGTGCCGCCCGAGACCAGTTGGAAGCCGCGCTCGATCAGTGCCGCAGCCAGAGCACGGGCGTTGGCAACCACCTGCTGCTGATAGGCGCGAAACTCGGGCCGGGCGGCCTCCGCCAACGCCACCGCCTGGGCCGCGATCACGTGCATGA
>SXLG01000139.1 GCA_005777805.1 Pseudomonadota bacterium
CGGCCGCGGAGACGCCGGCGCGGCCGCGCATCGGGCTTGCGCTGGGCAGCGGCTCGGCGCGCGGCTTGGCTCACATCGGGGTGCTGCGCGGGCTCGCCGCGCTCGGCATCGAACCCGACGTGGTGGCGGGAACCTCGATCGGCGCGCTGGTCGGTGCGGCATGGGCCGCCGGGCGCCTCGACCAGATCCAGCAATGGGCCGTCGGCGTGACCAAGCTCGAAGTCCTGCGCTTCGCCAATCCGGGCGCGGGCCGTGGCGGCTTCCTCGGCGGCCCGCGCATCCTTGATGCCATCGCCCGCACGATTGGCGAGATCGCCATCGAGGATCTGGCGCGGCCCTACGGCTGCGTCGCCACCGATTTCGATACAGGTCGCGAAATCTGGTTCACGCAGGGCCCCTTGCAGGAAGCCGTGCGCGCCTCGATCTCGATGCCCGGACTCTTCGCACCGGTCCAGATCGGCGGCCGCTGGCTGGTCGACGGAGCGCTGGTCAACCCGGTGCCGGTGTCGGTCTGCCGGGCGCTCGGCGCCGAGGTGGTCGTGGCGGTCAATCTGAGCGGCGACCTCGAGGGGCGCAACCGCCTGCTGCGCGCGACCGCACTCGAGACCCCGAGCGTAGACGAAGTGCTTGCCCGCCTACCCGACCGGCTGCGTGCGCGGCTGGAGGCCCCGGCGCGGGCACTCTTCGCCAGTCGCGACCGCGAGCGCGATCAGCGCAAGCCACCCGGCTTCTTCGACTCGAGCGCGGGCGCTCTCCACGTGATGCAGGATCGCCTCACGCGCAGCCGCATGGGCGGCGACCCACCGGACCTGCTGCTCGAGCCTGGCCTCGCGGGCATCCGCCTGCTCGACTTCGATCGCGCCGCGGCCGCGATCGAGGCCGGCATGCTCGAAGTGGAGGCGCATCAATCCGAAATCCTCACGCTCGCCGGTCTGCGTGAGCCACCCCGCCGCAGCCGCTCGGAAACGCCCCGCCGCCGCAGCGTCGTGCCCAGAGGAACGAGCTGAGCGCAGCGCCCGCCAAGCGGGGAAGTTCAGCTTGGCAAGTACAGCTCGTCGCGCCGCGAGGACTTGGCTCTGCACAGCCCCCCCAGCGCGCAGACCCACCTTGGCAAGCACAGCTCGTCGCGCCGGCGGGAGCTAGCTCTGCGCGGCGCCTTCGTGCCGGGCCGCCAGGCGCGCGAGGCCACTTGCCACGCTGGTGAGTTCGCCGCCCGACGCGATTCGCTCCGCGCCAAAGCGTTCCGTGAAGAGGGCGCGCACGCGCGGCACGAGCGAGCTGCCCCCGGTCAGGAAGACACGATCGACCGCACCGGCTCCGATCCCGCCGCGCGCCAGCAGATCGTCGAGCGCGCCATCCAGCAACTCAATCTCGGGGGCAATCCAGGTTTCGAAGGCTTCGCGTCCGAACGTACCGCGCAGCCGTCGCGGCAGTGCGTCGAAGCGCAGGGTCGCCGAGCCCTCGGTCGAGAGTGCGACCTTGGTGCGCTCGACCTCGCGTGCCAGCAAGTGGCCGAGGTCGTTCTCGACCAGGTAGACGATGCTCTCGAGGAAGCGATGGGTGCGGTCGCCCTCGGTACGGGCCTTGCGTTCCTCGTGCTGGACGAGGCGATGGAGCGCGTCGAGCCGGCGCGGCTCGGCGAGCAGCGAGAGATCCTCCCAGCGCTCGAGGCTGGCGTAGACCCAGCGCGGAAACGGCAGCGCGTGCCCTTCGGCGGAGAGACCCTCCCGGCCGAGCCCGAGGGCCGGCGCGACCTGCGCGCGCACGATCCGGCCGTCGAGCGCGTCTCCGGCGCGCGTCACCCCGGCCACCGCCACAACACTGGCGCGACGGTCCGCCAGACGGCGCTGTTCGGGCCCGAGCCGGATCAGGCAGAAATCACTGGTGCCCCCACCAAAATCGGCGATCAGCACCAACTCGTCCCGCTCGAGTCGCGCCTCGACTTCGGCCGCCGCGGCCACCGGCTCGAACTCGACCTCGATGTGCGAGAAACCGGCACGGCGTGCGGCCTCGATGAGACGGCCCTCGGCAAACGCATCGGCCTCCGCAGCTGCACCCGACGCGCTCTCCTCACTGCGCACGAAGTGCACCGGCCGGCCGAGCAGCACGGCAGAGCCCGGATCGCCGAGCTGGGCCATGGCTGCCAGGCGCAACTCGCGCAGAATCACGGCGAGCAGATCCTCGAGCTCGAAGCGGTGGCCGTGGACGAACGTCTCACGCAAAGTTCGACTCGCGAGGTGACTCTTGAGTGACTGCAAGAGCCGGCCGCCCCCTTCGTCGAGATAAGCCGCCAGCGCACGCGGTCCCGCCCACGCCGTCGGAGCGATTCCCAGCGGCGGGCGCTCGGTCGGAAAGTGGAGCACCGAGCGGAAGGTCGCGCTGCGTTCACCGCCGGGCGTGTCGTGCAGTGCAAACCGGACCTCGCCATCGGGTCCGCAGAGCGCGGCGGCGCTGTTGGTCGTACCAAAGTCTAGACCGATCAAGCCGACTCCGCGAGTCGTTCCGCTGTGCCGGCCGCGACACGACGGCGGCCGCGCAGGGGCGCTGGCCAGAAGACGGCGGCCACCAGCCACACGAGCAGGATCCAGATCAGATCGGCGAGCAGCAGGTGCACGAGCTGGATCGAGACCGGCGCGAGCCAGTGCACATCCGACAGCCCGACGCCGAGCTGTGCTGCGTAAATCGCAACGAGTGCCACCCGCAGGCGTGGCGCGACCGGATCACGAGAGGCTCGCACGAGAGAGCGTGTCGCCGGCACGAGCAACCCGCCAAGGGCCAGTGCGATCAGCGGGTGCCAGATCCGTAGTCGCACAAAAAGATGAGCCTCGGGCGCGAAGGTGAGCGCGCGCCCCTGCTCGAGGCTCGTGACCGGGAAGAGCGTATCGCCCAGTGCGGTGATGGCGCCGCTCACCCCGAGCAGCAACACGCCCCCCAGCACCAGCGCGGTCAGTGCGATCGGGGGCGCAGGCTGCACGCGCCCATCCGGCCGCCCCTCCCCGGCCTCGGCCGGGGTACCGGGCTCGCCCGCCACCCCGGCGAACCAGACGGTCAGTGCCAACCCCCCGACCAGCAGGAAGGTGTTGACGAGATGCCCCGCCATCCACCAGCCGCGCGCCAGCGAGGGGTCGTCGGCGACGTGCTCGAGCAGCACCAGTCCCGCACCGAGCAACGCCTCGCTCAGCATGAGACCGAGCGTGGCCCAGGCCGCCCGCCGGAAAGGCGCGCGGCGCGGCAGGCCACGCGCCGTCAGGACGAGTCCGACCACCAGCAGCAGAGCAAACCCGCTCGATAGCCGGTGGCCGAATTCGATCAGTGTCGCGACGGCCGGGGCGCGCGGCACGAACTCGCCGTTGCAGAGCGGCCAGTGATTGCCACAGCCCGCGCCCGAGCCGCTCGCCCGCACCAGAGCGCCCCAGAGGATGACGGCGAGGTTCACACCCAGCGTGATCGCGGCCAGCACGCGCCGGCGGCGGGCCGCAGAGTTCGGCCCGCGCGCGGACGCGCCAGCAACGCCAGGAGCGGTCGCCTCCATGCCCGCGCTGGTAGCCTGCCTGCCGCGACGGCGCACGGCTCCAACCGACTCCCGTCTGGCCCGACGCAAGGATCGAGCACTCCTACGTGACGACGCGCACATTCGCGCCAGTGTTGGCGTTCCCGTCTGATCCCGCGCAAGGATCGCTCTCCTGTCGCATCGTCCGCCACGGCCACCCGAGGCACACCTGCGGTTGCGGCGAGTCCGTCGAGACATCGCCCGGACCGCACAAGAGAACCAGCCCATGCAGCGTTGCGGCAGGCTTGACCTCCTCGCCAGGTCATCCAGTCTCATCTCGTCCAAACTACGAATTTTCCATGCAGCGTTGCGCCGGACTTGACCTCCCCGCCAGGAGCAGGGTCTGCGTGACCCACGATGACCGGGACTCGCTCCTCGCCCAAGGCCGACATGACAGGCTCAGACACGCGGGCTCGTGGTGCCGCGGCGCACCGCAACCATGCGGGTCAGGAGGGCGCCCGCGACCGTGCATACGACCGCCAGACGCAGCAGTTCTGGTCGTTCCTCCTGTGCCAGCCAGTAGACGGTGAGAGAGAGCAGGAGGCCCCAGAGGACACAGACCTCGACGTAGAAGGAGGTTTGCAGCACGGAAATCGGGCCGTCGGCACGGATCACGTCGCGCAGAATGCCGCCCCCCGCGCCGGAGATCACCGCGTACAGCGGCCCCCACAGCCAGAGGGGCTCGGCCCACGAACGCACCGCGACTGCGAAACCACTGCGAAGGCGGCCAGACCCAGCGCATCAGTCACCTCGTAGAGGTTGCGGACCGAGACGATGCCATCTGCCCGAAGGCGGCGGTCGATCGTCGCAGTGACCGCTGCGATCATGACGGACGGCAGACGGTACAACGCGAAGCAGGTAAGGACCGTGCCGAGAACGAGCAGCAGGGGCAGTGGCGAGGCCAGGATTCCGATCGGGCACCGTGCCAACAGGAGGTCGCGCAGCACCCCGCCGCCCACCGCGGGCAGCACCGCCAGCACGAACGCGCCAAACAACGAATACTTCTCACGCCGGGCGATCAGAACGCCGGAGAGCGCGAATGCAACCGTGCCGAGAATGTCGAGTGCATTGAACCAGCGCGTCGCGGCGGCGAGCCGCAGCAGGACCGGCGCTGTCGCCTGCTGGCTCAGTGCCGCCACGGTGCCGTTGGCACGCAGCCGCTCCGGGGCGCCGTTCAGCACCGCGATCGTCGCCGCATCCACGCGCGGCGTGGCGAAGCGAATGTGGAGCTCATGGACCTCGACAGGCACCGGCTGCGCCTGAACGAGTTCCGCGGCCTCGGGTCGTTGAGCCACCGCCTCCAGTCCCGCCAACCGAGCGGCGACAAAACCATCCAGCGTTCCCGCCAGCACCTCGTCGAGGTTGTCAAGTATATTATGCCTATCGCGGATCAGGCCGGCGAAGCGCGCCTCGGCAAGCAGCGCCCGCACCCGCGGGCCGTGGTCTATATCCCGGCTGACACCGATCCGCAGGCCGCCCTCGAGCGCGCCGCGCAGCGCTTCAGGGCCGCTCTCTATGATTGTCTAAACCCGCGCGGCGAGGAAGAGATGTCGACCCGCCGGTGGTAGGGCAGCGACAGCGTCGTTCCGGGCGCGGGCGTGGTGCCAGTGATGACGGGCAGGGCGAGGGCGGGACGAGCACGACCGAGCTGGCCCGGGAGACTCAGAACCCGGTCGCCAACATGATCAGCGTGCCCTTCCAGAACAACCTTAATTTCGGCGCAGGCCTCGACCGCGACATGGTGTGGATCATGAAGATCCAGCCGGTGATACCGTTCTCGTTGAGCGAGGATTGGAATCTTGATTACCCGTACGATCGTGCCGATCATCAACCAACCCACACTCGGCGCGGGGACCGAGCACGCCTTCGGCATGGGCGACATCAACCCCTCGGTGTTCCTCTCGCCAGCCGTGTCGCAAGGGTTTGTCTGGGGTGTCGGCGTGACGACGACGCTCCCGACCACCAGCGATTCCGAGCTGGGCAGCGGCGCTTGGAGCCACGGGCCGGCCGCGGTGGGTCTCTGCATGAACGGCCCCTGGGTCGTGGGAGCCCTTGTCAACCAGCAGTGGTCGCTTGCCGGCTGGAGCGGTCGTGACGTCAATCTCCCATTCGCCCAGACGCTCCTGAACTACAACCTTCCCGACGGCTGGTACCTCGCCAGCACGCCGATCATCACCGCCGACTTTTCGGCAAGTCACGGCAACCGCTTCATGACGACGTGCGCCACGAGCTTGCGTGCGCTCCTCGCCGACCCACACCTCAAGATCGACACCGTCGCCCGGACCATCGGCTTCAACGAGACCGCCTCGTTCTCCAAGGCTTTCCAGCGCTGGCAGGGCTGCTCCGCCAGCCAGTACCGCGCGTGCCAGGCACGGCCGGCCACCATCGAGCCCCGTCAAGCAATCTGCGCGGGCGGGCCGATCGGCGACGGCAGACGACGACCTGACGGGACCCAGATGGCCGGCCGTCCGGGGATGCCGACACGGCTCTCGCCCAGGCCGGTGCCGCTGCCCCGACTCCCGGCAGAGCAGACCATCACCGCGTGCCGCGCGACGCCGCGTTGGATCGCACACGTCGCCACAAGCGTCGTAGCTGCGGACCGGAGCATCACCGCGCCGAGCGCCGCGGTACGGCGGCGGGCGTCGAAATCTCGCCAGGCGTCGTGGGGTCGCCGCGCCCAGACGGGCAAGGATTGGCAAGCGCACCCGCACGCGCGGCAAGCCCGGCCCTGCTCCCGGCCGGCGGACTACGCAAACACCTATCCTTCACGCGGTCTGCGGCGCCCGCGACCGCCGCGAGCTGCGGCCGTATCGCTCCGGCGCTCCGGCACCGGCCTTGCAACCGCAGCGGCGAGGCGCTCTCTCCTCGGGGGCGCTCCAGGAAGCGACGTGGGGGTCGGATGGTGGTGGTAGGGCAGAGTTCGTCGGAGCGGCGGCAAGCAGGCGCCAGGGCGAACGCCCACACACGCGGCGGAATCTCCGCCCTCGTAGTGGCGTACCAGCTGACGCGGGGCGCGGTGGCAACAGAGTCGCGCGGCGTTCGGCGGCGCTGGTTCCCGGCCGCCGTGGGCCTGCTCGCGTTGCTCGCGCTGGGAGCGGGGCCGATGCCGGCCGGGGCACTCGACACCGACATCTTCACCGGCAACCAGGTGCCGCCGAACGTCATGGTCATTTTCGACAACTCGGGCAGCATGGGCAACGCGCCCTACA
>SXLG01000140.1 GCA_005777805.1 Pseudomonadota bacterium
GACGTGGTGTTGGGCGAAACGGTCCGGACGGAAAGCGAAGCGGTGGCGGCGACCGGCCGGCGCCGAGGCGCGGCAGGAACTTCCGCCATCGGCGGCCAGGCGCTGGTGGTCATCGAGCACAAGGGTGAGATGCACCCGCGGATCGTCATCGAAGACACCGAGGGCAAGATTCTCGACTTCCACTACCTGCCCGCCAAGGCCCGCATCGAGGTGCAGCAGGGCCAGGAGATTCTGGCCGGCCACATGCTCGCCCGCCAGCCGCGCGAAGCCACCGGATCGTCCGACATCGTCGGCGGTCTGCCCCGCGTCACGGAAATCTTCGAGGCCCGCAAGCCCAAGGACCCCTCCGTGCTCGCCGAGATCTCCGGAACCATCGAGCTGCGCTCCGACAAGCGCCGCGGCAAGATGACCATCATCATCAAGAGCGAATCCAGCATGGAGGTCGAGCACCTCCTCAACGGCGCTCCGGGTGTGCACGAGACAGCGGTTTACGGCATCGAGGTCCCCGGCACCGAGGGCCGTGCCGGCATGGCGTTGGTCGTGCCCGTGGACGGTCGTGACTTCGACCCGGCCTCGTTCCTGAGCCACGTCGAGCGGGCCTTGCCCACCTACGCCCGTCCCCTCTTCGTGCGGGTCTCGGCGGCCATGGATACGACGGGCAACTTCAAGAACCGAAAAACCAGACTCCAGGCCGAGGGTTTCGACCCGGCGCGGGTCGCGGATCCACTCTGGTTCCGCGACGACGCGGCCCGAGCCTACGTGCCGCTCGACCCGGCCCTGCACACGGCGATCCTCTCGGGCGAGCGGCGGCTCTGACGCAGCCACCCCGACGGGGTGTGCGGCAAAACCGCGCGCGGCCTGCTCTTCTCGGGAGAGCGTCCCCGGCGCAACCGCCTCTGGGGACCGGTCGCGACGGCACCGCGGGTCACCCGGATCGCCTTGGGCCTGTGCCGCGGCCTGGAGCGGAGGACCGCGCTTCAGTCGAGCGGCCAGCTCGTCTCGGGCGTGTGCACCGCGCCGCGCGCACCGAGGCGGCTCGAGTAGAGATGGAAGCTGTCAACCGGGATCGGTCCCGCGCGGAAGAGATTGTGCTGCATGACGAAAGCAGCGACGGCCCGCGGCGGCGTGTCGCGCAGTCGGGCGAGCGTGATGTGGGGGTAAAAATTACGGGCCTCCGCCGGCAGGCCCGCTCGCCCCAGCGCCCGGCAGATCCTCTCGTGCAGCTCGAGCAGCGCCGGCGAAGGCTCGACGCCCACCCAGAGCACGCGCGGCTGGCCCCGTGGTGGGAAATGGCCCACACCCGCCAGCAGGAGTTCGAAGGGCGCAGCCTCGACTTCATCGAGCGCAGCTTCCGCATCACGCCGCGCCAGACCGTCGAGCTCACCAATGAAGCGGAGCGTGAGATGGAGTTGCTCGACGGGCGCCCAGCGCGCACCGGGAACGTCGCACTGCAACCGATTCATCTCCGCGCGGACCAAAGCCGGCAGCTCGATGCTCACGAAGAGCCGCGCCACGATCGCCTCCCCCGACGACAGGATCAGTCGGCGTCGTCGTCCGCCGTCGCCGGACCGCCGCCGTCGACCCGATCGAGGAATCCCCGGATCATGCGGTAGGTCAGGCCCCAGATCGCCCGCTGCCCGACGTGAAAGGCCGGAAATTCCGCCGCGAATCCACCCCGGTCGACCTGCAAGATGCCGTGCGCCGCCGGGTCACGCAAAATATCCAGAGACACCCAGAGAGCCTCGGCAACTTCGAGTGGATCGGGCGTCGTATCATGAATCCGATCGACTGCGAAGACAAAGGGGCTGACCACCATGTCGAGAGCATTGCCGCCGGCATATGCCTGCACGTCGTCGAGACGGGCGATCAGGGAGCCATGCACCCCGAGGTCGAGGCCGATTTCCTCGCGCGTCTCGCGCACGGCGGTGGCCACCAGATCGCGGTCCTGCTCTTCCTGACGCCCGCCGGGGAAGGCCATATGCCCCGACCACGGATCCTGCGGATGCTCGGCACGGCGGATCAGCAGCAGGCGAAGAGCGGCCTCCTCGGGCGCCAGCACCACGGCGACCGCGGCCCGCCGCGTCGGCTCGTGACCGGCGAGTTCAGGCGGCCGCTCGCGCAATCGTGCGTCGACGTGACGCAGCAGCGCCGAGCGTGGCTCCCATTCAAAGGCGAGACTGTGTTTTTTCTCGTCGTTACAAGGTTTACAAGCGGGCACCACATTGCCCCGCGTCGAGTGGCCGCCGCGCACGAGCGGGACCACATGATCCATCGTCAGCGCCTCGGCCCCGACCACGGCACCGCACCAATGGCACTGACCGGCGGCGCGACGCCGCTGCCACCACGGGCTGCGCCGCAGTTCGCGGGCCTTCTCGCGTTCCCGGCGGATCTCGCGTTCGTCTGCGGAGGCAATGAACTGCGGTCCGGCCATCGGACGCTCCTTAACGTTCGCTCGAAGCACTCGGCAAGAAAAGGAAGAGCTGCACCACGTCGAACAGGATGTGGCCGACTACGCAGGGTAGGAGGCTCGTCCGCCGGGCAAAAACAGCGGCAAAGACCATCCCCACGGGAACGACGCCCGCCAGCATCAGGGGCGAACCATAGGTCATGTGGCTTGCGGCAAATGCCGCCACGGACAGAACGGCCCCGGCGCGAACCTGCAGGAAGCTGCGGAAAAAGCACTCCTCGACCACGCCGGCCGACACGGCCAACAGGAAGCGCTCGACCGGTCCGAGTGCTGCGATCGCTCGCACCGCGTCGGGGAGAGGTGCGTCTCCCGCCAGGCGCGGGAAGGCCTCCGGGGCCAGTGCCTGCAACCCGAGCAAGGCGATGGCCATGGCCGCCCAACCCGCCGCAGCCGTCGCCGCGCCCAGTCGCGCATCGTCCTCGAGGTTCGCCAGATCGAGCGCCAGAAAGCGCGCGATGTCGGGCCTGCCCGCGAGCACCCACCATGCAAGCAGAAAAGCCACGAGCACGGCGTGACCGAGGAAGAGTTCGCCGAAGGCAATCCCCGGATCCTCGCGCGTCGGGGAGACCCAGGGAAACGCCAGCAAGGGCACGAAGACGACCAGCGCGAGCACGACGGCGAGCAGCGCGAGTCCGAGGATGCGCCGCCAGGGTGCAGGGAAGGGTTCGATGCGCAGCGCGGGCCACCTCTGACGACCCGAACCGACCGCGATCAGGATCGCGGCGGCGGTCAGGGCAAGAACGAAGATCCAGGATGGCATCGGTTGTCGGCTCGGCCGGAGTCCTCCGACGGTGCGGACGGCGCCGTGAATCCATGAATCAGCAACCCGCCCCGGAGCGCGAGATTCATCATGCCTCTCGCCCGCGACCGAGCAAACCCCGGGACTGCACCGGCCCCGATCCCACCGCCCGGGCCCCGTCACGGGCATCGTCGGTCGGTCCGCGGCGCGCGTACGGCGATGGCGACGATCGCGGCCCGTGCGCGGTGCGTCCGCGTGCGCCAGCGACCTCGCCATGGCTTTCCCGATCCAGGCGGAATCGACGCCGCTCGCGGCCGGCGGGAACGCGCCGTCTCAGGGGCGGGTGACGCCACCGGGACCCCGGCCGGATCCCCAGCGCAGTTCGGACGTGTCCCGAGCCGACGATTCCGCCATACTGCGGGACCATGTTCAGTCAGCTCAGTTCGCGCGAGTCGCGCTCGCGCCTCGGTTTCGTTCTCTCGGGTGGAGGCGCACGCGGGCCGTTTCAGGCCGGCGTCTACCAGCGCCTGCTGGAGGATTCGCGGTTCGCGGAGGGGCCGGCGGTCCTGAGCGGCACGTCGGCGGGCGCGCTCAACGCGGCCATGATCGCGGCCGATCTCTCGCCGACCGAGATCCTCGATTTCTGGTGCAGCATCGCGGACGACCCCCCGGCCGCGGCAAGCCCGAAACTCTTCGAGTCCGCGATGCTCACGATCACCCGCATCATGGCGCGCGAACTCTTTACCCTACCGTTCCGACTCGTACCCGATACCCGGCGGTTTCTGGCGCGTGCTCGCCGCTACTGGCCGCCGCGACCCGGAACGGTGCCGGCCATGTTTCTGGATTTTATATTGACCAGCCGCTTCGACCTGCTGAGCGAGTTGCTCGAGGGCATGCGCGAGCCCTTTCTGATCGAGACGCGCGGTCTGCGCGAACGTCTGGTGACACTCTTCGGGAGCGAGCGCATCCCCGCGCGACGGCGGGTCGCGATCAACGCGGTGGACGTCCACACGGGCCGCGTCGTGCGCTTCGTCACCGGCCCCGTGCCGGCAGTGCCCGCCTCGGAATACGTGGTCGTGCCCGCGATCACGGTGGACATGCTGGTTGCGAGCGCGAGCATCCCGATCCTCTTCAACGCCGTCACCGTGGGCGACCACCTGCTCTGGGACGGTGGCCTGCTGGTCAATACCCCACTTGCACCCGTCGTCTCGCTCGGCGCCGACCGGATCGTGACCGTGCTCGTCACCGAGCAGAGTCGCGGTCGGGCGCCGCTGGACACGCTGGGGCGCGCCCTGGAGAGGACCGCCGACGCATTCCTCGAGAACGCCTACAACGTCGACCGGATGCTCTTGCTCGAGCGCAACCGGCTGGCGCGACAGGAGGGCAGCCCCTACCGCGAAGTGACGCTCTACGAAGCGATCCACCCCGCGCCCGACCGCACGCTCTTCCACGCCGGATCCTATCTCGACTTCCGTGGCTCGATGCTGCGCGGAATGTACCGGGCCGGCCAGCGCGCCGCGTCCGACTGGCTCGCCAAGGGACCGCCCATCGACCGGCTCGAGAAGCGGCGCGATCTGGGTCAACGCAACGTGGCCACGACCGGCTGAGCACGGGGGCCACGCCATCGGGCCGAGAGGCGATCCACCTGGGCTTGGCGGGAGATGCCAACGACCGACTGCGCGGGGGCACGCCCCCGTCGGCGAACCGCGCCGCACCGCCCGGCCGCCCGAGTCCGTGAAGGAATCCCGACGGTGGAGGGGTGGCGCGACATGCCCACCCCTTTCGAAGCGTGAATCCGACAAAGAATTTGCCCGCTCTCAGCCCTCGGCGAGACCGCGCAGGCGCCAGAAAACGGCATCGACCTGCGTTCGGAAGAGGGTCCCGATCCGAAGGACTTCGTCCGCGGGTGCGGCCCGGGCCGCGCTGCCCGGTCGCGGCGGTCCGACGACACGCGCATAGAGTCCGGGCATACCCGGCGTCGTGTCGCCGATCTCGAGCGCGATCGCCTCGCCTCGGGCCAGCTCGAGTGTGATCGCGAGCCCCGGCTTGTCCAGCCCAAAGGCCGACCACGGCTCGTTGCCGCGGGCGAAAGCGTCGACTTCAGGCAGCGCCACGAGTTCAGTGACGAATTCTGCAACGGCCACGTCGATCTGCTCGGCCGTGCGCGGCGCGGACACCCGCCCGCCGATCGTTTCGATCACCCCCGGCTCGAGCGTGAGCCGCATGACCGACCACCCCGCAGCGCCCCTGCGCGCCGTGAACGCGCCCTGCCAGGAGCGCACCGAGAACGCCTCGATCTGGCCCTCACTCAGGGCAAGCACAGGCCGGCTCTCGGCCAGTGGTGGCTGCGGCGGCGGCGCTGCGCGCCGGATCGCCTCCCAGGTCGCCCCGAGGGCCACAGCGATCACCAGCAGCGAAACCAACGTCCGGCGCAATGGATCCATCGCTCTCCGTCCTCAGCGCCGCCGACGTCGCGCGACGGTGACCATCGCGCCGGCCACGACGAAGAGCGCCGGCCATGCCAGTGCTCCACCCCAGAGAATCACCTCCGACAGGCGCGCCGAAACCAGAATGGGCGAGAGGGGTCGCTGATTGACCTCCGGACCGCGGTCGCGCGCCCCCGTGGCTTCACGCTCCACCAGCCAATCGATCGTGCGCAGCAAGACGTCCCGGTTGCCGGCCAGTGCGAGATAGTTGTCGGTCGCGAAGTCCGCGTCGCCGACCACGACCAGGCGGCCGGGGCGCTCGCCCCCGGGCCGAGCGAGCATCGCGACCGCCATCACGCCGACCGGACCGCGACGATCGGTCAACGGATCGAGTTCGAACGCCCCCTCGCGGATGCGCTGGGCGCCGGCGGCGAGGAAGCTCTGCGGCATGGTGCGCGCCAGCAGAGTCGCCCGACTCGCCGGGGTCAGCTCGACCCCGCGCGCCCGCCCCAGGACCGCCGCCCCTTCATGGCCCTCGAAAATCGGGTGCTCACGCCACTGCGGCACGAGCACATCGGTGCCCACGGTGCCCGCCAGGCGATTGACGCGATCAATCACGACATCATCACCGAGCGCTATGCCGTGCGTCGCCACCCAGCGCTCGAGATGGGGCAGTGCCGCGGGATCGAGCAGTGCCAGCACCCCGCCCCCCCGCGCGAGGTAGCCCTGCAGCGCCGCGATCTCCTGCTCGACAAGGTCGATTTCGGGACCCGCGAGCACGACCGCCGAGGCATCGGTCGGTATCTCGCGCGCCTGCAGGAGCGGCAGCGTGTGCACCACGAAGCCTTCGTTGCGCAGCGCGCGGGCAAGCTGGCCGAGCTGGTCGTCGCCCGCCGCCCCCGGCATCCGCTCACCGTGCCCACTGACAAAGTAAAGCACGCGATCCTTGGACGTCATCGCGCGCAGAATCGCAGCCGCCAGCATCGATTCGTTGCCGACTGCTGCGACAAGCCGGCGGCCCTGGTAGCTCAGAACCGCCTCGTCGTAGCGCTGGACGCCCGCATCACGGGCGCGCTGTGGTTCGCGGTCGAGGTCCACCAGCTTCACGTGCAGGTTCGGACAATCGGCCTCGAAGAGCGCCACCAATTCGCGCACGCCGCTGCGCGCGTCGCGCTGGTGGAAGATCTCGACCTCGAGCGGGCTGCGAACCTGCTCGAGGATCTGTCGCGCAAAGGGGGTCAACGTCAGGCCCTGCCGGGGGGTGAGATCGAAGCGTGGTGACAGTATTTCGGCCCATGACTGGATCGCCACAGCCACGGCAAGCACTGCCACCATCGAGAGCCCGAAAGCGCCCCAGCTCGAGAGTGCCCGTCTCATCGCACCCCTCGCCAACGCCGGGTGCCCAGAGCCTGCACCGTCCAGGTCAGGAAGACCCCGATGAAGACGAGAAAGAACACGACGTCACGAACATCGATGCCGCCGCGCACGAAGGTATAGAGCCGATCGAAGAGCGAGAGCTTGACCAGAACCTGGAGCAGGACCCCGTCGCCCACGGCGTACTCGTTCCAGGTCATCGCCCAGAAGAGCAGCAAGAGGGTGTAACTCAGCGCCGCCGCGATCACCTGACTGTCGGTCAAGGCTGAAATGAGAAGCCCGCAGGCAAGGAAGGCACCGCCCAGGAGCAGGAGACCCAGATAGCCCGCCGCCAGCGCTCCCCAGGGGATCTCCGCCTGCGCCACCAGCAGGGAGAGCGGTTGCACCAGGGTCGCCAGCAGCATCAGAGCCACCACCAGCATGGCGGCCAGAAACTTGCCGAGCACGATCTGGCCGTCGCGCAAGGGGTGGGTCCAGAGCAGCTCGAGAGTCCCGAGTCGCCGCTCCTCCGCCATGAGCCGCAT
This sequence comes from Pseudomonadota bacterium, assembly GCA_005777805.1. Lineage (GTDB taxonomy): Bacteria > Desulfobacterota > Binatia > UBA12015 > UBA12015 > SXLG01. Next base: position 7,531 of record SXLG01000140.1, read on the forward strand.
GGTGAGCAGCGGCAGCAAGGTCAGCATGAGCTGGCGCATGTCGAGGAATTGGTACTGCCAGAGTCCACGCACCAGATCGAAACCACCACTCAAGAGGAAAAATGACAGATTCGACCAGAAATAAAAACCTGATGCCGCGACAAAGAGCGCGATCACGAGCCACGCCAGGAGCGAGGTGAAGATCGCCGTCAATTCCTTGCGCAAGATGGCGATCATCCGGGATCCCCGCGCCCGCTCCGCCGGACCAGTCGGAGGAAGACCTCCTCGAGGCTCAGACTCTCGCGGCTGAGTTCGAGAAGGGTGAATCCCCCCTGCGTGAGTTGGCGCGAGAGTGCGGCCACCGCCATCTCGTCGGCACAGGCCACCTCCAGATCGGCGCCCCGGTCCTCGACGCGGCGCACACCCGGCACGGCCGCGACCATCGCCACGATCGCTGCCGCCGTGGCATCCACCCGCACCCGCAGCAAGATCGCCCCCGTGATCTGTTGCGCCAACGCACCCGGAGCGTCCTCGGCGATGATGTGCCCGTGATCGATGATCACCACCCGCTGCGCCACCTGACTCACCTCGGTGAGCACGTGGCTCGAGAAGAGAATGGTGCGGGTTCCTCGTAATGCCAGAATCAGTTCGCGGATCTCGGTGACCTGCGTCGGATCGAGGCCGGAGGTCGGCTCGTCGAGGATGAGCACCGCGGGATCGCCGAGCAGCGCCTGGGCGAGACCCACGCGCTGCCGGAAGCCCTTGCTGAGCTGGCCGATCAGGCGGCGCCGGACCGTGCCGAGATCGCAGGCCGCGAGCGCCTGCGCCACGGCATGGGCCCGATGGCGGCGCGCGATCCGGCGGGCGTGCGCGACAAAGTCGAGGTATCCCTCGACGCTGAGCTCCCGATAGTAGGGCGCGTGTTCCGGGAAATATCCCAGCGACGAACGGGCCTGGATCGATTGCTCCACGACGTCGAAGCCGGCGACGCGGACCCGGCCACGGGTGGGCGGAAACACACCTGCGATCATCCGGAGTGTGGTCGACTTGCCGGCACCGTTCGGCCCGAGAAAGCCCACGCACTCTCCGTCGGCTACGGAAAAGGAGAGGTCGTCGACCGCCACCAGCGCGCCGAAGGTTCGCGTGACGTTGCGGACTTCGATCACGCCGCCTTCACCGCAGCCGGGCGCGAGCGGCGCAAGATCTGCTCGGCCGCATCGAGCAGCGCCCAGGCCTCGCGTTCGACGGGAGCTTCGGCCCAGAGCACGAGCGGGCCGGAGGCAAGCGGCGCGGAGGCGCACAGGAGCAGCCAGCGATCTCCCTCGAGCAGGAGTTCGAGTCCGTCGAGCGTGATCACCGCCTCGACTCGCCAGTTGCCGAGGCGGCTTGGCGGCGCCTCTATCAATGCAGCAAGGCGGGCCACGGCGAGCGGCGAGAGAGTCGCGGCGCGGCGCTTGAGAAAACGCGGTCCATGCCTGTCGCCGAGCGCCGCGTCGAGCGCACCGAGATCGCGGCCTGAAACCGCGATCGCCTCGGTAGCGAGCAGTGCCGCCAGCGCGCCATCGCGGTCGGTAGCGAGCCCGGCCAGCGAGAGCCCGCCAAGCTCGTCGATCGCCGCCGCCGCCTCACCGGAGTGCAGCAGATGGCCGAGTTCGGCAAAGCCGCGCGGCGCCTCGACCACGCGCCGGCCGTGGCGCCGCGCCAGGGCATCGACCAGACGGGTCGTCGCAACGGTACGTCCGACAGCACCCGGTCGCAGTGCGTATTCGCCCGTCCGACCGAGAACGTAGTCAAGCGTAATCGCACTGGCCCGCGATGGCGCCAGCGCATGTCCCGCAGCATCGACCAGCACGCAAAAGCCCCCGTCGGGCGAGATGCCGATGCCGAGCGTCGCGGGCTCGGCGCGCATCGCCGCCTCGAGATGCAGGGTGGCATCGGCGCGCCACCCGCCGCGCAGGCCGCCGAGCAGCGGCTCGGGTTCCTCCCGCAGCGCGACCGTGGGCACACCCGCCTCGGCGAGCAGGCGTGCCACCGCCCGGCCGCCGGGGCCGTGGGCATGGTCGAGCGCGACCACGAGTCCCCCGCTGGCCGCCTGCGCCAACGCCGCGCGATCAATCACGCCCGCGAGGGCTGCACCGTGCCACGCTTCGATCTCCGTCGTGCGAAGCAATCCCGCCTGCCGCACCTCGTCGGGCGCGAACACGTCACTGCCCCCTGGCTCGCCAAGCCGTCGCGCGGCATCCGCCGCGATCATCTGACGCGCGTCGGGCAGAATCGGGCCGCCCCACGCATCGAGCAGCCGGAGCCCCGAGCGATCGCTACCGTGCGCCACGCCGGTGACACAGATGCCACCAGCGCGCGCCTCATGCCGGATCGCCAGCGAGAGCGCCGCCGCGGTTGCGATCCCGCCGTCGATGACCGGCACGTCAGCCATCACCAGAGCGCCGGTCACGTCCCAGGCGAGCTCGCCCCCCAGCACGCGGCCGTCGCCCGCCACCAGCACTCCCGCGGCCGGGGCGGCGGCCCCACCCCCGCGCCGGCCGATCCAATCGGCGAAACCGCGGGCCAGCGCTCGCGCTGCCCGCCGCTCGAGGCCGTTGCCGATCTCCTCCTGCCAACCCTCGACGCCAAGATCGAGCGACGGTCCTGCGGACCGAGCGCTGCGTGCCCCCAGAGCGGCGGCGTAGAGATGAACGTGGCGCATCGCCGCATGTCGCCATGAGAAATCACGTGACATGCCCCGGCGGATCAGCGCCCGCCAGCGCTCGGGATCGACATACACCGCAAGCGCAGCATCAATCGCTGCCACGAGAGCCGCCGGCTTGTGCTCCTCGACCCAGAAGCCCGTGCCCTGCGCGGGCGCACGTCGTGCGTCGAAAACACTGTCGACCAGGCCACCGGTCGCGCCCACCACCGGCACGGCTCCGTAGCGCAATGCAATCATCTGCGAGAGGCCGCAAGGCTCCCAGCGCGAGGGCATGAGGAAGAGGTCGGAGCCGGCGTAGATGCGCCGTGCCAGCGCCTCGTCCCACGTCTCCCGGAAAGTCATCCGTCCCGGAAAGCGCGCGACTGCGACGCGCAGATCGCGTGCGATCCGGGCGTCTCCGGCACCAAGTACCGCGAGCCGGAGGTCACGCTCCATCAGCTCGCCGAGCGCCTCGAAGACGATATCAAACCCTTTTTGTGGACCCAGTCGTGCCACCAATCCGACCACCGGCGTGGTCAGATCACCATCGATTTCGAGTTCCAGCAGGAGATCGGCCTTGCAACGCCGCCGGCCGTGCAGGTCGTCGCGATCGAAAGCGGCGACCAGGGCACCGTCGTTGCGCGGATCGAAGCGCTCGTCATCGATGCCGTTGAGGATCCCCTCGATGCGGCCGGCACGCACCTCAAATAATCCCTCGAGACCAAAGCCTCCTCCCGGCTGGCGGACCTCGCGCGCGTGGTTCGGACTCGGCAGCAGGATCCGGTCCGCGGCGATCAAGCCGGCCTTCAGGAAGCTCATCCGGCCGTGGAACTCGACGCCGTCGGGCGTGGCCAGCGCACGGGGCAACCCCGTCACGGCCAGCGCCGACATCGCGAACGTGCCCTGGTGCGCAACGTTGTGAACCGTGAGCACCACCGGCTGACCTGCGAGGCGGCGGGTGGCACGGGCCGCGTCGTCCTCGCCGACGATGCCGTGGCGGAGCCACGTCGCGATCAACGCGGCGTGCCAGTCGTGGAGATGGAGCACGTCGGGCTCGAGCCCGAGCCGTTCGAGAGCGCCCAGCGCGGCACGGGCGAAGAAAGCGAAGCGGCGATCGTTGTCGCCGTAGTCGCCACCCGCCTCACCGTAGATCCCGGCGCGATCGAAGTAGCGATCGGCCTCGATCGCCCAGACGAGCGGGCCACCCGGCGTCGTCGGGCCCGAGCGTATCCGCGCCGATTCGGTGCCGTCGTGGAGGCGAACCTCCACCTCGGGGACGTCCGCAAGGGCGGCGCTGGCCCCCCACGCCGCGCGCAGGCCGCGGTGCATGGGCACGAACACATGCACCTCGTGCCCGAGCCGCGCCAGTGCCGTGGGCAGCGCCGCCATCACGTCCCCAAGGCCGCCGGTCGTCGCAGCGGGCGCGAGCTCGGCGGCGAACATGGCAACCTGCATCGCGCTCAACTCCGACCGGAGGTCAGCAACACTTCGGGGTTGGCGATCACGGGGGGGCGACGCCCGCCGATCCAGGCGTCAATAGACGCGCACAGAATCTGTCCCTGATGGAGCGGGACATCATGCGTGGCCCCGCCGAGATGTGGCGTCCCGATGACGTTGCGCAGCCGCACGAAGCGGTCGTCCGCCGAGACCGGCTCCTTCCAGAAGACATCGAACGCCGCCGCCGTGATCTGGCCGCTGGTGAGCGCAAGATAGAGGGCGTCCTCGTCGACCGACGCCGCCCGCGCCGTGTTGACGAAGTAGCAACCGTGCTTCAGCAGGCCGATCTCGCGCGCCCCGAGCAATCCCTTGGTCTCGGGCACGTCCGGTACGTGCAGGCTGACGAAGTCGGAGTGCCCGAGCAGATCGTCGAGCGGCACACGCTCGACGTTGCATTGCGCAAAGACCTCGTCGGGGGCGAAGGGGTCGTGCGCCACCACGCGCGCGCCGAAGGCAAGCACTCGTCTAGCGACCCGCTGGCCGATCGCCCCCAGCCCGATCAACCCGACCGTCCGGCTCCACAGTTCGATGCCGGTCATGGCCTGGTACATCGTGAGGAAATCGCTCGCGTTGTCGATCGCCGCGCGCTCGCCCTTGACCCACGACACGGCGGGCCAGACGTTGCGGGCCAACATCAGGAAGAAGCAGAGCGTGAGATCGGCCACCGCATCGGCATTGCGGCCCGGCGTGTGGAACACCGGGATGCCGCGCTGGGTCGCCGCCGCGAGATCGACGTTGACGGGCGTGCCGCGACAGACCCCGATCAGTTCGAGACCGCAGGCGTCCATGACCTCGCCACCGATCATATCGGCCTCGACGATCAACGCGGTTGCGCCACAGGCTCGCAGGCGCTCGATGAGCGGAGCCGGCTCGAAATAAATCGTGCGGGTCTCGTGCCAATCCTCGATATGGAGTTCCATGTGACGGCCGAGTTGTTCTCGGGTCTTGATGTCTAGAGACGCGGTAACGAGAGCCTTCATCGAACCTCCCCGCCCGGACCGGATGCAAGCAAGTCCTTGACGAGTCCGATGATCTGCTGGCGCGCCCGGCCGCGAACCACCGGGTCGAGGAGATCCCCGCCGACCAGGGCGTGGCTCGCCCGACCGTCGAGCACCGAGGCCAGCAGAGTCGAGCCCACCACCAGGGCAAAGAACTGGAGATCCGCCTCCGAGAGGCCGGCCGGCGAGAAGCGCGCCACCCAGTCCATGAACGTCCGCCAGGCCGGGCCGAGCACCCCGCGTTCGCGCTCCGAATCGGGCCCCACCGGGTCGATCAGGCGGCGCATCAGCAGCTTCGGCACGGCGCGGTTATCCGCAAAAAAATCGAAGGTGCGCCCCATCGCCCGCTCGACCGCCGTCTCGGGGTCCGCAGCAGCCGCCGCCGCGTCGAGCTCGCTCTGGACGACCAGCACGAGCTGCTGGTAGATGCTCTCGATCACCGCCAGGTAGAGGGTCTCCTTCGAGTCCCAGTGGTAGTGCAGGCTCGAGATGTTGACGCCGGCCCGGGCGGCAATCTCGCGCGTCGAGGCCCCGTCGAAGCCGCGCTCGGCGAAGACACTGCGGGCGGCGTCGAGAATCCGCCCACGGGTGGGCACACTCTCGCGGAGCTTCTCGGTCACGGCAGCCATCGCAGGGATCGGCCCGCAAGGGGCCCGCGCCCTTGGTAGGCAAGGTGCCGGAAGAGGTCAATTCACCGGCACGACCCCAACGGCGAGGTGCGTCGGGCGGATACCGGATCGGCTGCGGCGCACAGCGGCGCCACGGTCCCTCTCCCGCCAGCAGCGGGCGCGCGGGGTCCAGCGCCGCGCGGGGGTTGACTGGGGAATGGTCTCTCTCGCCCCCAGCCGCGGGCGCGCGGGGTCCAGTGCCGCGAGGCGTGGTCGCCCGAGGTTTCCCGCCTCGCCGCGAGGGTAGCGGCGCTGCTGTTCTCTCTGGGCACGAGCGGCGCCGACGTCACGAGAGCAGCGGGCAGGAGGCTCCCCGGGCGCCGGCGTTCCGCCCGAGGGCGAGTCGCGGTTCCGTCATCGCGCGTGTGGCCGCTTGACCGGCGCCGCAGCTCAGGTCGCCTTCGGCCACCGCTGGTCGAGGATGATGGTCTTGGCCTCGAGGAACGAATGCATCCCTTCGGTGCCCCCCTCGCGTCCAAGCCCCGATTGTTTGAAGCCGCCGAACGAGATGCTGAAATCAGTCTTGAAACTGTTGTGGCCGACCGTTCCGGCGCGGATCTGGCGCGCAACCGCGTAGGCGCGCTCCGGATCGTTGGTGAAGACCGACGAGTTGAGGCCGTAGATCGTGTCGTTGGCGATGTCGATCGCCTGATCCTCGCTCTCCGCCGCGATCACGCTCAGCACGGGGCCGAAGATCTCCTCGCGTGCGATCGTCGAGTGGTTGTCGACATTGCCGAACACGGTGGGCTCGATGAAGTAGCCGCGCTCGAGGTGCGCCGGACGTCCGCCACCGGTCGCAAGACGCGCGCCCTCTGCGCGCCCCTTGGCGATATAGGATTCGACGCGATCGCGCTGGCGTTCCATCGCCAAGGGGCCCATCTCCGAAGCGTCGTCGAAAGGATTGCCGACGCGCACCCTGGCGAAGCGGCTCGAGAGGGCATCGACGAAATCGTCGTGTCGCTTGCGGCTGACGATCAATCGCGTCAGCGACGAGCAGACCTGCCCGGTCAGGAAGCGCGCGTTCTGCGTGATGGACTCGGCTGCGGTGTCGAGATCGTAGTCGTCGAGGATGATGGCGGGCGACTTGCCGCCGAGTTCGAGCGTGCAGCGCGCGATGCGTTCGCCGCAGATCGAAGCGATGCGCCGGCCGGCAGCGGTCGATCCGGTGAAACTGATCTTGTCGATGCCGGGATGGCGCACCAGGCGCTCCGAAACCTCGCGGTCGGCGGTGACGAAGTTGAAGACCCCCTCGGGCAGGCCGATCTCCTCGCAGATCTCGGCGAGCAGATAGGGCGAGGTCGGCGCCTCGGGCGAACCCTTGACGATGACCGTGCAGCCCGCGATCAGCGCCGCTGCGACCTTGTAGCCCATGAGTGCGCTCGGCGCGTTCCAGGGAATGATCGCGCCGAC
>SXLG01000141.1 GCA_005777805.1 Pseudomonadota bacterium
GACGCGACAGGGGTAGCCCTGCAAGGGCGGACGAGATGACGCTCGAACCGGGTGGTGCCTCTCGGTAGGCCCGGTATCGAGTACGGAACGGGTGGCGGCCCTCAGCGCGCCGGGGCGGGCTCAACCGTGCGACGCGCCGCGGGTTCCGCGGGAGCGAACACCAGCTCGCCGCGGTGCGGCCGCATCGTCCAGCCGAGTTCGTGCCCGATCCTCTCGAGGGCCGCGCGCGGCGTGACACCGCGCAGCGCGATCGTCAGCGGCGGCATTCGACCCGGGGGCAGACGCACGGTGAAGCCACCGGCCTCGGCGACGAGCCGCACCACGGAAACCGCGTCGGCATCGATGAAATGGAGCGAGATTGTGGCCGGCGTCGGGGAGAGTGGGGGCCTTGCTCCGCCCGAGACGCTGGCACCGGCCCTCTCGCTGCCCTCGCTTGGCGCGTGTGGAGCGGGCGAGCGAGGTGACGAAACAGAGTTGCCGGGGACATCCTCCCCGTCACCGTGGCTCGAAGCCGCAGGCATGGGTGGGCCACCCGAAGGAGTCCGCGCGGCAGATGACCCGGGACGGAGAAGCCCTCGCGCCGGCGTCGCGTACACCTCCGGCGGGCTGACGCGGCGACCGTCGCCGTCAAGCCTCCCGCCTCGATCCGACGCTGGCGTCGCGTACACCTCCGGCGGGCTGACGCGGCGACCGTCCCCGTCAAGCCTCCCGCCTCGATCCGACGCTGGCGTCAGGTGGGGGGCGGGTGTGGTGGCTGTGGGCGCCGCTCCGACGGCAGTGCGCTTGTCGGCAGCGCTCGGAGTCGCATTGCCTGGGTCGCCCGGCGCAGGTGCCGATCGCTCCCCCGCCACGGGTGCGCCGAGCCGCTCGGATCCTGTTTCCTGTGGGGCAGGCGACGCCCCGGCCGAGGCTCTGGCGTCGGGCGGCGTCAATAGGATCTCAAGCTGCGCTGCCTCGCGCGTGATCTGGAAGCTGGCGCCCGGGAGCGCATCGACCACGATCCGCAGCCGCGTCGGAGCGTCGTGCTGCCCGAAGCGGACCTGCCGCGCGAGCGGATGCGCGAGGCTCTGGGCATAGCGCCCCAGTGCGCTGCGGGCCCCGAGCAGGTCAATGACGATGCGCCCGTCGGCGAGCTTCTCGACTCGCGGCGGGGCGACTGGCCCGTCAAAGCCGATTCCAAGGCGCAGCGTGCCCGCCTCGCGAGGCTCGCTGTCGAACTTGCGCGCAAACGCGACCGGCGGCGCGGGCGTGTGCCTCGGCTCGGCAGCCCCGCGCTCCGCCGCGGTCGCCGCGCCCGCGGGTGAGGCCGGCTTCTGCGCCACAGCAGCGGTGGCCCTCGGGCCCTCTGCATTCGTCCGCGGAGCCTCTGCGCTCGCCGGGGGTTCTTCCCTCAACGTCGGCAACGCTTCCGCGCTCGCCGCTGGTGCCTCTGCGCCCGCCCGCGGCGCCCCTGCCATCGTAAAGCCAATGGCAAGCACCCACGCCGTCGCCCGACCGTGTCGCCCGCGGCTCATCGCCCGAGCAGCAAGTGCAGTACATACCGCTGCGCCGGGCCGAGGAGGCTGTCGAGTGATCCGGTCAGCAACAGACCGAGCAGGATCACCATGCCGAAGCGTCGAAGCAGGGCGAGCCCACCCAGCGCCGAGCGCGGCAGGAGACCGGCGAGCACGCCGAACCCATCGAGTGGCGGGATCGGCAACAGATTGAAGAGCGCCAGCGCCACATTCACCAGGACCGCGTAGAGGGCGGCGAGGGCGACGAACTCACCGGCGCCGTTGCCTGCCAGCAGAGAGGCCCGCAGCGGTACGACGACCAGGGCGGCGAGGCACGCCAAGATTAGATTAGACACGGGCCCGGCCGCCGAAACCAGCAGCAGGGCACGCCGTGGGTCGCGGGTGCGGGCGAGGTCGATCGGCACGGGCCGGGCCCAGCCAAAAACCGGTGCGCCGGTCGCGGCCAGCAGGCCGGGAAGGAGCAGACTGCCGACCGGATCGAGATGGCGCAGCGGGTTGAGCGTGATGCGCCCCTGCTCGCGAGCGGTCGGGTCGCCACAGCGCCACGCCACCCAACCGTGCGCCGACTCGTGGATCGCGACCGAGAGCACGAGGACGGCGATTTGCAGGGCAATCCCGAGCGGATCGCTCATGCGCCAGCCCCGGCGGCGGCGGCATCGAGGCCACAGAGCGCCGCGGAAACGCGCCACAGCCGCTCTGCTGCGGCATCGTCCCGCGCAGCGCGCGACGGGATGCGCGGCTTCAGGTCCGAGAAGTAGGCGCCCTGGTGCGCCTCGATGTCCTCGAGCGTGGCGAGGTGGAGCGAAGTCGCAGCACCGCTCTCCGGCCGCCGCATGAAGGGCGAGATGATCTTGCGAATCACATCACTGACCATCCCGTTGTCGCGCCCGAGCCCCGTCGCCACAGCACCGGGATGCAGGCAGACCGCAGTCACCCCGCTGCCGGCGAGACGCCGCCCGAGTTCACGGGTGAAGAGAATGTTGGCGAGCTTGGAATGGCCGTAGACGACCAGCGAGCGGTAGCGCGCGTGCTCCCAGCCGAGGTCGTCGAAATGAATCCCGCGCACAAAGCTATGGGCGTTGCTGGCGACACTGACGATACGTGCCGGGGCCGATTCGCGCAGCCGGGGCAAGAGCAAGAGTGTCAGCAGGAAGTAGGCGAGATGATTGACGGCGAAGGTGGCCTCGTGACCGTCGGGCGTGAGGCGGCGCTCGAGATGCACCACACCGGCGTTGTTGATCAGCGCGTCGAGGCGCGGCGCCTGCGCGAGGATCGCGGCCGCCGCTCGGCGCACTTCGTCCTGGCGGGCGAGGTCGGCGAGCACGAGTCGCGTGCCGGGCCCGGCGCCGGCCTGACGCAGTTCCTCGATCAGCGCGTCGCCACGTTCGCGGTCTCGCGCCACCACGATCAGCGAAACGCCCCGTGGCGCGAGACCGAGCGCCGTCGCGCGGCCGATGCCCGAGGTCGCGCCCGTGATCACGATCGTCCGTGCGTCGCTGGTGATGCCCATGGCGCGACCATGTCATCCACCGCGCCCCGGAGCCACTGGCGGGATCTGACGCCCCTCGGTCGCGCCGCTCGGAGCTTCCTCGCGAAGAACGCGCCCCGCATGGTTCCTGCCCTGCGCAGCGAGAGTGGACCACGGCCGCGCCTCGCGTTAACCGCTCGCTCGGGCACGGCCGAGCGGAGGGATCGCAGCCATGGCGGGTTCAGCGAAGATCAAGGGCGTGAGGGCGCGGCAGGTGCTCGATTCGCGCGGCAAGCCGACGGTCGAGGCCGAAATCGAGCTCGAGAGCGGCGCGATGGGCCGTGCTGCGGTGCCGAGCGGTGCCTCGACCGGCGCCCACGAGGCGCTCGAACTGCGGGACGGTGATCCGGCTCGCTGGGCTGGCGCTGGCGTCGGACGTGCGGTCGAGAACGCGCGCGGCCCGCTGGCGGCCGCCGTGCGGGGACTTGATGCGACCGACCTGCGCCAGGTCGATCAGGCGCTGCTGGCGGCCGACGGCACGCCACTCAAGACACGACTCGGCGCCAATGCCGTGCTGGCGGTGTCGATGGCCACAGCGCGTGCCGCCGCGACCCATGCCGGCCTGCCGCTCTACCGCTGGCTCGGCGGCGCCGATGCCACCCTCCTGCCAGTGCCCTTCATGAATGTGCTCAACGGCGGCGCGCACGCCGTGGGCGGAGTCGACTTTCAGGAGTTCATGTTCGCGCCGACCGGCTTCGACACCTTCTCGGAAGCGCTGCGCGCGGGCTGCGAGTGCTACCACGTCCTCAAGGGCATCCTCCACGAACGCGGACTCGCGGTCGCCGTCGGCGACGAGGGCGGGTTCGCCCCGGCGCTGGAACGCAACGAAGACGCGCCCGCTCTGCTGGTGCGCGCAATCGAGAAGGCGGGCTACCGTCCCGGCGAGCAGATTTCGCTTGCGCTCGACCCGGCGACCACGGAATTTTTTGCTGATGGAAGCTACTCGCTGGCGCGCACCACGGGCGAGAAAAAGGACAGCGCCGCGATGATCGAGCTCTGGGCCGAATGGCTCGATCGCTATCCGATTCTCTCGATCGAGGATGCGCTCGCCGAGGACGACTGGGCCGGATGGGGCGCACTCACCGCACGGATCGGTCGGCGCACGCTGCTGGTCGGCGACGATCTCTTCGTCACCCAGAAGGCACGTCTGGAGCGGGGCATCGCGCAGGGCGTGGCCAACGCGATCCTGATCAAGCTGAATCAGGTCGGCTCGGTGTCGGAGACCCTTGATACGATCGAGACCGCCCGGGGCGCGGGTTACGGGCAGATGGTCTCGCACCGCTCGGGCGAGACCGAGGACGTCTTCATCGCGGACCTCGCGGTGGCGACCGGCTGTGGCCGCATCAAGACCGGCGCCCCGGCCCGCTCGGAGCGGGTGGCGAAGTACACCCAGTTGCTGCGCATCGAGGAAGAACTCGGCGGCCACGCGCGCTACGCCGGGCGCGGCTAGCGCTGCACAAGGAACCTCGGCCGCGTGCGTGCCTATGGCACCGAGCGGGTGTCGTGCTGGGCGTTGGAGACCGAGATCGAGCCGGCGAGGGACTGGGCCAGCGCCACACCTCCGATGCCAATCATTGATAATCCGACGCCGCCCCCCGACTCGGCGACGTAGAGCATGGTCGCGAGCGGAATCCGGTAGGCTGCGCCGAGCAGACACGCCGCGCCGAGCAGGGCGTAGGCATCGTCGCTCCGCCCCGCGAGCCGGGCGATCACCTCACCGACAAACGCCCCGGTGCAGGCGAGCGAGGTGAAGACGCCACCCCCACCGCCACCATAGACGCAGACCAGCGTGCCGGCGCTGCGAATCAGCAGAACCACCAGCACGAGTCCGCCCAGGTGTTCGGCCGAGAGCAGCCACTGCGCTGCGATATAACCGGGGCCGAAGGTGATCCAGCGCCCGGTGAGCGCGTACCCCGCGGCCGCCAACGCGGCGAGAAGGAGACCACCGGCGCAGGCGCGCAGCAGCGGCGAGTGGCGGTGGGCCAGCTCGTGGGCGAGTTCGGTGCCCGAGGCAAAGATGCGTGCCCCGAGCCCGGCGGCAAGCGCCACCACGACTGCACCCGCGACGAAGAGCGGATCGATCGCGGGCGCGTGCTCGAGCCGCACCAGATGCACCGGGCCGACCAGTGCGGCACGCGTGCCATAGGCGCAGGCCGCTGCGACGGCACACGGCACGAGTCGCGGCGCGTCCACGTCGCGCCGCCACGGGATCTCGATACCGTAGAGCGCGCCGACACCGGGCGAGGAGAAGACCGCGGCGATCCCGGCACTGGCCCCCGCGACCAGCAATGTATTGCGTTCGGCTTCCCCAAGCCCGCGTCGGGCACCGACAAGCTGCCCGAGAGAAGCTCCGAGCACGGCCGAGGGCGACTCCAGCCCCTGCGAGCCGCCGAATCCGACGGTCGTCAAGCCCGCGAGGACTCGTCCGGGAATCTGCGCCAGGGGCAGCCGGCCCTGCGGCTGGTGGTAGGTCGCGATATAGAGTTCGGCGGTCGCGGGTCCCGCCGCACGAGTCACGCGGCGCGAGACCACGAGCGTGACGAGCAGAGCCAGCGGCGAGAACAGCGCCGGCCAGAAGCCGGGTAGCGAGGCCAGCGCGGGCAGGGCGATGCCTTCGGCGAGTTGCGAGAGCGCACCCACCACCGCTCCCGTGGCGGCGCCAAGCACGGCCGGCAGAAGGATGTCGAAGGCAAGTGCGCGCGGGGCGGGTCGCATCGGCCGGGACCCTTCCATACGCGCCCGGTTCGGGGCAACGCTGCCGGGCAAGGTGTTGTCGGGCCTCAGCGGGACTCGGGCTCGCCGGCGGCAGCGCGGCGGCGCTCGGCCGTCCATGAATCGGGCGCGAAGCCGTCGAGGCGCGCGCGCCGCGACTGGAAGAGCCAGCGGTCGTCGATGCGGACGTACTCGTCGCGGTAGCGCCCCCAGTGGTCGAGCCCGCGTTCGGTCAGAACCAAAAAGTAGGCGGCGCCGCGGGCCTGCTCGCCGGAGACGGTCTCGATGCGATGGCTCGTGACGTGATGGCGCAGCACCCGCGTGGGACGCGAGTGGCCAAGGCTCTCGCCGGTACCCGTGAAGAACGCGCGTAGCCCCTCGGGCCCGCGCGCCGTCGGGGCATCGCCGGCCCGCAGCTCGCCGTCGGGGGCGAAGAGACCGATCAGCTCGTCGAAGCGGCCGCCGTCGGCGAGATGCGAATAGGTCGCTACAAGATTGCGGATGGCCTCGCGGGCCACCATTTCGTCCGGCGTCATCGCGGGCCCTCGATCACTCCCGCCCGTAGCGCCGAAGGAGAACAACCCAAGAAGTCGCTCTGCACCTGAACCTCCCTGCCGTGGTGGACTACGTGACCACGGCTGCTTGCTGCGCGACGCCCGTCGTCAACGCTTCCTTTACCGGACGGACGGACGGAGCCGAGACACGGCTGACACCCGCGCGGGTTGTAGAAGCTCGAGATGTCCTTCGCAATCCCCGGCGGGCCAACGGCCTCGGCTGTCTGCGCATCGACCAGAGCTCGCAATACTCGCCGGAGAGCATGAGCCCGATGCATGAATCATCGTTGACGTGAGACGCCCCGACGCTCCGCGCCTCGTCGTATTTCCTCGCCCGCAAGGAGGGGTGATGGAGATTGCGCAGCAGGTGCAGCACCGCCATGCGTGTCGAGCAGGAGGTTCAACGGCGACCGGAAACTCAAGTCGTGCAGTTTCGCCGGGAGGAGGGCATCGAAATCAGCCAGAACCGACACGCGGGCCTGCCGCAGGCCGGGTTTGCACTTCGTTCGAGCCTCTCGCGCCGGAACGAGTCGGGCCATCGGCTTGCCGGCCTTGGCGATGACGATCTCCTCATCCGCCGTGGGCAGGGTGGCGGCTTCTTCGTCGAGATCGCCACCCACAGCGGTCAAGACTCTGGTTTGGTCAAGGCGCGCAACACAGCGAGCGCCGTGATTGCAGATCTCGACGCTGGATTTTTCCGGGGTGCCCAGGATGAGCACCCGACCGCAAGCCCGTTCCGTCAGGCTCGCACCGCCCGGCTAGGCTCTGGCGGGCAGCGCGCGGCGGGGCACGATGGCGGCGGCGACCAGAGCGTCGCGGACGGCACGAGCGAGGGCAGGGGCATCGGGCGTGTCGCCGTGCAGGCAGAGCGTCGCGGGCGCGAGGCGGAGCATCGCGCCATCGTGGGTGGGGATGGGTTCGCCGCGGGCCAGCGCCACGGCGCGTGCCGCGACCCGTGTGGCGTCGAGCAAGAGTGCACCGGGCTCCGTGCGTGACACCAATCGGCCGTCGGCGCGGTAGGCACGGTCGGCAAACGCCTCGGCGATCGAGGCGAGGCCGCTCGCGTGTGCGACCTCGATCGCCGGTGAGCCGGCGGGCGCCACGAGGGCCAGCCGGGAATCGACCCGGGCGATCGCCGCGCACAAGGTGCCGGCGAGGTCGCGGTCCCAGAGGCAGAAGTCGTAGAGCGCGCCGTGTGGCTTGACGTGAGTGAGCGCGCTGCCGAGCCGAGCCGCCGCGTCGGCCAGCGCCCGGATCTGGGCCTCGACCAGGGCCGCGATCGCGGCGGGATCGCGGGTGGTGAGGCGCCGCCCGAAGCCCTCGCGATCGGGCAGGGAGGGGTGCGCCCCGATCGCGAGACCGAGATCGCGGGCTCGGGCAAGCGTGGCGCGGATCGCTGGCCAGGAGCCCGCATGGCCGCCGCACGAAACATTGACCGAGGTCAAGAGCGGCACGAGTTCGGTGTCGTCGAAGCCCTCGCCGACGTCAGCGCTCAAGTCGATCGCGTTCACGCGCGCACTCTGGGACGGCGGGAGCCGCCGTGCAACGGGCACCGCGATCCTCTCTGGCTGTGTCGTTCCGCCCGAGGTTGTAGCCGGGTTGGTCCCCAAGTCGGGCAACGGGCGCCGAGTTCACCGCTGCCCGCGCCGCTGCGCCCGAGGTTGTGGGCGGGTTGGTCTACGGCCCGCGCAACGGGCGTCCGGTTTGCCTCTGCCCGCGCCCTTTTCGCCCGAGATCGTGATTGTGTTGGTCCACGAGCCGCGTCGCGCGCGCCACGTTCGCCTCTGCCTGTCCCGTTTCGCGCGAGATCGTAGGTGTGTGGGTCCATGACCTGCGCCGCGGCTGCCGGGGGCGTCTCGCGATGCGGCCCCGGTGCGGGTCTGCTTTTACGGCCCCGGTCAGGAGGAGCACCATGGACGACACGTTTCGCCGCTTCTATTTTGACGCGCCCGTCGAGTGGGTCGATACCGGCAGCGAGCGCTTGCCGTGCCGGCGCTTCGGCAGTGGGCCGCCGCTCCTGATGGTGCACGGCTTTCCACTCTCCGGCTTCACCTGGCGCAAGCTCCTGCCCGAACTCGCGCGCCAGCGCACCTGCTGGACGCTCGATCTGCCCGGACTGGGTGGCTCGGAGTGGACGAACGCCACAGAATTCAGTTTCGACGGGCAGGGGCGCACACTCAAGCGACTCGCCGATCGGCTCGGTCTCGAGCGCTACGCGGTGATCGCGCAGGACACGGGTGGTACGTTCGCGCGCTATCTCGCGCTCGAGGATCCGGCGCGAGTCGAGAAGCTGATCCTCCTCAACACCGAGATGCCCGGCCACCGTCCGCCGTGGATCCCGCTCTACCAGTTTCTGATGCGGATTCCCGGGACGCTTGCGCCCTTCGCTCTCCTGATGAAGTCCCGGGCCTACCTGCGCTCAGCGATGGGTTTCGGTGGCTGCTTCGCCGATCTCGACCTGATCGACGGCGATTTCCGCGAGGAGTTCGTCGAGGGCCTGCGGCTCTCGTCCCGCCGCATGTCGGGCATGTCGGTCTACCTGCGCGGCTGCAAATGGGCGGCGGTCGATGCGTTGGCACATCTCCACGCCCGGCTCACCATGCCCGTGGCGCTGATCTGGGGCGCCGAGGATCCGACTTTCCCGCTCGAGCGGGCCCGCGCGATGGTCGGCCAGTTCCCCGACGCTCGTCTTGTCGCCGTGCCGGGCGCGCGGCTACTGGTGCATGAAGAGCGGCCCCAGGAGGTGGCGCGCGCCGTGCTCGAGTTCCTCGCCTGAGCGGCGGCGTCCCAAAAGATTTGTGCGTCGCCACCTCGTGGCGAGCGGATCGGGAGTCTTGCGGACTTCCCATTCGGCCGCGGGCACCGCCTGGCTCTAGGTAGATGCCGCAGCGAGCAGGGCCAACGCTTCGTCGAGCGAGATCGCGACGAAGCGCAGCCGGTCGCCCGGAACGAGCGACGCCATCCGGCCGAGATCGACCCGCGCCACGAGCAGCGGCTTGGCGTAGCCGCCGGTCGCCGGCCGATCGGGGCCGAGCAGGACGGGACGGCCGTCGGGCGGAAGCTGTAGCGCTCCGAGTGTCGTGCCCTCGGGTTCGATGCCGCCGGGAACCCCCACGCATGGCGCGACGCCGGGCTCCTCGGGTTCGAGCCGAACGCCAATGCGGTCGCAGGACTCACTGACCCGCCAGTGTGCGCCCATCAGCATAGGCAGATCTTTGGGTGCGAGGGCTGCGGCCTGTGGTCCGGGCAGGACCCGCAGCACCATCGTCCCGTCAAGATTTGGGACCGCCTCGATTGCGCGCCTCTGTCCGAGCACGAGCGACCCCTGGTTGGGCCCGATCGCGAGCCGGTCGCCCGCACGCAGAGCACGACCCGCAAACCCGCCAAAGCCCGCGGCAAGGCAGGTCGAGCGGCTGCCGAGCACGCGCGGCACGTCGACGCCGCCGGCCAGCCCGAGCCAGCCCCGACCGCCGCGTGCCGGCGCGCGAATCGCGAGCCGCTCGCGCGGGCGCAGGCTCAAGGCGGCGTCGGGCGGCATGGCGCGCGGCAGTCCGTCGCGCATCAATTCCCAGCCGAAGCCAGCACCGGCCAGTGCCAGCGCGATCGGTTCCGTCCCGACGTTGACCAGGACGGGGCCCCGCATCCAGATTTCGAGACCGGCGGCTCCGGCGTCGTTGCCCAGTGCTGCGTTCAGAGCACGGAGGGCGCGAGGGTCGAAGGCACCGCCCGCCGGGACGCCGTGGCGCGTCGCGGCCGGCCGCCCGAGATCCTCGACGGTCGTTCGGAATCCAGCCTCGACGATCTCGATCGCTCTCAGCACGGCGTGAACTCGACCTCATCGCCGGCCTGCAGGAGGGCGGGCTCGGTGCTCGTGGCGTCGAAGAGCTGAACCTCGGTGCGGCCGAGCAACTGCCAGCCGCCCGGCGTGCGGGCGGGATAAATTCCCGCCCATTTCTCGGCGATGGCGACGCTGCCGGCGGGTACGCGCGTGCGGGGCGTCGCGTGACGCGGCAGCACGAGGGCCGGATCGAGACCGCGCAGATAGGCGAAACCGGGCTGGAAGCCCAGAAACGCCACTCGGTAGAGCACGCCTGCGTGGCGGGCGATCACCGCACCGGCCGAGAGCCCGGTGCGGCGGGCGACCTCGGCCAGATCGGCACCGTCGTAGAACACGGGAATATGATGCCGTCTGGCGGGGCGCAGCAACGTGGGTCCCCGAGCGGCACTCGCGCCACCGCGCCACGCGGCCGTGAGGATCGCGTCGCCGTCGGGAAGTTCGCAGGAGGCGCCGTCGAACTCGACCAGCACGCTGCAAGCCGCGGGTGTGATGCCCGCCACCGCCGGGTGACGCCCGTCGTCGAGCCGCGCCGCAAACAGGGCAGGGGTCTCGTCTTCGGGCGCGAGCTCGACCAACCAGGCCAGCTCGCCGACGCGCACGAGTTTCATCGCGGACTCAGGCGCGCCACCACGTCACGAGCAGCCCGACGAGCACGATCGTCGGGCCGGTCCACGACACGACCAGTGCTGCGAGTCCGGTGATGGACCAGACGAACCATTTCACGCGCTCGACGAGGCTCGCCGGCGGCGGCGCTGCGACGAGGCCGAGTTCAGCCCGCAGCTCGCCGAGCGGGCGGTCGAGCGTCGGGTTGTCAAGCCCACGGTGATAGAGGCTGTCGCTGCTCCGCCCGCGCATCCAGGCCCGCAGGCTGCGCGCCGGTGCGAGCACCAGCCCGATGCCCATCGCATATAGATTCAAGATCCACGCCGGGACGAAGCGGCCACAGCCGGTGCTGATCTCCCAGGCGCCGATCTCGGCCTCGCCGATCCACGAAGTGTCGTAGCCGGTGAGCGGGTGGTGGCAGTCGTGCAAGCGCAGCGCGGCGACGCGCGCCTTGCTGTTCGGAAAGACGATCGGCACCGGCCCGGCCTTCAGCACCACCCAGCGGTCGTCGTAGCCGCCGTCCCCGAGACCGTTGGCATCGAGATAGGCTTGACGCGCCTCACGCAGCGTCCGCGGCTCGGCGGGTGTCATGCGCGGACGCGCTCCCGCACGCGGGTCCCGAGCGGTGCCATCAGGGCTCTTTTTCGATGGGAAGCCCGGCCGCCACCCAGGCGCGCCAGCCGCCGGCCACCGAGTCCACGTTGCCATAGCCCATGCGCGCGATGCTCTCGGCCGCGAGTGCCGAGCGATAGCCACCGCCACAATAGAGCATGAGGTGGACTGCGGAATCGGGGAAGCGCGCTTCGATGTCGCGCTCGATCACGCCCTTGCCGAGGTGGACGGCGCACGCGGCGTGACCGGCGCGCCACTCGCTCTCCTCGCGCACGTCGACAAGGACATGCCCCGCTTCGGCCGCGAGGTGAGCCGCCGCTTCGGCTCCGATCTCGCGCACGTGGCCGAGCGCTTCTGCGCAGAGTCTCTCGAAACCGGGCGAGTGCTTCATCGCCGCGCCTCGTCCTGCCATGCCGGCGTCCCCATCCCCGTACCTCCCGAGCCGGCGCTCGACAGAACGCGGGCGACCGTTCATGTCTGCGACCTTAGGAGCGACCCCTTGGAGGGTCAACGCGGTGGACCCGCCCATCCCTCCAGCGTGCGGCCACCGCACCGATGCGCTAACCGGCTACCCGAGTGCTGGTCGCGGTCCTCTTCCTGCTCGCCTCCCTCTGGGGTGGGGCTTTTACCTGGAACGCTTTCCGCCCGACTTTCGCGCCGAGTCGCCGGGCGACGCTGAGTTTTTTCGCCGGCTGGCTCACGGCCGAACTCGCGCTGCATCACCTGATCCTCCAGGTGCTGGCGACCGTCGGCTTCGTGGTGCTCGGCGCGCTCGCGGCGTGGCCGGGCTGGCTCGGTCTCGCGCTCACATTCGTCTCCTGGGCGGGACTGGTCTCGCTGGCCCTGCGTGCACGCGAGGCGGAGATCGTCATCGAGGATGCACTCGCGACCGGTCTCGGCGCGGCTTGGCGCGCCGGCCTGCCGGCCGAGGCACAGGCCTCGGTGCGCTTCGGGCTCAACTGGCGCGAGGTGCTGCTGCCTTTTCCTCTGCACGACCCGGCGGTCGAGCGCCTGCGCGATGTCCGCTACGGGCGCGCCGGCGGCCGTTGGCTCGAACTCGACGTCTATCGGCACCGCCACGCCGAGCCGCCCCCCGGTGGCTGGCCGGTCTTGCTGCAGGTCCACGGCGGCGGCTGGGTGGTCGGGAGCAAGAACGAGCAGGGCCTGCCACTCATGCTGCGCATGGCCCGTTCGGGCTGGCTCTGCGTCAGCATCGACTACCGCCTGAGTCCGGCGGCCACTTTCCCCGACCCCGTCGTCGACGTCAAACGGGCAATCGCCTGGATTCGCAGCGAGGCCGGCCGCCGGCTCGGCGCCAATCCTGATTTTGTGGTGATCACCGGCGGCTCGGCGGGTGGCCACCTGGCTTCGCTCGCGGCACTCAGCGCGAACGATCCGGCCTGGCAGCCGGGCTTCGAGGAGGTGGATACGCAGGTGCAGGGCTGCGTGCCCTTCTACGGCGTGTACGACTTCACGGATGCCGAAGGCCACTGGCCGCACCGCGGACTCGGCGATTTGCTCGAGCGCTGGGTGATGAAAGCATCGCTGGACGAGGCGCCCGAACTCTACCGCGCGGCTTCGCCGATGCATCGCGATCTCACCGGAGCGCCGCCGATGTTCGTGCTGCACGGAGCGCGCGACACACTGGTGCCGGTCGCCGAAGCTCGCCTCTTCGCAGCGAAGCTACGCGCCGCCTCGCGCAACAGCGTGACCTACGCCGAGCTTCCCGGCGCGCAACACGCCTGGGAGATCTTCCCCTCGATCCGCGCTCTGCTCACGGTCGATGGCGTGCAGCATTGGCTGGTGCACGCGCTCGAGACCTGGCGGAGGACTCAGGCCACACATGCGGTGGCTGCGCCACTCACCCTGACGAGCGGCGACGAGCCGAGACCCGAGGCCGGCGCGGCCTGAATCCGTCGCCTGCCGGCTGGCGTCACGCGGGCCGCAGGGCGAAGTCACGGACGGCCTGCCCGAGGGCGTCGAGTTCTTCCGCGAAGAAATGGTCGGCGCCATCGAGCCAGCAGCGCTCGACGTCGCGCCCGAGCACATCGAGCGCTGCCTGGAGCGGCGCCAGCGGGGCCACCGAATCCGCCGTGCCGTGGACCACGAGGACACGGCCGGGGTAGGCCGCGAGTGGATCGAGAGCGGCGAGCCGCAGCGGTGTTGCGAGCAGCGCGAGCGCGTTCGGGCGCGGATCACGGGCAGCGAGCCCGACTGCCATCGCCGCACCGAACGAATAGCCGACCACCAGGACCTGGGCCGCACCGGGATGAACATCGAGCAGAAAGTCGAGCGCGGCCCGGGCGTCGTCGACCTCACCCCGCCCGCCATCGTGCCGTCCGGTGCTGGCGCCGACACCGCGGAAGTTGAAGCGCAGGGTGGCAAAGCCCGCGTCCTCGAGGGCGCGAGCACTGCGGAACACCACCCGATCGTCCATCGTGCCGCCATAGAGTGGGTGTGGATGGAGCAGCAGCGCCACGCCGGCACGGTCGCCGGAACGGGCCCGATGGATGCCTTCGAGGTTTCCGTCAGGCGCTGGAATAGAGATTCGGCCGGCGAGCACGCTCGTTGAATCTCAGCCGAGCAGCGGCTTTGCCTCGCCGCCCTCGCTCTCGGCGCGCAGCTTGTACTTCTCGACCCGTTGCGTTGGCGTCCGCGGGAACTCGGTGCGTGTCTCCCACAGCCGGGGCACCTGGAAGCGGGCCAGCCGGGCACGGGCGAAAGCTTCCAGATCGCCGATGTCCAGCGTGCCTTTCGGTATGAGGAACGCCTTGATCTCCTGGCCGAGCACGGGATGGTGCACGCCGATCACCGCGGCGTCGGCAACGGCGGGATGTTCGCGCAGGACCTTCTCGACGAAAGCCGAGGAGACATTCTCGCCGCCGCGCCGGATCACGTCGCGCTTGCGATCGACGAAGAAGAGCCAGCCATCCGCGTCGAGGCGGCCGAGATCGCCGGTCAGAAAGAGATCGTCCTTGAGGGCGGCAGCGGTGCGTTCGGGGTCGCGGAAGTACTCGGCCATGCGATGGGGCGAGTCGATGGCAATTTCGCCAATCTCGCCCCGGGGCAGCTCGCGACCTCCGTCATCGAGGATGTGGATGGTGATCCCGGGCAAGGCGGGTCCGGCCGAGCCCGGACGCGGCAGAGCGCCGCGCGGCTCGAGAGTCACGACGCCGGCATCGGTCGAACCGAAACACTCGAGGATGTGCGCGAAGCCAAAACGCTCGCACAGCCGGTCACGGATCGGTGCGCTGCCGAGGCCGAGCACGACGCGGAGCTTGTGGTCCCGATCGCCGGGCGTCTCGGGCTGCGCCAGCAGGATCGCGAGGATGGTGCCGAGCGTGAAGAAACGCGTGGCCCCGACAGCGCGCGCGAGCGGCCAGAATTCGCTCGCGGAGAACTGGCGGGGGAAAACGGCCGTGCAGCCCGCCTGGAGCGCCACCGTCACCGAGGACCACGAGTTGCCGTGAAAGAGGGGCCCGACTGCGAGCAGAACATCATCTCGGCCGATGTCCATGTTCTCGATGAAGAACGTGCCGCTGCCCCCGGTGCGGCCGTGGGCGAAGAGAACTCCCTTGGGACGTCCGGTCGTGCCCGAGGTGTAGAGCAGCGTCGAGCCGTCGTCGGGACCGATCACTCGGCCGAGCGGCGTCTCGGGGGCTGCGGCGCAACGCCGCGCGAGGTCGTCCGCGCCGGCAAGCGGCTCGAGCGCTACCAGCCGGCTGCCGGTGGGCAAGATCGAGCCCGCGCCCGTGAAGAGGTCCGCCCCGGCGGCAGCGGTGACCACCACCCGCGGCGCGGCGTGAGCGATGACGAAGCCGAGCTCTTCGCTTCCGAGTCCGGGATTGACGGGGTTCAGGATCGCACCCGCCTTGAGCGCGCCGAATGCGGCAACGGTCCATTCGATCGAATTGCCGAGTGCCAGGGTGACGCGGTCGCCGAGCTCGACCCCGAGCCCGGCCAGCGCGTGTGCCATGCGGTTGCTGGCCCGGTCGAACTCGCCGAATGTGAGCGAGCGCCCCTCGTGCAGCAAGAAAGGATGTTCGGCGCGGTCGCGGGCCATTTGTTTCAGCGATTCGAGCAGGGTCATGGCGCGGGATCTCCCGGGCGGTTGACCGCCGCCCGCACCAGCCTTTACAGGAGAACGGCTGTTCCGCCGCACGCTCCGGGTCGTCGCGCCTGTTGTCGGGTTGCACCCGGCCTCGGCGGGTTCCCGGCTGTGGGCCGGGCGGAACGAGCGGGCCGGGAGGTGTCGCGACGACAACGCCTACCGGTGCCGCGGTGGTGCGGACGGGGTGGGGAGGTCGAGTTGAGCGAGACGCCGAGCGGAATCAGCAAATGACAAAGCGGTCGAGTCGGGAGAGGACGCAGGGCGGGGAGGGGGAGTTGGCCGACGCGGTCCCGCCGGGTGCCGCGCGCGGGCCGCTTCTGCTGGGCGAGGATCTGCGTGCCTGGGTCGTGCTGGCGGCCGGCGTGTTGGCGGTGAGTGCCCACTCCGCGTTGAGTTTCGGGATCACGCCGCTGATGCGCGCCATCACCGCCGATCTCGGCTGGACGCGGAGCGAGTACGCAACCGCCATCAACTTCAGAATCCTGCTACTGATGGCCGCGGCACCACTGGCCGGCAGCGTGGTCGATCGCTTCGGCGCTCGGGCAGTGCTGGCACTCGGCGCGCTGGCGATGGCGGCCGGCGGGGCCGTGATGGCCGGCGCCGACACTCTGGGTGATCTCTACGCGGCCAGCGTGCTGATCGGGCCCGCGCAAGCCTGCATCGGCACGGTGGCCGGCTCGGCCCTGGTCCTGCGCCGCTTCCGCCGGCAGCGCGGTGTGGCGATCGGGATCCTCAACGGTGGCGACAACATCATCACCTCCGGTGTGCACTACGGTGCCGCGGCGCTGCTCGTGGTCGCGGGCTGGCGCGGGGCGCTTGATGTCATCGCGCTGGCCTATGTCCTTCTGGCGCTGTTTTTCACCTTCACGCTCACGAGCGGCGAAGGGCGGGCGCTACGGGCGACGTCGGGCGAGTTTCACATCCCGTGGCGTGACCGCCGCTTCCATGCGCTGCTCGCCTGCTACGTCCTGGTCTACGCGTTCATCACCTCGGTCGGGCTCCACTTCCCGGCCTTCCAGCAGGACCTCGGGCGAAGCCCGACCGAGGCCGCGGCCATTTACGGCACCAGCAATCTGGTCGGCGCGTTGGGATCGATCGCCTGGGGACTCTGGGCGCAGCGCTTTGGGGCAGCGCGCACGCTGCTGGTCGTCGTGGCCGGTCTGCTGCTCACTTCATTCGTGCTCTGGTTGCCCTTGCCGGGCTGGGCTTTCTGGCCTTGGGCCGTGGTCTACGGCGTGGTCAACGCGGGCGCGGTCGCGTTGCTGGCGCTGGTCCTCGACGAGCAGCATGGCGTGGTCGGCATCGGACGATTGCTCGGCACGGCGATGGTCTTCTGCATGGGGGCCACGATCGTCGGCAACCAGTTGAGTGCGGCGGTGTTCGATGCGACCGGCAGCTACTTGCCGATCTGGCGCCTCTACACCGGCGCCATGGCGCTGGCGCTCCTCCCGGCGTGGATCGTTGCCCGTGGCGCCTTGCGGGGGCGCGAGCCAGCTGTTTGACGTGGCGCAGATGGCTGAACGCTCGCCACCGGTCGATCCCGAACTCGCCGAATTGCTGCGCGAGGAGTTTCGCGTCGAGCGCGAGGAGACTCTGCTCGGTCCGGAGAGTCCCGAAGGCCGTGCTCTCGCAGCCGCCGTGGGTGCCAACGTGCGCCGTCTGCGCAACGAACGCGGCATCCCTTTGGGCCGCCTCGCCGAGCGCGTGCAGATCCGGGCCGATCTGCTTGCACGTCTCGAGGAAGGTGCGGCGGTGCCGAGCCTGCGCGCCATCTGGCACCTCGCGACAGGTCTCGAAGTACCCTTCGGCACACTGCTCGCCGACACCTTCCTGGCACGTGGCGGCGATCCGGATTTTCGCTTGCAAGGCGCCGACCGCGGTCGCGTGATCGCCTCGGCAAGCGGACTCTTCCGTTCCCGCGTCCTCTTCCGCGAGGGCGATCCGCGGACTCCCGAGGTCTACGAGCTCTCGCTCGCGCCGGGCTGCCGCGAGGATGCTGCGGCGCACGCCGACGATGTCTACGAGCACATCACGGTGATCCGCGGCCGACTCGAGATCGAGATCGGCTCGCGTTGCGCCGACCTGGGCCCGGGTGATTCGCTCTTCTTCCGGGCGGCAGCACCGCACTCCTACCGCAACAGCGGTACCGACGAGACCCGCGCGCTGCTGGTGATGACCTACGCGGCGCCCTGAGGACCGCCGCAACACTCTGCCGCTCAGCTCAGGAGTGGACCGACGGCATCGGGGTCGATGCCAAATTCACGGATCGCGTCACACGCCAGCGCGGGCTCGATTGCACCACGGCGAGCGAGCACCGCGAGCGCTGCCGCCGCGACCTGCTCGGCGTCGACCTCGAAGTACCGGCGCAGCGCGCGTCGGCCGTCGCTGCGGCCAAAGCCGTCGGTACCAAGCGCCTCGAGTCCAGCCGGCGTGAACGAGGCAATCGAGAGCGGCAGCGCCTTGACCCAGTCGCAGCACGCGACAACGGGCAGAGGTTCGGGTGCAAGCTGTGCTTCGAGGTAGCTCACCCGTGGAGGCTCGCCGGGATGCAGGCGATTCCAGCGTGCGACAGCCTGGCAGTCGCGCAGCAACTGCTGGTAGCTGGTCGCACTCCACACCACCGCACCTACACCGCGTTCGTCGAGGAGTCTCTGTGCTTCGAGAACCCGCGGCAGGAGGGCACCGCTGCCGAAGAGATGGACGTGGGCCGTGCCCCGCGGCGCCTCGCGCAAACGATGGAGCCCGCGCAGGACACCCTCGCGACAACCCTCGGGCATGGCCTCCTGGGCGTAGGCCTCGTTGCCGACCGTGAGGTAGTAGAAGTCGTCGATGCCTTCGCTCCACATGCGGCGAATACCGTCCTCGACGATGATCGCGATCTCGAAGGCATAGGCGGGGTCGTAGGCACGGAGCGAGGGGACGGTGAGGGCGACCAATTGGCTCTGGCCGTCCTGATGCTGCAGACCCTCGCCCGAGAGCGTGGTGCGACCGGCGGTCGCGCCGATGAGAAAGCCGCGGCCACGGGCGTCGGCGTTCTGCCAGACGAGGTCGCCGATTCGCTGCAGGCCGAACATCGAGTAGAACAGAAAAACGGGGATGGTATTGACGCCGGCAGCGGCGTGTCCCGTGCCGGCAGCGGTGAACGAGGCCATCGCGCCGGCCTCGTTGATGCCCTCCTCGAGGAGCTGACCATCGACCGCCTCGCGGTAGAAGGCGACGACGTCGGAATCGACCGGCTCGTAACGCTGGCCCTGCTGCGAGTAGATGCCGAAGCGAGCGAAGAGCGCATCCATGCCGAAGGTGCGC
>SXLG01000142.1 GCA_005777805.1 Pseudomonadota bacterium
CGTCGGGCTCGCAGCCCGCGACCACGAAGCCGCGGAAGAAGCCGAGCGGCTCGATGCCGAGCGCCTTGGCGCGGTCGAGCGACATGATCAGATTGGCCGACGCGCCGTCGGAGAACTGCGAGGAGTTGCCCGCCGTGACGCTGCCCTCGGGGTTGAAGGCGCCCTTGAGCGAGGTGAGCCCTTCCATGGTGGTGCCCGGTCGGTTGCACTCATCGCGGTCGATGGTCGATTCCTGCTTGGACGTCTCGCCGGTGGCCTTGTCCTTCACCTCCATCTTGACGGTGAGCGGGAAGATTTCGTCCCTGAGCTTGCCGGACTGCTGGGCTGCCGCGGTGCGCATCTGCGAGGCGTAGGCGTACTCGTCCTGCGACTGGCGGCTCACCTTGTAGCGCTGCGCGACGTTCTCGGCCGTGATGCCCATCGGCATGTAGACGTCCTTCTTGTGGTCGAGCAGCCAGGGGTTGAGCAGCATGTGCTGGCTCACGTTGTTCTGGACCAGGGTGATCGATTCACAGCCGGCTCCGATCACCGCGTCGGCTCCCTCGACCTGCACCATGTGGGCGGCGACCGCGACTGCGTTGAGGCCCGACGAGCAGAAGCGACTCACCGTGGAGCCTGCCACCGTGACCGGCAGGCCGGCCATCAGGGCGGCGTTGCGCCCGATGTTGAACCCCTGCGGTCCTTCCGGGAAGCCCGTGCCGACGACGACGTCGTCGATCTCGCTCTTGTCGAGCTGAGGGGTCTTCTCGACCACCTTTTCGATGCACCGAGCCGTCAGGTCGTCGGGCCGGGTGATGTTGAACGATCCCCGGAACGATTTGGCGAGCCCCGTCCGGGCCGTCGCCACGATTACCGCTTCACGCAGAGCCATGCTGTCTCCTTCGTACGAGCTGATTGGAGTTCCGAGTCGTCGGCCGGAGCGGAGGCTCGCCGCGCTGCCGCCGACCCCGGCGACCGTGGCAAGTGGGCATGGAGCGCGCAACGTCCACGCGATCTGCGGGCCACGCGGTGGCGTGGTCGGGGGCGAGGGCGCCGTGCGGGCTGCCGAGCCACGGCCGGACGTGACTCCCCCGGCGGACTGGCGGGGATGGGGTCCCGACGACGGGTCTCGAGGTGGCCTAAGGCAGCGTCAACGTCGAGAAGTCCATCATGATGAAGAGTCCCGTCGCTTCGGCGCAGATCTCGTCGCCGACCTTGAGCGTGCCGCGTGTGGTGCATTTGCGGCCGGTTACGTTGGCGACCGCCGCTTCGAAGGAGAGCTCGGTGAAGAGGGGCGTCGGGCGGCGGTAGTCGATCTCGAGGTGTGCCGTCATGGCGCCGATGCGGCGGGCGGTGTTGGCGTGGCCCAACAACTGGTCGAAGAACATCGCCACGACGCCGCCGTGGACGCAGCCGGGCGGGCCCTCCCACGGCAGATCGAACTGGACACGCCCGCGCACCGTGCCCTCGTGGATCTCGACACTCGCCGGTGGGTTGATCGGGTTGTAGTGCCAAGTTTCGAGGTTGCCGGGGTAGTACGGGCGATGGCGTTCGGGATTGCGCTTCTCGGGTGGGCCGATCTTCGGCTTGGCGCCCTTGCAGGCGACGGCCTCCAGGCGCTCGCGGATGATTTCGACCTCGGCGCGGGCGCGCTCGAGTTCGTCGGTCGGGCGGTCGATGCGTGACATCGTCGTCATCAACGCCCGCAACGCGTCGGCGAGACCGTAGAGTCCTTCGGGTGCGGCCCGGCCGACCATCTCGAGGATCGCGTCGAGGTTCCTGTCTTTCCCTGCCATCTTGTTGCGCTGCCTTCGCGGTCGATCGGGCTAGAGGAAGCGGTCCGCCCCTTGCGCGGCGCCCCGCTTGTCCTGGCCGTTCTCGGGGAAGCGGTATTCGGGCTCGACCAGGTCGTTGATTCGGCCCATGACGAGATCAACGAGCCCCTGAAAGCACTCGTGGTGGCGCGATTCGGCCTCGGGCGAGAACGGTTCGTAGTCCTCGTCGATGTGGAATTCGCGCAGATCCTGCCAGCGGATCGGCTCCCCAAATCGGTAGGTGATGTGACCCCCCTTCGCGATCGGGCTGCTCCCCGGATAACAACGGTCGCTGCCGCTGCAGCCGATCGGCTGGATCGTCTTGCGGTAGCGCAGGGCTATCTGGGCGAGTCCGGGGTGTCCGCGCGAGAGCCGCTTGGAGCGCGTGCCTTGCGGGAAGACGATCAGGTCGAGCCCCTTGGCGAAGCCCTCCTCGTTGAGTTCCACGAAGCGGCGCATCATCCGCTCGAAGAGGCGGTTGATATAGGCCGCCCAGGTTTCCGTGCCGGGCCGGAACTCGATTCCCAGCGTGTTGCGCGGCTGTGCGAGCAGATCCCGGGGCAGTTCGAGCTCGGGCGGGGGCAAGGCCCGATCGAGGGCCGCCGCATCGACCCAGTGCCGCAGGGCTTCGTACTCGGCGGTGCGGGGCGTGCGCCCTGCCGCGAGCTGGAAATCCTTGCTCAGCAGGTAGCCGCGCGAGACGGTCGGGATGTTGTTGGTCGCCTCCATGAAGCGGCCGATCCAGCGGTTCTCGTAATATTTGCCCTTGACCCAGGTCGTGGTGAAGCGGCCGCGCGAGCGCCAGAGCCGGAACTGAAAAGGCCAGTAATTGTACCGGTCGGTATGGTTCATGGCGTAGATGACTGGCTCGTCCGGCAGGCGCTCGACATGCTCGAACTCGATCTCGACGCGCGGCGGCAGCCGGTAGTTTGGGTAGAGCACGGTCCAGCCCAGGAGTTCCTGGACGCGCGGGCGCGCCGTGAGGCGCATCCTCTCGAGCGTCTGGAGGTCGAGCACGTGTCCGAGGTAGCACCCGGATCCCTCCGAGCACCCAGGCGCGTTTGGCGCCGGCTCGCCCGAGCATGCCGCGTGGCGTGGTCCCGGGTTTTCGGTCTACGTCGCGGTTTGCGTCGCGGGCTGTTCGTGCTCCTCTGGCCGTGGAGCAGCGGGGAGGACGCGATGCGAGCCGTCGTGCAGCGGGTGAGCGAAGCGCGGGTGGTCGTCGGTGGCGAGACCGTGGGCGCGATTGGCATGGGCCTGCTGGTGCTGGTCGGCGCTGGCCATGGCGACGACGGCCTCTCGGCGCGTGCGCTCGCGCAGCGCATCGCCAATCTGCGCATCTTCGATGATCCGAGCGGACGCATGAACTGCTCGGTCCGTGAGGTTGGCGGCGCCGTTCTTGCGGTCTCGCAATTTACGCTCTACGGCGATCTCGCCACGGGCCGCCGTCCCTCGTGGAGTGCCGCCGCGCCGGCCGCGAAGGCCGAGCCCGTCTACCGGGCCTTCGTGACGGCGCTGCGCGAGCAGGGGCTCGTGGTGGCCGAAGGGAGGTTCGGCGCCGACATGGACGTCCATCTCGTGAACCGCGGGCCGGTGACGTTGCTCTTCGCATAGGTTGCGCCTGGCCAGGGTATACGCCGCGGCTGCCCAACGCCGACACAGTTCCGCAGCGGAAGGCTGACATGCGCGAGGCGCAGCAGCCGAGCATCCGACACCGGCACGGGCCGCCGACGGTTTTTGGACGGAGCGGTGGCGGCAGCGGGCTGGCGACGCTTGGTTGACCATGCGGGTCCGGGATGAAGGGATGAACGGAATGCTGAATGTTGTGACGCCGCTCACGCTCGCTGTCCTCGTCGCGCTTGCGGGAGGATGCTCGAGCGTTCCTTCCGCGGGCGATCCGCCCTTCAGTGGCGAGGTCGTGTTGCACTTCGAGGGCGAAGTCCCCGACGGCCCCGAGCGCCACTTCTTCCTCCCCTTCGAGGTTCCGGCGGGTGTGGCCGAGATCGAGATCCGCCACGACGACCTCTCGGCAGCCAACATCCTCGACTGGGGACTTGACGACCCCGGCGGCTTCCGTGGCTGGGGTGGCGGCAAGTCCGAGCCCGCGTTTGTCGGGCACGAGGCCGCGTCCCACAGCTATCTTCCGGGGGAGCTGACGCCCGGTACCTGGGAGGTGGTCGTCGGCAAGGCCAAAATCGAGGAATTGCCGGCGCGCTACGTCGTGGAGGTGGTACTGCGCGACACATCGACGCTGGCCGCACAGACCGCTCGCCAGCCCTATGTGCCGGTCCCGCCGATCGAGCGGACGGCCCGCTGGTACGCCGGCGACCTTCACATGCACTCTCTGGAGAGCGACGGCTCGCGCTCGCTCGACGAGGTCGTGGCGCTCGCCGAGAGGCGCGGCCTCGACTTCGTGATGGTCTCCGAGCACAACACGACGAGCCACCTGTCCTGGTACGCCGACGTGCAGGCCCGACACCCCGGAGTGTTGCTCATCCCCGGCATCGAGGTCACGACCTATGCGGGACACGCCAACGCGATCGGCGCAACGGCTTTCGTCGAGCATCGCACGGGCACCCGTGGCGCGACCATCGAACAGGCGATCGAGTCCACGCACGAGCAGGGCGGGCTGTTTTCGATCAACCACCCGCAGGTCAACGTCGGCAATCTATGTATTGGCTGTGGTTGGCAGCACCCCATCGATCCCCGTGCGATCGATGGAGTCGAAGTCCGCAATGCGGTCTTCGACGGTCTGGAGTTCTGGGATGACCTGGCTGCAGCGGGATCTCATGCGGCCGCCATCGGCGGGAGTGACGATCACGATGCCGGCCTCGGCACGAGTCCGATCGCAAGGCCGATCGGGACCCCGACCACTCTGGTCGAGGCCAGCGAGCTGAGTGTCCAGGGGATTCTGGCCGGCATCCGCGCCGGACGCACCGTGGTGCAATTCAACGGTCCCGGCGGCCCGATGCTCGAGATGGAGATTGCCGGCCGGCGCGAGGGCGACACGGTTCACGCCGACCACTCGACGCTCGCGGCCGGGGTGACTGGCGGCATCGGCAGTGAATTCGAACTCTGGCACAACGGAACCTTGCTCGACCGCGTTGTCGTCACCGAATCGCCCTTCGCGTACCACCAGGACGTCGCGGCACCGGCCACGGGCGAGGACCGATTTCATCTCGAGCTGGTCACGGCGGGCCGCGTTGCCGCGGTCACGAGCCACGTTTTCCTGCGGCGCGCGCCGTAGCGGCCGCTGCGCGGAGCGGGCACCGACGCCAAGCCGTCGCTGGCGGCGCGGCGTGAGATCGGGGCCGAACCCCGGCCCCGGAGTCGCCCGCACTGCCGCGATCGCGGGGCGGGGATGCCCCGATCGGGGCGGGCAAGCGGGACGGTTCCCTCGGGCGGGGGCCTCGTGGTGACGGGGGCCGGTCCGAGGAGCGACGCGCCCCAGAGTGGGTTGACAGGGCGCGCGCTGCCGTGGGAGTGTTAGTGGCACTAGCCATGACATGTCGGAGGGATCATGCGTCCTGAATTCGATTTCTTTGGCCGATCGATGCTGCTCGGCGCTGCAGTCCTGGTGGCCGTGGCGACGGCGGCTGGGGCGACGACCGAGGCCCAGCTCTGCGCCACGGGGCGCCTCAAGGTGACTCAGATCTATGCCGCTTGCCGTCTTGGTGCCGCCGCGAGCGCGGCGAAGAGAGGGGAGAGTCCCGACTACTCGCGCTGCGAGACGGGTCTCGAGAGCAAGTACGCCCTGATCGACGAGAAGTTCTGTGCGTCGCAGCCGGCCGATCCAAGTGCGGCCCAGATCGTGTCGGTGCTCGATCCCTCGCTCGATGCGGTCAGTGATGCGGCCGTGGCGGCAGTCGCCCCGGCGGTTGACGGTGCGGGCTTCTGCGGCACGGGAACGTCGTGGGACGCGACCTCCTCGACTTGTCTCCCGACCGATGGCGGCGGCGGCGGCGGTGGTGGTGGTGGTGGCTGGACGGGGATGCCGGACTGTGCCGCGGACACATTCCTTGACCTTGCACAGATGGGCAACGCCGGTCCGGGCTACCCGGCGCCGCAACTCAACGCGTCCTGCAATGGCACGACCGTGACCGTGCAGAGCAACGGTATCCCGACCTACACCTTTGTGCAGATCACGCCCAATGCTCTCCAGGCCAGAAGCAATACTTTTACATTTACGCAGAATCCCGTACTGCAGGCGACGACCCGCGCCATCCCCTTGCTCGGGATGGTAGCCGCGACGGTGACAGGTTTGCCGATCTACGGGGCGAACGAAGCTGCGTTTCCCGATCCTTACGGGGACCCGATTGCGAATGGGATTCTCGACACCTGCGGAGGGCACACCGGACCCGCGGGCGATTACCACAACCACGAACTCTTCGAGACCTGCCTTACGCTCGACGGCAGCGTCGATCCCGCGGCACCGTCGCCGATCATCGCGTGGGCCTTCGATGGTTTCCCGATCTACGGTTCGCGCGGCTGCACCGATTCGAGCTGCACGCAGGTCGTGACTTTCAAGAGCGGCTGGGATGCCACCAACACCGGTACGCTCGACTGCACGTCCGACGCGCAGTGCACGAGCGCCCAGGTGTGTGCTCTCGCGATGGTCGGCGGCGTCGAGCGCAACACATGTATTTCCAAGACCTACGCCTGGAACAACAATGCCTGGAGCGACAAGGGCGGCCTCTATCTCGATCGTTGCAACGGCCGCACCCAGCCCGACGGCAGCTACGGCTACCACGCCACCTCGACCTTCCCGTATACCCTCGGCTGCTATCACGGCTGAAGGTCGCCACCGCTCCTCGGATGCGGCGCAACGATGGCGCGCGTATGGGGGGCGGCGTGGCGGTCCTGCGACGAAGGCGGAGGGGGGGCCTGCCGACCCTGGCCGGCGAGAGGGCGCGCTGCCTGCGGGTCAGAGGGTGGCGCGAATGACACCGCCACGGCCCGCGCTCGCGGCCTTGCGTCACGGCCGTCGTTGCTGGGGGATGTTCAGCAACGCGCTTGCTCCTCTGCATCGCTGCTGGGGGATATCCGCCGACGCGCTCGCGCCCCCGCGGCGCGGCCGTCGCTTCACCTCGGTGATGCGCAGAGGGGTGGGCCAGCTCCTTGCTCTCGGCCTTGCCGGCGTTTGCACGATGGGTGGGCTCGCCGGCTGTGAAGTCCGAGAGGATCTCACCCCCGGCGCCGTCCTCTACGAAATAGACTGGACGAAAACGGGAATTCGCCGCTCTCCAGAAGGCCGTGGCTGGCGGGCCCGCACGGACCGCGGCTTCGAGGTCGAGCTCGAGGCCGGATGGTTGGTGATCCGCTCGATCGAGATGACCGCGTGCGACCACAAGATGCCTCCCAGCACGTCCCCACTCGTGGGGCTCCTCGACATGCTCTCGCCCCTCGAGGCTCTGGCCGGGCACACCGGAATCCGCGACCCTTCGGCCTCGCCCGTTCCCGTGGTGGCCGACCTCGCGCGTCTGAGTCCACTCAAAATTCAAGTCGTCGACGTGCCTCGGCGACAGTACTGCCGGCTTCATCTGCTGGTGGCCCGGACCGGCCCGGGGACCGTGGGGCTACCCCGGGGGGAGCCCATGTTGCGCCTGAGCCTCGTGCTGCACGGCCAGTCCCGGGCAGCCGGTGATCCGCAGGGTCGTCCCTTCGAGGTGCGAACCTCGCTCGCCAACGGTCGGCTCTTCGATTTCGAGCGGCCGATCGAGCATGAGCGTGACCGGCAGACCGTGGTCCGCCTCGAAGCTGACCCGGGCCGGCTCTTTGATGGGATTGATTTCGCGCGCGCGGCCGCGCCCGAGATCGCACGCAGCGTGCTCACCAATCTCTTCGCGACGATGCGGCTCGTGCGGGAGCGCCCGTGAGTACCAGCGAGAAGCGTGTCGCGGGCCGGGTCGTGCGGACGAGGCGGGTGGTTGGCCTGCTGCTCGCGACGCTCTCGCCGGTCGCAGGGGTCGTGCCTACCCGCCCGGCGGTGGCGTTGGCCGCCGCGCAAGCGCCTGTTTCCCAAGCGCCGGCAGCCGCTCGACGCGGGCCCGCTCCGGCGGCGGTGCTGGCCGCAGGGGAAATATCTGTTGACCACCGGCCCGCGCCGGGCGCGGCGACGGCGTCGATTCGCGGGCGTCTCGCGGACGCGCCTGCCGTTGCGCCGGATCGGGTTCAGGTGGAGGGGAGTGATCTCGGTCGGGCTGGCACGGTGGCCGGCGAACCGGTGGTGCTCCACTTCGCTGCGTCCGACACGGGCGCGCTGGCCGCGTGCGGCGCGACCGCTGGCGCGGGCACGCCGGCGCTGCGCGACCTTCGATTCTTCATACATGACATCGGGCTCGGCGATGCTCAGGGTGTCGAGCGAGCGCTTGTCATCGTCGATGATGGTGCGTGGCAGGTGGGGGGCGTGGCACTCGTCGATCTCGAGGATGGCCGTGGCGCCTGCCGCGAGGGGACGCCCGAGGTTCGGAGCGTGGTGCTCACCCGTGCCGCGCCCGGACGTGGGTTGGAGGGGCAGGCATCGCCACGCCCCGCAGGCACGCAACGCGCAGGCCGCACGCTGCGCTTCCGAATCGGCGTTCCCTTCGAGCTGAATCACACTGACCCGGCCCGGGCGCACGGTGCGCTCGCGCTCACCTCGATGCACTGGAGCTGGCGCGCGGGCTACAAGTTCCTTCGCCTCTCGGCGACGCTCGAGGGCGGCGTGCCGTGGTTCCTTCATCTGGGCTCGACGGGCTGCGCGGGGACGATCGGAGCCGTGTCCCGCTGTCGTCACCCCTCGCGGCCCGCTGTCGTGCTCGAGGATTTTGATCCTATGCGCGACGAAATCCGCCTCGATCCGCAGCCGCTCTTCGCCGCACTCGCAGCGGCGCCGGCTGACGCGAGGATCGCGAGTTGCATGGGAGTGCCCTCGGCGCCGGGCTGCGCGGCCGTCTTTCCCGTACTCGGACTTGACGCGGCCGGGCAAGTAGCCGCGGCGGCACAGCTCTTCCGGGTCGTGCCGCGAACTGCGGCGGCGGAGATCGATGCACCGGCGGGTCGTCTCCGGCGAGGACGAGAGGCGGAGATCGCCGCAAGCGCCCCACGCCCGCAGCGGACGTCTGGTGCACCCCCGACCTTGCCGCGCCCGAGCCTGGGCGGCACGGTGCCCGCCGCCCTGCGGCCTTCGACAGTGGTGGCGATCGGGTCTGGGTCGCTGCCCGCGCACATTCCCGTCCCGCGGATCCCTCCGGCGAGTGCCATGCGCGTCGAGCTCGGTCGCCATCTCTTCTACGACCGCCGCCTCTCGGCCGACGAGACCATGTCGTGTGCCACCTGCCACCAACAGAAGCGTGCCTTCACCGACGGGCGCGCGCATGGTGTCGGCATCACCGGCGAGGTCCATCCGCGCGGTGCGATGTCGCTGGCCAACGTCGTGTACGTCTCGCGTCTGACCTGGGCGAATCCACACCTCGACCGCCTCGAGGACCAGGCGCGGCTACCTCTCTTCGGGGAGGAGCCCGTCGAGATGGGAATGGCCGGGCGCGAGCTTGAATTGGTGGCACGACTGCGTGCCGAGCCGGTCTATCCGCGACTCTTCGCGCAGGCCTTCCCGGGCGATGGCGATCCCGTCACGCTGGAGCACATGCTGGAGGCGATCGCGGCCTTCGAGCGCACGCTCCTTTCCGTCGATGCGCCGCTGGACCGCTGGCTGGCCGGTGACCGCGCGGCACTCTCACCGGCGGCACAACGCGGGTACGAACTCTTTCTCTCGGAGCGGCTCGAGTGTTTCCACTGTCACGGCGGCCCCCTCTTCACCGATGCTCTGACGCACGAGGGGCTGCCGGCGGCGGAGGTCGCCTTTCACAACAACGGGCTCTACGACATCGACGGTCGGGGCGGGTACCCGCAAGACGACACGGGGCTCTTCGGTGTCACGCTGGATCCCGCCGACATGGGGCGATTTCGTGCCCCGACGCTGCGCAATATCGCGGTCACGGCGCCCTATATGCATGACGGCAGCATCGCGAGTCTCGATGAGGTGATCGACCACTACGCCGCAGGCGGTCGGGCGATCGCGGAGGGGCCCCACGCCGGTGTTGGCGCGACGAGCCCGCTCAAGAGCGAGTTCGTCGCAGGGTTCATCCTGACTCCCGATGAAGAGGTCGATCTGCTCGCCTTTCTCCACAGCCTGACCGACGACACTTTCTTGACCGATCCGCGCCATGCTGACCCCTGGCCCGCGCCGTCGCCGGCTGGCGGATGAGAGAGTGTGAAAGTTTATCTAATTTACGGTCGAGGAGGGATCGGGGTTGATGGGCAGGGCGCGGAGGCGGGTCGGGAGAGGGGCGGGGGGTGCTGACGCATCGCCGCCAGATGCAGGAGTAAACCCCGGACGTTGAGCTGGCGCTGGCAGCGGATCATCGAGCGCGGTTCACGCCGGCGCGGCGTCCTTCAGCGTTCGGGTGGGGCGGAGTCGGGCTCGGCGCTGAGCGGTGCTCGAAGCAAGAGCCACGTCGCGCCCGTGCCGAGAGCCAGTGCGAGGAGCGTGCCGAGGCCGAGGGCGAGTGCGATCCGGCTCCGCTCGGCCTCGACCGCCACCAGCGGCGCGGCTGCAAGCTCGAGCGCGTGGCGTGCGCCGAGGGGGCGGACGAGCACCCGCCATGCTCCCACTGGCGAATCGACCTCGGCGAGTCCCGCGAGCCGTCGACCGCGCAGCTCGCTGGCGAGCGCTTCCTCGACGGGCAGAGAAAGGGGTGCGCCGTCGCCATCGGCGGAGGTCGGTGGCGAGGCTAGTCGGCTGTCGGGCCCCTCGTCGCGATGGGCTGGTGCCCCGTCGTCACTGGCGGAGTTCGCAGGAGGCGGTGCGCTCAGGTGGTCCTCCACCCAGGCGCGGATGGTGATGGGTGGTGCGGCGGGCGTCAGGAGTGAGATCCCTGCCAGCAGAGAGCCCGTGCTTTCCTCGCCAATAAATTTCTGCTCGACAAGCTGCCAGGCTCCGCTGTGAGTACCGAGGATCAGGACGTTGCCGGAGGTCGGGCGTGCCGCGCGCTCCCAGAGAAACTCCGCGAGTCGGTCGTCGAGGGAGCGCAGGGTAAGTAATGGGTTTGACGCGCCCGGACTCGATGCGAGCGGCACGACGCGACCTTCACCGTCGAGCAACCGGACGAAGGACGTGCGTCCCGAGGCCACCGCCGCGACCAGCGATGGGTGATTCTCAAGCATCAACTCGTAAGCGCGCTGAAGGCGTGCTGGTGAGGTTTCGATGGCGGAGCCGATCTGTGCCCAGGGGGCCCGGGCCGGGGGTGTTGCCAGAGGTGCCAGCAGTGCGCGGGCGGCGGCAAGGCGTTTGGCGCGACTCGTGTCCTGCGCGTCGAGGGCTCTCGCGAGTTGCTGGTCGAGGGTCTCGCGCAAGGGCCGGACGAAGAGTCGGTCGGCGGCAAACCACGCCGGTAGTGCCGCCAGCGCGACCGCGACCGCCACGCCGAGGAGTGCTGTGCCACGCTGCGGCTGCCACGGCGCACGGGTTGCGCCGCTACGGCCGTCGCCGCTCGGCACAGCGCGATGCTCGGCCGCCATGACGACATCTGGCCTGCTCGCGCTCGCGGTGCAAGTCCGCATCGCGGCGGGCCAGGTCGCTGCCGCGCGCGCCGCGGTGGGCGTTGGTCGACGCGAGGGGCGTGCAGGCTCGCAGCGCACCGGGCCAGCTCGGCGCCGCGCGGGCCGCCGCGGATTCCTGTGGACGCGAGGCGCGTGCAAGTGCGCAGCGCAAGGGGCAAGCTCGTCGCCATGACGCGCGCGTGGTCGAAGCTAGCCCATCCCTTTCTCCGGCCGGCCGGCCACCCCGAGGTGTCCGTCGTGCTCACGGGCGGGCTCCTGCTCTCGGCCTATCCCACGCCCGACGACGTCACCTGGCTGCGTGACGAGCACGGCGTGGGTAGCGTGATTTCGTTGCAGGACGACACCGATCTCGCCACCAAGGGATTGCGCCGGCACGAGATCGAGGCGGCGTGGGCCGCGGCGGAGGTTGCCTTCCGGCGCTTTCCGGCCATCGACGGTGACCCGGAGTCGCTGTCGATGGTGCTGCCCGCAGTGGTCGATCACCTCACGGCGGAGATCGCCCGCGGCGCGTGTGTGCTCGTGCACTGCAACGCGGGTTTCAATCGCGCCCCGACGGTCGTGATCGCCTATCTCATGCGCAGCCGGGACTGGACCTTCCCGCAGGCGCGCGATTTCGTCACCGAGCGCCGGGCTTGCGCGCCTTACCGCGACGCGATCGAGCGCGCATTTGGCTGAGCGGCCCCCTGCACGTCGTCACGCGGCGCGGCTCGCTGCGGCGCGACGGCCCACGTCGGCACCACGACCCGTTCCGGCCGAAGTGAGCACAGCGCAAGGACCTTCGCCGAGGCGTCGGCGGGGCGCGACGCCTCGATGTGCGGGTCCTACTCCGCCGGCGGGCAGGTCGCGCCCGCGAGCTGATGCGCCTCGCTCGCGCTCACTCGCGCGGCGCGGGCGAGCACATCTTCGAGCACGAGGCAGAGTTTCGCCGGATCGCCCCGCAGCAACGGGTCCTGGCCGATTGCGCGGAAGACGTCTTCCTCGCGCAGTACGGCGTCCGAGAGGCGCAGGCCGCCACCTTCGGGTGCATCAAGCACCATGAACTCCGGACCCGCGGGCCACGCCGGCAGCTCGGGGTCGGCCACGCCCGAGGGGCGTCCGCTGCGCGCCAGCGCTCCCCAGTACGACATCATCGCCCGCGAGAGGGTCTGGCGGCCGGGCGCGCTGGCCGCATCGAAGAGCCGGTCGAGCTGAGGGTTCAGTGCGAAATGGCCGAACACGAAGGGGATCTCGAGCGCGTGGGCTGCACCCAGGAGGGCTGCGAAGTCGGTGCCGAGCAGGCTCGGCTCGTCGTCCCAGTCGAACCGGTACACCCAAACTTCGCCACCGCCGAGGCGCATTGCCTGGGCCGGTTCGTCGGCGCCGGACGCTTTCCAGAGGTCACTCCAGTGGCGGGCGGCCGTGTTGTAGAACGCAAGATCCCGGATGCGGGGCAAGACCCAGAGGAGTTGCCAGGTGAAGCGCGGATCCAGGGCCATGAAGAGCTTCGGCTCGTCGTGGTTCGTCCCCACGATTGTCGGCACGCGGTTCCAGGAGCCGGTGGCGAGAACCTCGAGCGGTGGTGCCGCCGGTAGAACGGTGCCGTCGCGAATCACGCGCGGCAGGCGGATCATGCCGGTGCCGAGGAACTTCCGGTAGGGCGCGAAAAATTCCTCGAGGGGGAGACCGCGCAGAAAACGTGCGGTCGCGGCCGGTTCCAGACCCCCGATCCGGGTCCTCGCTTCGCTGGCACAGCGGGCCTGGCCCGCGTTCACGAGGAGCCGCGCCAGGATCTCACTTGATGACGCGGGATCGCCACCATCGGCCTGGAAGTTCTCGGCCTCGGCGACCGTGGATCGCGGCAGGCCGCCGCTCTCGACGATCGCGCGATGGAAGAGACCCGTGGCGACGGGCGAGAGCAGGAGGGCATAGACGTTGGCGCCACCCGCGGATTCGCCGAAGATCGTGACCTTGCCGGGATCTCCGCCGAATGCCGCAATATTGCGCTTCACCCAGCGCAACGCCTCGATGTTGTCGAGCGTGCCGTAGTTGCCCGACGCCGAAAGCGGATCGGCGCCGGCGGCAAGGGCCGGGTTGCGGACCCAGCCGAGCGGACCGAGCCGGGAGTTGATGGTCACGACGACGACGTTTTCGCGCTGCGCCAGATTGCCGGCCTCGTAGGTGCTGGCAGTACCGATCGAGTTTCCGCCGCCGTGGATCCACACCATGACCGGAAGCCGGGCGTCGCCCGAGGGCACTGCGGCGGGCTCGAACGGGGGCGTGAAGACGTTGAGGGTGAGGCAGTCCTCGGCACCGACCAGTGTTCCGGGCTTGACGTCGGCGCCGCCGAAGCGGCTGGCGAACTGCGGGCAGAGGGCGCCGAAGGCGAGGGCCTCGCGGGTGCCGCTCCAGGGGGCAGCGGGACGCGGCGCGGCGAAGCGGAGGTCGCCGACGGGCGGTTCTGCATAGGGCAGACCGCGCCAGACGTGAGCTCCATAGGCGCCGGTGAAACCGACCACATCGCCCGCCACGGGCGAGCGTCGCGTCGCCGGATCGGCCACGGGCAGGGGCACGGGGGCCTTGGCGCAGGCGAACAGCGCGAGCCCCGTTGCCAGAAGCAGCAGCCAGGGCCCGGCGGCCGAGTGCGTGGTCCCCGTGCCGTACGGCGTCCGCGCCGGAAGCGAGGAGGCCATCGCCGGGAGACCGTGGCGGCGGCAAGCGCTGCCGGGGTGCGTGCACGCCGATGGCAAGTCGGCCATCGCGGGGAGGAGAGCTTCTTGCCGCTCGACAGCTTGCATGACGGCCTTCTATCCCGGTGTCGTCGGCGGGACCAGCCGCCCGGAGTTGGATGAATCCCACGGTCGAAGGAACGCACGCACGCGCCCCGTGGTGTTCGTCGTCATTCGGCTAGCGATCCTCCGGCGCCGGCGTTTCGTCTGGCCGCGCCCAAGAGCGCGAATTCACGGTCCGGTTCTCGCCCCGTCCCCTCCCTGGGGGAGGCAGTCGGGGCCGCATCTCGCCGGGCGGAGCTTGTGTGGCTGAAGTCCGCGACCTGCACGCCGGATCGTTCGACCGGGGCAGTGGTGGCAGAAGTCGACGACCGACCACGGCCGCGCTCGCCCCCTCGGGAGGGTGGCCGAGCCCGTGCGGTCGGGGCCGGCCTGGCGGCCGCCAAATTCCAGGAGGCAGCTCGGCCGTACTCGCGCGCCTCGGCAGGTCTCGGTACAATCCACCAGTCGCCGTCCACCCGGCCGGCGGGGGAGATCCTCAAAATGAAACGGGTTCTACTTTTTGTTCTGACCAACCTTGCCGTCGTTTTCGTTCTCTCGATCGTCTCGAGCCTGCTCGGAATCCCGAGCTGGCTCAACGCGAACGGCATCAACTACGGCGCGTTGCTCGCTTTCTGTGCGGTCTTCGGCTTCGGCGGTTCGATCATCTCGCTGCTGATCTCGAAGTTCATGGCGAAGCGGATGGTCGGAGCGCGGGTCATCGACCAGCCGCGTACGCCGACCGAGCAGTGGCTGGTGCAGACGGTGTCCAATCTGGCGCGTCAGGCTGGCATCGGCATGCCCGAGGTCGCGGTCTTCGACTCGTCGTCACCCAACGCATTTGCCACCGGCGCGAGCCGCAACAGCGCGCTGGTCGCGGTCAGCACGGGCCTGCTCCAGCGCATGGACCGCAACGAGATCGAGGCCGTGCTGGGGCACGAGATCAGTCATGTCGCCAACGGTGATATGGTGACGCTCACCTTGCTGCAGGGGGTGGTCAACACCTTCGTGCTCTTCCTTGCGCGGGTGGTGGGCTTCTTCGTCGACCGGGCCATGCGCGGCAGCGACGATCGTCAGGGCGTCGGCATCGGTTTCTACGTGACCACCATGGTGGCGCAGATCTTCCTCGGCATCGCGGCCAGCGTGATCGTGATGTGGTTCTCACGCCGGCGCGAATTCCGCGCCGATGCGGGCGGCGCGCAGCTCGCGGGCCGCGAGCGGATGATCGCCGCACTCGAACGCTTGCAGCAGGCGCAGCAGCCCGAGCCCATGCCAGAAGCACTTGCCGCC
The DNA here is from genome assembly GCA_005777805.1 of Pseudomonadota bacterium. Lineage (GTDB taxonomy): Bacteria > Desulfobacterota > Binatia > UBA12015 > UBA12015 > SXLG01. Next base: position 15,428 of record SXLG01000142.1, read on the forward strand.
TTCGCCATCGCGGGCGGCACGCCGAGTGGTTTGCGCCGCCTGCTCATGAGCCACCCACCGCTCGAAGAGCGGATCGCGCGTCTGCGCGCCGGTGCCTGAGGGAGAAACGCCGGGATGACGGCAGAGATCACCGCAGCAGCGCCTGGTGGTCCGCTCGGCCGAGCCGGCTAACGGAGAAACACGGGGATGACGGCAGAGATCACCGGAGGGGCCTGTCTCTGTGGTGCCGTGCGCTTCGAGGTTACGGGCCCGCTCGTCACAGTGGTGCACTGCCACTGCACCATGTGCCGGCGCGCGCATGGGGCGGCATTCGTGAGCTGGGCTGCGATGCCCGAGGCGCAGGTGCGTGTGACGGCCGGTTCGGAGCAGATCGAACACTACCGCTCCTCCGACATCGGCACGCGATCGTTTTGCCGGACCTGCGGCAGCTCGATGTTTTGTACGCTTGACACTCACTCCGGAACGATCGACGTGGCCCTCGGCTGTCTCCGCAGGGGCGCACCGCTCGAGCCCAAGGCCCATATTTTCTGGGACGACCGCGCCGACTGGGTCGAGCTTGCCGACGGGCTGCCACGACTCGGCGGCAAGACGGGCCTCGAGCCGGTCTAGCTCTCGCTTGAACTCATTGCGTTGATGGGGTTCCTGGCGAAGGTCGTCGGCAAGCCCGGCGACCACGCACGGCTGGCGCACCAGATACCCGCCTCATCCTGGGAGCGATGGGGACGCTGGGTACGCGGGCCTCTGGCCCGCATCTCGAGTGCGGCGGCCGCCGCCGATGCCCGCCTCAGCCGGGGAGCCGCTCCGGGCGAACATCGCAGTACGCCCGCAACAGGCGCGCCGCGCGCCGCGCGCCGATCAGGCTGCGCACGGTCTCTGCCCAGGCGGCATCGCGGGCGGTGCGTGGGTCCACGTCACGCAGTTCTTCGAGAGCCGCGTCAAGATGCCCGATCACGAGTTCGACGCGCTCCGTTGGCGTGCTCACTTCATTCGCTCCTTGCCGCTCGGTCGGACGCCCGGTTCGTTCCCGGTCAAGGCGTCACTGCGGCCGCCCGCAGGCACCCCAGTTCGCCCCGACATCACCGGCCCGTGCCCTGCTTGCACGTTCCTTCGGGTCCCCTGTTCGCGGCGACGAGGATGGCAGACGAGTGCTTGGTGCGGCAAGCCGCTTCCGCTGTGCGCCCCCTCGCTGGATCGGCGCGCCCGCACCGGTGCGGGTTCATTCGGCGCGCGGCTCGGCGGAGAACGTCACGGCCGGCTCGCTGTTCGGTGGAACGGCGCCGGCTGGATACGGAGGAACGGAGTGGAAGTCGAGGTAGAGGTAGGTGGCTGGGCTGAGGAAGGAGGCGTAGAAAACGTTGGAATAGCTGCCGTCGGCGAGGGCGAACTGCAACCCGTGGGTGTTCAGCTGGGCCTAGCCGGCGGGCCTCGCGTTCGACAGCTGTCCGGTTGTCCACGACCCACCTCGGCAAGCCGCTCACGCATTGAGCGTACGGAGTTCTCTCGGTTCCCGAAACGGACGCGCCCTCCTTGCCGCCAACATCGTGCGAGCGCGCGAGCGAGCAGCACTCGGTCGTGGGCCGGAACCCGGGTGGTGCTGCGTCGCGGTGGACGGCGGCACTGATCCGAGGCCGGAAGTCCGCTGCTCGGCGGTCGATCCACGCGCGAACCTGCTCGATCTCGCGATCGTCGAGCCGGTAGGCCGGCGACATCGAGCCGTTGCAGACCCGCGTCGCGGTCGAGGCCTTGCTGTGCTGTCACGGAGAAGGGCGCCGGGTGGACCCCGGCCAACCCGATGCAGACCGGCTGGCGACGGGCTCAGGCGCCGGCGATGCGATGGAGGATGCGGCCTTCGACAGCCGGCGTTTACGCCATTCGCGACATGCTGATGCAGAACTCCGGACCTCGCACGAAACTGTCGGTCTCGCCGATGAGGGTCTCGAGATCGGCCGTTGCCGAAGCAGCCACGCCGGGGGCTCGCTCGAGCAGGACGTGGAGGAGCAGCGCCTTGTCGCGGTCGCTGCCCGACCCGAAGCGTGCCGTCTCGTCGGGCATGGCGATCCGCTCCGGGTCCTCGAAGATCGACTCGCGGCCCGCGATGGTCGCCACCGCGCGCAGGGCATCGTCCATCGTCACAACCCTGGGCAGAAGCTCGCCGACCTGGCTGCACTCGCGTGCCGAGTGCAGGTACGGAGACAGGTCGGGCAGATCGAGCGCACGGAAGCCGTAGAGTGCGCGCAACGCCGGCAGGTTGTCCTGCTCCAGCGCCGCACGGCGGACTCGGTCGCGGACCTCGGTGTCGGACGAAGCGGATGCCGCGTCGCGGACGATTTTGGTCGCACCCGAACCATCGCCCCCGCGGATCGGATTCTGGAGGGCGCGTTCGAGCTGTGCGGGGCGGCGACCGAAGAAACCATCGATCGTCTGGACAAGCGCGCGCAGGCGCGGCTCCGGGATCGACGTCTCGCCGGTGGTCAATGAATAGCTGCCCTGCGTGGTGATGATCCGGTCGAAGTCGGGCAGGCGATCGTCGAAGGCCAGTTGATCGCCGGCCGCGTCGATCACGAGTTGCGACCACGCCGACACCGAGATCAGGTCGTGCTTCGAGTAGAACCAGAGCGTGCCCTCGGGAGCACCGACGAGCACGCTGTAGTGCGTCGGCGATCCGACGATCGCGATATCCTCGACCGATTCGTGCGCGGTCGTGAGCAGCAACGCGATGAAGATCGCTGCCTCGTCGAGGCAGCAGGTCAGCCCGAGCGGCTTGTGCTTGCGGCGCCCCAGCAGGCGCCTGCAGGCCCGGGCCTCGTCGATCGTGGCATAGGTGTAGGCAGGGAACTTGTGCTGGGCGATGAGTTCCAGAGCCAGTGAGTCGCGCTTGATGTTTCCACGCTCGAGCCGCCAATCGAACGTCGCCAGGATCCGCGAGCGCGCGTAATCGACGGCCTCGGCGCCGTATCGATCGGCAAGAGTGTCGAGGTCGAGCACGCCGTTCATCTCGGCGACACGTGCCGGGCTCACATGTTCGAAATGGTGATCGAGGAACTGCTGGATGCGCTCGATGATGCCCGCTGCGTGCCCCGCCCCCAGTTCGTCGGGGGCTGGTTTTGGCTCCGCGAGGATCCGGTCGCGCATCTCCCACAGCCGCGGCGACATCAGATTGGCCAGAACCAGCGTAAAGATCAGATCCGGATCGACGACGACGTCGAACAGATTCGGCGCAACCGCGCGGTCCAGACGGGGGTCGTTCATGCCTGCTCCGTGGCTGGCGGCGCCGCGTCGGCGCCGGTCAGCAGCATGGCGGGTACAATGGCCATGACGGCGAGCACCGTGCCGAGCAGGAACACGACGTGGAACGCCCTCGCCATGTCGATCAGCGCCGGACCGCTCGCCACCGCGGCAAGATCGGCATGAAGTGCTGTCGGGAAGAGTCCGGCGAACACCGTCTCGAAGAACACCACGCCGAGGAGCTGGGCAAGAGAGCGCGCGGTTGCCTGCAGGCCCGAGGCCGATGCGGCAAGATGATCGGGCACCCCGGCCATGCCGAGCTGCAGGAGCGTGGGGTAGGTGAGCCCCATACCGGCGCCCATCAACGCCAATGCCGCGACGGGACCGGCGAGCGACGCGTCGCGGGACGAGACCGCGAACGACGCAACCCCCGCAACGAAGAGTGCGATGCCCGCAAAACAAAGTGTGCGCCGACTCATCGTGGGAAAGAGGAAGCCAGCGATGGTCGACACCGCGATTGTGGCGAGCGGCTGGATCATCAGCACGCGGCCGAGGACGTCGGTGCCGTCCTTGCGCAGCCATTCGAAGTAGAACGGCACCAGAAAGACGCTGCCGCCGAACACCACGAGCAAGGGAAGGAAGACCATGCCCGTGGCGACGAAGTCCACCGTGCCAAGGAGCGTGCGGTCGATCAGCGGTGCTGTGGCCCGGCGCTCCAATGCCACCACGACGATCCCGATTGCGATCGCGCTCGCCAGCAGGAGGACGATGGGTGGCGAGGTAAATCCCTATTCCGCGCCCTGGTTCAGCCCGAGCAGCAAGAACAGTAAGCCCAGGAACGTCAAGCCGATGACGAGGGGATTGGCGATCCGGACGGACGCATCCGTGTCGTGCCCTGGTTCATGCGATCCCTTGCGGAAGGCGGCACGCAGCAGTGCCAGCGCCAGAATTGCCGCCGCAAGACCGAACACGAAGATGGCCTCCCAGCCGAACGCCTACGTCAGCTCGCCACCGATGGCCGGCCCTGCGCAGAGACCGGCGGTGGGCGCGGTGGAGAAGATCGCGAAGGCCCGGCTCCGGGACTCCCGTGAAAACATAGTCTTGATCATCGCCGGGCCGATCGCGAACATGACCGCAGCTCCGATTCCCTGTATCGCCCGCAGCACCACCAGGAGCCAGAGAGACGACGCCAGGGCACTGGCCAGCGATGCCGCCGCGAAGAGGGCAAGGCTCCAGGTGAGCGCCGACGGGTAGCCCAGCCGACCGATCACGGCGCCCGCCGGCAGCGTCAGGGCGACCATCACCAGCATGTAGGAGAGGGCAATCCAGGAGATAGCGGAGGTGCCGACGCCGAACTCGGCAGAAAGCGTCGGCAGGGCGATATTGACGGCGGTGTAGTCGAGGCTGACCAGGAACCCGGACAGCCAGATCGCGCCTAGCAGCGGCCATCGCATTCTGGTGCGCCTCGCTCCGGGATCAACCACGTGTCGTCAGGCGCAGCCAAACGTCCGGTGGTCGCGCCGGGATTCGTCAAGTTGCAGGGATTCGACGAATCCAGCTCGGCCCTCGGAGGGCGGCGGTGACAGGGGCGGATGCCGCGCGGGAATGGGCAATTGCACATGACGGCCCGACTTGCTGGCGATGCAGGGCCGCCAGACAGGCATCCCGGCCAGAGGAGGGCCACTTCTACCAGAGGTCCGCGACCCGCCGCGCGGTATTCGGCCCGATGCGGAGCCGCCATGGGGACCCGAAGCGGTCGTACCGTCCACATGCCTCCCGAACCGCAAGGACGCCGCACTATCATGGCCTGGATCGTCTGACTACGTATCTCGCCTTGCGCAGCGCGAGGACCCGGCAGGTCGCCGACCACCCCGTTGACCTGACTCGGCGCTGGTGGAAGCGTCGGAATGGTCGAGACAAGGAGGTCGCATGCGCCTGCATCGTGCCGCGCGCGCCCCACCCGAGCGCGCAAGCGCGGGAACCATTCCGTGCGGATGACGAGGAAGCAGGGCCTCCTCCGGGAAGCCGAGATCGCACGGCACCCGACCTCTCGGGCCGCCGTATCCGGGCCGTTCACGGACACAATAGTTTGGAGGACATTTCATGTCGCTCATCACGATACTATCGACACTGGTGCGTCCCGAGAAGAGCCGGATCTACGAGACGCTGCTCCAGCGCATCGCCGACGAGGCAAGGCAGAAGAAAGACAAGCTTGAGTGGAGTACCCATCAGGTCACGATGGGTGCGACCGGTACGTTCCGCGTCGTCTCGGAGGCCGAGAGCTGGGCGGAACTCGGTGAGCGCGGCAACGCGCAGCGCCTGATTCAGCGGCTCTTCGGCGACAAGGAAGCCGGCCGCATCATCGACCAGATCCGCGAATGCGTGCTCCAGAGCCATAGCGCGGTCTGCCGGGCACGTCCGGACATCAGCTTGCCGACCGACGAGGAAGGCGGGGCGGCACAGGAGTCGGTGACGCTCTTCCGTGCTCGGCCGGGCGGCCAGCCCGCGGTCGAGGAGCTGATCCGCAAGGTCGGGCAGGCGCTCGAGATGCTGGGTGACGAGCGCCGGTTCACGGCCTTCCAGACGGTGATCGGCAACCTGCGCGACTACACCACCGTGATGCCACTCACCGGCCTGGGCCAGCTCGATGCGCGCCAGCCGGCGCAGATCCTGGTGGATGCGTTCGGCGCCGAGGGGGCGCTGATCTACCGCAACGGCATGGAGGCCATCGAACACGTCGAGCGCGAAATGAGTGCCGTACGTGTCGAGTTGTCGCACGCTCCATGGGTCGAATCGCTCGGAGAAGAGCGCCGCAAGGCGGCGGCGCGTGGCGGCAAGCGAGCCGCTGCGGCCGGGCGTTCGAGCTGAGGCAGGTGGCACGGCGGCCGCAGGGCAAATCGCTGCGGCCGCCGCCTCAGCCGGGTCGGTGCGACTCCGCCGGGCCGTTGCGACTCCGCCGGGCATGATCTCGGTCGCTTCCTTGAGCAACGGCGCACTGGTGCGACTTCGCCGAGTCGTCGCAACTCCGCGGGGATGTCGCGACTCAGACGTTCAGGGCCCGGCCCGCGACCGCGAGCGCGGCTTCCTTGAGCGCCTCGGCGAGCGTGGGGTGGGCGTGGCACGAGCGGGCGATGTCCTCGGCGGCGGCGCCGAGTTCCATCGCGGTCGCGGCTTCGGCGATCAGGTCCGACGCGTTCGGGCCGACGACATGCACGCCAAGCACGAGATCGGAAGCAGCGTCGGCGATCACCTTCACCGCGCCGTCGATCTCGCCCATGGTGCGGGCGCGCGCGTTGGCCGCGAACGGGAAGCGCCCGATGCGAACCGGGACACCGCGGAGCGCGGCCTGCTCCTCGGTCAGCCCCACAGCCGCGAACTCGGGGTGAGTGTAGACCACCGCGGGGATCGTGTCGTAGCGCACATGCCCGGCGACACCGGCGATACGCTCGACGCACGCCACGCCCTCTTCCTCCGCCTTGTGGGCCAGCATCGGTCCCGCGATCACATCGCCGATCGCGTAGATCCCGGCAGCACTGGTGCGCCAGTGGGCATCGACACGGATCTGGCCGCGTTCATCGCAGGCGACGCCCGCGGCCTCGAGCCCGAGCCCCGCGCTGGAGGCGCGCCGGCCGACCGCGACCAGCACGCGCTCGGTCTCGAGCACGCTCTGCGTGCCATCTCCGGCCCGGAGGGAAGAGCGCACGCCCAGCCCTCCGACCTCGGCGTTCTCGACTCGCGTGCCAAATAGAAAACTCAGGCCTTGCTTGACCAGCGACTTGCGCAGGAAATCGGACAACTCGCGGTCCATGCCGGGCGTCACGCCCTCGGTCAATTCGACCACCGTCACGGCACTGCCGAGCCGCCGCCAGACGCTGCCGAGCTCGAGACCGATCGCGCCGGCGCCGACCACGAGCAGGCTTTCCGGCACGCTGGCGAACCCCAACGCGTCGGTCGAATCGACGATGCGTTCGTGATCGAATGCGAGGCCGGGCAGCTCGATCGGCACGCTGCCGCTCGCGATCAGAACGTTCTTCGCCTCGACCACGCGCTCGCCGTCCGGCCCCGCGATCGCGACCTGCGTGCCGCCCGCGAGCCGTGCAATCCCCCGGAAGGACACCACGCCCGCCTTGCGGAAGAGGCCGGCGATGCCGCGTGTGAGCGTGGTCACCACGCGATTTTTGCGCTTCATCATGACGTCGAGATCGAGGCTGACCTCTCCGGTGCGGATGCCGTGCTCGGCCAGGCCCGAGCGGGTCCTCTCGAAGATCTCGCTCGAGTGCAGCAACGCCTTGCTCGGGATGCAGCC
>SXLG01000143.1 GCA_005777805.1 Pseudomonadota bacterium
GCGGCTCGCCGGTGCGCCGGTCCCAGACGACCACCGTCTCGCGCGGGTTGGTGATGCCGATCGCCGCGACGTCCGACGCCTTCACCTGCGCCTGGCGCAGCGAGAGGCGCATCACCCGGAGCAATACACGCCAGATTTCGCTCGCGTCGTGCTCGACCCAGCCTGGCTGGGGAAAGTGCTGGCTGAACTCGCTGTAGGCGCGGCCCCGCACGCGGCCGCGCTGGTCCAGCACCAGAGCCGTGCTGCCGGTCGTGCCCTGGTCGATGGTCAGAATGAATCGCATGGTTCTTCCCCTTCTCCGGCGGGTGCCGGGGTCACACGCTAGGACGCCCCGAGCAGATGTGCGAGTCCGGCCAGAAATGCGAGCGGCGCCAGCTCTGCCACTGCCGCCCCAGCGCCGAGGGTGTCCTGACTGACCCCGCCTTGCCCGTGATGCACGGCGATTCGAAAACCGATCGCGAGTGCTGCCACCAGCATCAAGGCCAGCAAACCGAGCGCGTTCGCGACCACCAGGGCGAGCGCCATCGCACTCACGCTCGCCAACCCGAACTCGCGGAACTCGAGCCCGCGCACCAATGCTGCGGCGCGGGGATGGCCCTCCGCCACGAGCGAGCCGTAGGCCTGCACCACGAAGGCCCAGCGGCCGAGCAGTCCGGCCAGCACCACCGCGACGATGCGCAGCGAAGCCGGCAGTTCGAGGATCGCCACGCCCTCGGCGGCAAACACCAGCGCCGGCACGAAGCGCGCGAGACCGGGGGAAGAGCTGGCGCGCCCGGCGAGCCCGCCGAGCTCGCGCAGGAAGCGCCCACCACTCGATCCGGTGAGCAGCAGAACCGTGACCACTGCGCCGATCTCCGCCGTGGTGCTCGCCCCGACCCAGCCTCCGACACGGGCGGCGATGAAGCCCGCCAGCGCGCCGAGCACGGGCAGAGCTGCCGTGCCGCGCGCCAACGCCGCGGCCTCGGCCTCGTCAGCCAGCGGCCGTCCAGCAAAAAACGAGGCCAGCGCGCGCAGCGCCGCGCCGGGAGAAGCGGCCGTCGCCGCGCTCGATCCACTCTCGGGTTCTCCGGCCACTTGCCGACCGCGCCTCCGGCCGCTCCACTCCTACAGCGCGCGACGGAACGCCAGCGGCCCGGACCGGCTTGGGCGCAGCGCGCAACGGAGACTCGCCGCGCGTTCCCCGCCGGATCGAACCCCAGCGCCATGCGTGAGCGCGTGGGATCCACCGCGACGGCCACCGTGGCTGCACCGGACCCAACGCCAGGGCCATGCGTGGCCGCGGAGCGCGTGGCCTCTCGCCCATCGCGGCCCCGCGTTCCTCGCCTGATCGAAGCCCAGCGCCACAGCGCCCGGAGTCGGCTCGCCGATGTCGTTGGCAAATGATTTGACGGCTCGATCTTGACAAAGGATCTGTCCGCTGCGGGCTCACGCACCCTGCGCGGGCGCCTCGGCTCGTGGACTGGCCCCTCGCCGGCTGCTGCACTCTCCGACCCGAAGGAGTTGCGCACGTTGCTCTCGACCGGCTCGTGGACTGGACGCTCGCCGGGCGCTGCACTAGCAACCGAGCCGTGGTGGCAAATCGTCGACGCCGGCTCGGTGCGCGCTGATGGCCCGAGACGATCGGCCCACGCGGTCGGATGCGGCCCCAAGCGCCCGCATCGACGAGCTCGGCGACGCGCTGGCGACGGCACTCGGCGGCAACCTGCGCTGCCTCGCCGTCTACGGCAGCGCGGCCGATGCCGCCGCGAGCGCGCCAGCGCCGGAGATCAATCTCGCGATCGTGCTCGAGCGCGTTGGCTTCGCCGACCTGCGCTTGATCGGAGCAACGCTGGCGCAGGGAGCGAAGCGCGGGCTCAGGATCGCGACTCCGCTCGTCATCACGCCGGGCTTCCTCACGCGGGCACGCGACTCGTTTCCGCTCGAGCTCGACGATTTACGCCATCGACACCGGATCCTCGCGGGCTCCGATCTGCTCTCGGCCATCCGCGTTGGGCCCGCGCGGGTGCGCGAACAAGCCGAGCGCGAGGCGCGCGGCCGGCTGCTCCGCTTGCGCGCGCTCGCCATGCACCGCCCCGAGGACGCAGCACTGCGCGACGAGCTGGCCTCGCTGGTCTCGACTTTTGGGGTGATCGAGCGCGCACTGCTGGCCGACGATCCTGCGGTCGGAGAAGCACACGGCGAGGCTCTCTTCCGCGCGGTCGCCGCGCGGGAGGGCCTGCGCCTGCCCGCACTCGAAGCGATCTGCCGGATGCGTGCCGCGACGGCCCGCTGGCCGGCGGGCGTCGAACTTGACGAATTGCTCGCGGCAGCGCTCGACGAGGTGGAAGCATTGGTGGCCTGGGTCGATGCGCACGAGCACGGCGCGCGCCCGTCCGCGCGGGAAAGCTAAGAAGTGGCTTCACGTCACCGCTCGGCTGCGGCGCGCGGAGGGCTCCGCCCAGGCGCGGTCGCGCTGGCCGGCCTCCTGCCTTGGCCGACGCAGGCGAAAGTGGGGCACGGCATTCTCCGGGTTGTGCGCTTGATGGCGCTAGCAGCCCTGCTCGGGCTGACACAGGCGACCGTGGTCCACGGCGCCGGGCGCGACGCGCAGGTCCCTGCGCCGCGCGGCTTCGTCACCGATACCGCAGACGTCATCGAGCCGCCCAGCGCCACCCGCATCGCCGTGATCGCCGAGGAGTTGCGCCGCCGCACGGGTGCCGAGATCGCGATCCTCACCGTCCCGACCACCGGGGAAGAGAGCACTTTCGATTACGCGATGCGGGTCTCCGAGAGCTGGCGCGTCGGCTCGAAGGAACGCGATGAGGGCGTGCTGATCGTGGTGGCGGTCGGCGATCGCCGGCTTCAGGTTCTCACCGGTTATGGCGTCGAAGGTGCGCTCCCCGATGGCTGGGTCGGCGAACTGCGCGACACCGTGCTCGGACCCGCTTTCCGCGCCGGCCGCTACGGCCCGGGACTGCTCGCGGCCACCCACGCCATCGCCCTGCGGATCGCCGCCGATCGGGGCGTCGAGCTCTCGGGCCTGCCACCGGCCGCCGCTCCGCCAGCGCGACGTCGCGCCCGCGGCCCGGGCGGCCTGCTGCTCATCCTGATCCTCTTCTCGCTGCTCAGCCCCCTGGGTCAGCGCCTGGGCGGGCGGAGTGGTTCGCGACGGCCGTCGCCGGGGGCCTGGGGCGGTGCCGCCATTGGGAGCGGCTTCGGCAGCGGACGGGGAGGCTTCGGCGGCTTCGGCGGTGGTACCGGCGGATTTGGTGGGGGCAGCTTCGGTGGCGGCGGCGCCGGCGGAAGCTGGTAGACACGATTCGCAGGAGGGATGCACATGAACGATGCGGAACGGAACACGGCACGAAATCATTATTCGCGATCGACAATGAACCTCGGGTGCGCACTCGTGCTGGCTCTCATGGCGAGCGGCTGCGGCTACAACACCATGGTCACGCAACGCGAGCAGATCGAAGGCGCGTGGGCTCAGGTCGAGAACCAGCTCCAACGGCGCAACGATCTGATCCCGAACCTGGTCGAGGTGACCAAAGGCTATGCCAAGCACGAGAAGGAAATCTTTGAATCGGTCGCCGAGGCACGCGCCAAATTGATCGGCTCCCAGACTCGCGGCGAACGGATCGAGGCGGCCAACGAAGTCTCGAGCACTCTCTCCCGCCTGCTTGCCCTCTCCGAGAACTACCCCGACCTCAAGGCCAACACGCAGTTCGCCCGCCTCTCGGACGAGATCGCCGGCACCGAAAATCGGATCTCGACCGAGCGCAGGCGCTACAACGAGACCGTTCAGACCTTCAACACGACCATCAAACAGATTCCGAACAACATGTTCGCCGGCTGCTTCGGCTTCTCGCCGGCGGAGTACTTCGACGTGCCCGAGTCGGCCAAGGCTGTGCCTCAGGTGAAGTTCTGACCCGCCCGGCGGAGGACGTCATGACCAGACCCATCCATTTCGGAGTCACCCTGCCCCAGATCAAGCGGAGTTGGCCGCAAGCGCGCGAAGCTGCGCTCGAATTCGACGCGCTCGGGTTTGACTCGGTGTGGGTCTGTGATCACCTCTACGGCGTGCCGCTGCCCACGCTGCCGATCTTCGAGGGCTGGACCGAGCTCGCCGCGGTGGCGGCCATCACCCAACGGGTCGAACTCGGCACGCTGGTGACTCCGCCCTTCTTCCGTGCCCCGGCGCTGCTCGCTCGCCAGATTGCGACCATCGACCACGTCGCCGGCGGGCGCACGATCTGCGGCCTCGGCGCGGGCTGGTTCGACGCCGAGTTTCGCGACAACGGACTGCCCTTCCCTGCCGTACGCGCGCGCCTGGAGGCTCTCGAGGAAACGGTGGTGATCTTGAAGAGCCTGTGGAGCAACGAGACCACTGATTTCGCCGGCCGCCACTTCACGCTCTCCGGTGCGCACCTCGAGCCCAAGCCCCTGCGCCGCCCGCCGATCCTGATCGGCGGCGGTGGTGAGAAGGTGCTGCTCCGGCTGGCGGCTCGTCACGCCGACATCTGGAACAATCTCGCCCTCACGCAAGGCGAACTCGGGCGCAAGATCGAGGTGCTGCGCCGGCACTGCGACGGGGTCGGGCGCGATTTCAACGAGATCACCGTCTCGCAGCAATGCACCGTCGTGCTCGCGGCCGACGATGGCGCGGCCGAGACCGCAATCGCCAAGGCCGAGAAGGTCTACGGCGGTCACATGGGTGCCGCGCTGCGCGAGCACGGGATCTGGGGCACGCCGGCGCGGGTGATCGACGCCATCGGCCGGCACGTCGCGCTCGGCTGCACGAGTTTCGTGATCGAGTTCTTCGGCAAGGACACGCGCGAGCCGGCGCGCCTCTTCGCCGAGCAGGTCGCACCCGCATTTCGCGGCTGATCGGGCCCACCCTTTCGCCGCGCCCTCGCACGCGGCAGAATGCGCGCCCATGAACCGGATCGTGAACACCGTGGCCCTGCTGCGCGAGCCCGGTCTCGCACTCGACGATTTCGCGAGCCGCTTCGAGGACGCGGGCCCGGCCGAGCAGATCGCGATCACCGAGGCGATCGACCGCAGGGGCCAGGAGCGGCTGTGGGCGCTGGCGGCGGGGCGCCGCATCGGGATCGACGAGCTGGTGCCGCAGGACTTCGAGCCGCTGCGACCGGTCGTCTTCCACGGCAAGAACTCCCTGCCGGCGGTGTCGCGCTTCCAGAAGCGCTTCTGCCGGCCAGCAACGGGCACGCCGCGGCGCGAACTCTGGGGGTTCAACTTTCAGCCCCTGCGCTGGCTCGTGCCGCTGACCGGGCCCGGCTATTTTGTCGCCTACGACGTCGAATACCCGCTCGGTGGCGTCGCGATCGACTACCGGCGTGTGCCGACGAGCCATCCCGCCGACTGGCCCCCGATCGTCCCGAACTCGTTCCGGCTCTCGCGCTTCATCTACGACGGCACGGTCGATTACCTGCGGCGCGTCTCGGCACATCTCTTGATCGGCCGTGCCACCCGCGGCGGCGAGCAGGAGATGCCCAACTGGTTCGTGCTCTGTCGCGAGGACCCGGATGTCTGAGAATCCCAACGCGGAACAGGTCCGCTACTGGAACGAGCAGGCCGGACCGAAGTGGGTCGCGGCGCGCGCCCCACTTGACGCCATGCTCGGGCCGATCGGCGACGACGCCCTGGCCCACGCCGCCCCCAGGCCGGGAGAACGCGCGCTCGACGTCGGCTGCGGCAACGGTCGCACCACGATTGCACTGGCACGGGCCTGCGCCGGCGACGTGGTCGGGATCGATATTTCGGCACCCTTGCTGGCGCTGGCACGAGCCGATGCCGCAGGCGCCGGGCTGGCGCGGCCGCCGCGCTTCACCCTGGCCGACGCCCAGACCGCCGACCTCGGTCCTGCGCGCTTCGATCTCGTCTTCTCGCGCTTTGGCGTGATGTTCTTCGCCGACCCGGTGGCCGCCTTCACGCGCCTGCGCGGCGCGCTGGCGCACGGCGGCCGGCTGGTCTTCGTGTGCTGGCAGGCGATCGCCGTCAACGAATGGATGCAACTGCCGCTCGCCGCCGTCGGCAGCGTGCTCGAGCTGCCGCCGCCGACACCACCCGAGGCGCCGGGGCCCTTTGCATTCGCCGACCACGAGCGCGTGCGGACGATCCTCACCCGCGCGGGCTTCGCCGCGATCGAGATCGAGGCACGGAGAGGGTTGCTCGAACTCGGTGGCACCACCGAACTCGACGCCGCGACCGAGTTCGCGCTGCAGGTCGGCCCTGCCGCTGCCGCGCTGCGCACGGCCCCACCGGCGCTCGCCGCCGCCGCGCGCGAGGCCGTGCGCGCGAGACTCGCGCCCCGCGTCGGCGGTGGCGCCACCGTAGCGCTGCCCGGCGCCTGGTGGCTCGTGAGCGCACGCACGGAGTGAGGTCGCAGGCGGAACTTCCCGCAGTCGCAACCCTCCGCGGCACAGCCCGGGACGCCTGGATCATCTGCTCGCCGTGGGCGTCGACGAGACCGAGATCGCGTCCGGTGCCGCGTGGCGCGGGTTCCGCGTTGACCAGTTCGTGCTGGCCGGTCTATGTCCATGGCATCATGCGATCTCGCCACCCACCGCCCTCCGCAGGATCGCACCACGAGGTTGCACCGCCGCGCACCGCTCCCGCGGTCGACGAACCCGCACGGCGCGGCGCAGCCAGCAGGCTCGCCTTAGCCGTCGCCCTGCTGTTGCTCGCGACCGCCCCGACGCGGGCCGAGATCGGCGACTTCGCCGCCGACGGCCTCCTCGGACAGTCGGGCTGGAGCGACACCGCAGCACGCGATCTCGGCCCCTCGGGCTTCTCCAACCCCAAGGGCGTCGCGATCGACCGGAGCACCACGCCAGCGCGAGTCTTCGTCTCCGACCCCGAACACCATCGCGTTCTCGGCTGGGCCGATGTCGACGCACTTGCCGCGGGAACGCCGGCCGACATCGTGATCGGCCAGCCCGACTTCTATTCCATCGCCTGCAACCAGGGCCTGCCAAGCATGACCTTGCCCGGCCTCGACATGCTCTGCGAGCCGACCGGACTCGCGGTCGATCCCGACGGCAGCCTCTACGTCGTCGATACCAATAATTGCCGGGTCCTCGTGTTCGACGATCCCTTCGGCACCGACACCACGGCTGACCGGATGCTCGGCGAGAGCCGGGTGTGCATCGGCGTGACCACCGACGCGGGCCACCTGTTCCTTCCACGCGGCGTGACCACCGATGCGACCGGCAACGTCTGGGTCTCCGACAGCGGCAACTGCCGGGTGCTGGGCTGGGACGGCCCGCTCACGGCAACGGACACCGCGGCCGACCACGTCCTCGGAGCCAACGACTTCACCACCCGGCAATGCACCTCGCTCTACTGGCCCGAGGGCCTCACGGTGGCGCCCGATGGCACCGTCTGGGTCGGCACGCAGACCCAGGTCGTCGGGTTCTTCGATCCCTTGACCACCGACGCGCAGGCCGACCGTTGGATCGGCAGTCGCCAGTGCAACGAAGAGGGCCAGAGCGCATCGACGACCTGCGGGCCGATCGGCGTCGCGACCGACTCGGCCGGACGGCTCTACGTCGCCGACGCCGGCAACAGCCGGGTGCTGCTCTTCTCGTCGCCCCGCACCGTCGCGCAGGCCGCTCGCGTCATCGGACAGACAGGGTTTATCGGCGACTCGGACCTCTTCGAGGACGGCTGCAACGATCCGACCGGCGTCGCGAGCGCGACCACCCTCTGTCTGCGCCGGGTCCGCCGGCTCACGCTCGGCGGAACCTACACCGAGGCCGCCGCACTGGCGGTCGATGAGCAAGATCGCCTCTGGGTGGCCGACGGCCTGAACCACCGAGTGCTGCGCTACGACACGCCACGAGTGGACTCAACGGCCGATCTCGTGCTCGGTCAAGATTCGATGTCCGACGTGCGCGAGCAGGTGCTCGGCATTCATCCGGCCTCGGTCGCGGTCTCGAACTGGAACTACATCGCGGTCGTGGTCGACGAAGAGAACAGCCGTCTCCTGCTTCACCCAAGTGTCCATCTCTGGAGCCCCTTCCCCACCGCCGCGATCGGCCAACCCGACCTCGCCACGAAGGGCTGCAACACCGGCGGCCGCAGTGCGAGCACGCTCTGCAACCCGGGCGCGGCCTACGTCGATCGCAACGGACACCTCTGGGTGGCCGACACCGGTAACAACCGGGTGCTCCGCTTCGACCACCCCTGGCTCTCCTACAACTACAGCGCCCGCACCTGGGAGGTACGGCGCGAGGCCAGCGTCGTCTTCGGACAGACTGATTTCAGCAGCGCCACCTGCGGGGCGGGCGTCTCCGGGCTCTGCGCCCCGCGCGGCGTCGTCACCGACCGGCGCGACAACACCTACATCGCCGACACGGGTAACCACCGCGTCGTGCACCACGAGAACCCGCTCGCCGACCACGACGCCGAGCGCGTCTACGGTCAAGCGGATTTTCTAGCCACGGGCGGCTGCAACGGTGGTGGCACGCCTTCGGCCGCCACGCTCTGCTCCCCACATGGTCTGGTGATGGATGACGACGCTGACGTGCTCTGGATCGCCGACACCGGCAACAATCGCGTGGTGGCCTACGACGACCCCTTCCGACTCGACGGCGGCGCCGATCAGGTGATCGGCCAGCCCACCGCCACGAGCGCCGGCTGCTCCGCCGGTGCGAGCGGCCTGTGCGCCCCGCTCGGCCTAGGCGTCGATGCCCGCAACAACCTCTACGTCGCCGACACCGGCAACGACCGGGTGCTGGTGTTCGAGGCCCCCCTCACCGATGCCACGGCCGATCGGGTCTTCGGCCAGGGCGATTTCGACACGACGGGCTGCCCTGCCGAGCCCTCGCGCGAAACACTCTGCGCTCCGACCGGCGTCGCACCCGCGAATTCGGCCGAGGTGCTGGTCGTGGCCGATGCCGGACATGAGCGCGTGGTGCGCTTCGACGCCCCCTTCTGCATCGATGAGTTCAAGCTCACCCCCGCGAGCCGGTTGCTCGCAGGTCTGCGCAGCGGCCCGAAGAGCACCAAGATCGAGATGACCCTGGGACCTGGCGCGAACGACGACCTGCTGGCGATGCGCGACAAACTCGTCTTGCTCGAGCGCGACGGCGGCGTCGATGCAGGCGACGAGCCCCTGCTCGAACTCGAGACGGACTCCGGGGTCGTGTGGTCGGAGCGCGTGCCCTCGATGAGTAACCTGCACTCGACAAATTCGGGCGGTGTCTGGGCGACGCGCTGGCTCAAGGGCGAGCGCGATCAGGGCATTGACGACTTCCGCGTCGCCGAGCGCTTCGTGATCCCGCCCGGCTTCGGCGACTCCCCGCAATACGACAATCTTTCGTACAAGGGGCGCGCCGTCGGACTCGACCTCTCGGCTTTCGTCGAGAACCGCGCGCGCTGGCGCGTACGCTACGGCTCGACCTGCTTCGAGACCGAACTCGCCTGCCGCGGCGACTCGCTTGCGCGCCGCTGCCAACCGGCGCGCTGACCGGCGGCGTCTGTCACCCTCCGGGCGTACGTTGCGACACGGCCACCGCAGACCCGCCCCGGGCGACGCTCCCGAAGAGCGCCCCGCAGCTCGGACCAGCCGCGCGGTATCCTCCTCCTGCATGGTCATGGTAGGCTCCACCGCGTGACGCTGACTCCGGAACATCGCTTCATCGACACTCTCCGGCGGGCACTCGAGCACGTCTACGGAGAGGCTCTGGTGTCGGTTTCGCTATTCGGCTCGGTCGCTCGCCGCAGCGCACGTCCAGACTCCGACATCGATCTCTTCCTCGTCATGAACGGCCTGCCGCGCGGGCGGCGCGCGCGCCTCGCGACCTTCGACCCCGTCGAATGCGCAATTAGGCTGGCGCGCCAATCTCTTGCTGCGACGGGAAGCGTGACCGAGGTGATGCCGATCCTGCGGACTCCCGAGGAGATTCGCAACCCAAGCCCCCTCATGCTCGACCTCACCGAAGACGCGGTTCTCCTGCTCGATCGCGACGCCATTCTGACGCGCTCGCTCGACGATCTGCGTCAGCGCTTGCGCCGGCTCGGTTCACGCCGCGTCTTCGACGCCGAGGGTTGGTACTGGGACCTCAAGCCCGACTACCGCCGCGGCGAGATCGTCGAGATATGACGACGCTCGCACTCGCGAGGAGCTACTTCGAGAAGGCCCGCAAGCGACGCCGTGCCCTCGAGGTTCTGTTCGAGGACGAGGCCTACTCCGACGTCGTGCGGGAGGCCCAGGAGCTGGTTGAGCTGGCCCTCAAGGGCACGTTGCGGTTCGTGGGCGTCGAACCGCCAAAGCGACACGATGTGGGCGAGTTGCTCGTTGCGCACCGCGATCGCCTGCCGGAGCAGGTCAGCGACGTCGTCGAACAGCTCGCCGACATCTCACACCGACTGCGGCAGGAGCGTGAAGTCTCCTTCTACGGAGATGAGGATTTCATCCCGAGCGAGGGGTACACGCCCGATGAAGCCCGTGCAGCGGTCGATGATGCTCGCTTCGTGTTGGGACTACTCGCCCACTTCTAGTAATGAGTTCCCCGCCCGGTGCCGGAAGCGAGACGGCGCGCACCCCTCAGGAGAGCGACCCATGATACCGATTGAGCAACCGATGGTGACGCCCACGCCGCAGACGGCGACGCCGGCTCTCGTGCGCTGGCTTGCCTTCCCGTTGATACTGGCATGTACGGTTGGACTGGCCATCGCCATGACCGAGCGCGGCGTGGCCCCCCCGATGGTCGTGCTGATCGTCAGCACCGCTGCGATCGTGCTGATCTTTGGCGCCGAGCGGCTCTGGCCCTTCATCCCCGACTGGAACCGCGCACAGGGCGACGTGACGACCGACCTGAGCCACATGATGGTCTCCGGAATCGGCATGACCAGCCTCGCCCGACCGCTCGTGCTGGCGCTGGGCGTGACGCTCGCGGGGAGACTCGAGGACGTCCTCGGGCTCTCGCTCTGGCCCGGCGCCTGGCCGCTCTGGGCGCAACTCGCGTTGGCTCTGCTGATCGCCGAGCTGCCGCAATACTGGTTGCACCGCCTGGAGCACGAGCGCGACCTCTTGTGGCGCTTCCACTCGATCCATCACTCGGCACCGCGCCTGTACTGGCTCAACGCCGCACGCTTCCATCCCATCGATCTGCTGCTGCTCTACGTCGCGGGCTACCTGCCACTCGTCCTGCTGGGTTGCCCAGAGAGTGTGATCGCGCTCTTCGCGATCTTCGACGCTGTCTTCGGCATGTTGCAGCACTCCAACATCGACGTACGGATCGGCCCTCTCAACTACATCTTTTCGATGGCCGAACCGCACCGTTGGCACCACTCGTTGCGCCTCGAGGAGGCCAACACCAATTACGGCTCGAACCTGATCGTCTGGGATCTCGTGTTCGGCACCTTCTTCCTGCCCACGAATCGCCCGGGGCCCGAGGAGATCGGCATCCCGGAGATGCCAGGATTCCCCGCGGGCTGGCGCGCGCAGGTGTTGGCGCCGTTTCGCTGGCTGCGGGTGCAGGCGGAGTCGCGCGCGCCCTGAGGCGACCTCCGGGTTCGAAGCCCGCCGACGGTGCGGGCCGTGTCTGCGGAGCGTCGCCTTCGCACACCGTGCCGCGCGCAAGCCGGAGTGCGACGCTGGCTCAGCGCATCCCCGCAAATTGCAACGCGGGCGTGCGGGCCGCCCTTCCCATGTGGCGCTGGATCAGCGACTTCCCGCAAGTTGCAACCCACCCTCCGGGAGGGCACGGTGCGGGCTCCGTGGCGTCCACACCAAATCATTCGCTGCCGAGCTGGGATGCCCGGCTCGCGCACTGGTGCGTGACACCGCTGGCACGCACCGCCCTCCGGCCCAACCACGTCACCACGCTCTCGCTGCTGGCGGGCATCGCGGGCGCCGGGTTCTATGCGCTGGGCAGTCGGAACGCACAGAATTGGGGCGCCGGGCTCTACATCCTCTCGATCTTTCTCGACCACTGCGACGGCGAACTGGCTCGGCTCACCGGAGCCACCAGCGCCTTCGGCCACGCGTACGACCGCGCCGCGGACCTGATCGTCAAGCTCGCGGTGTTCGTCGCCATGGGCGCAGGCCTCGGGGCGGCCGGTCTCGGCACGCGCGGCCTCCGGATGGGCATGGTCGCCGGAACGGCGTTCGTGGTGATCTTCCTCCTGCGCAGCCGGATCGCCGCGCTGCGCGGCCGTATGCCGGGGCAACCCGGAGTGGCTGGTTTCGAGATCGAGGACATCCTCTACCTGGTCGCCCCGATCACCTGGCTCGGCTGGCTACCGGGCTTCCTTTCGCTGGCCGCAGTGGGTGCACCGGGCTTCGCTCTGTGGACGCTCTGGGAATGGTGCGGTGCGGTCCGTGCGGGGCGGCGCTGATGCCGGCCCGAGCCCGCCGCCTGGCGAGGTTCGGCCTTCTGGCCGGCCTAGCCCTCCTGACCGGCCTGCTTGCCTGGCGGGGTTTCGCCGACGTCGGACGCGCCCTCGCCACGGCCGGCACCGGGCTGATCGTCCTGGCGCTCTATCACCTCGTGCCGCTCGGTCTCGATGCCCTCGGCTGGCACGCCCTCCTCCCCGCCGGCGCGCGGGCGTCGCGCCGCCGCGTCGCACTCGCGCGCTGGATCGGCGAATCAGTCAATACACTTCTTCCCGTGATCCAGATCGGCGGCCCGGTGGTCCGCACCCGCATCCTCATCCAGGCCGGGGTGCCGGTCGCGACCGCTGCGGCCAGCGTGGTGGTCGATCTGACGCTGATCATCCTGCCGCAGATCCTGTTCACCGTGCTGGGCATCGTCGCGCTGGCGTCGTTGCTCGGCGGCCAGAGCCTCGTCGTACCGGCCGCCGTCGGGACCGTGCTGATGGCGGGCTCGGTGGCCGGCTTCATCGCCCTCCAGCGGCGCGGGCTCTTCGGCGCGATCGCCCGCCCCCTGCAGAAGCTCGGCGCGAGTGGCGCCATGGCCGAGGTGGTCGCCAATGCCGGCGAGTTGGACGCCCGCGTGCGCGAGATCTACGCAAACCGCCGGGCGACGGGGGCCGCCGTCGGAGCCCATCTCGCGAGCTGGGTCGCCGGCACTGGCGAGGTCTGGCTCAGCCTCCACTTCCTCGGCTACCCGGTCAGCCTGCCCGCCGCCCTGCTCCTCGAGAGTCTGGTTCAAGCCGTGCGGGCAGCGGCTTTCGTCGTGCCCGGGGCGCTTGGCGTGCAGGAGGGGGTCGTAGTCCTACTCGGTGCCACGCTCGGGCTCTCGCCCGACACGGCGCTCGCACTTTCCCTGAGCAAACGCTGCCGGGAATTGTTATTGGGCGTCCCCGGGCTGGTGGTGTGGCAGGTGGTGGAGGCCAGAGGCATGATCAGCGGCTCGACCGTCCAAGGCCGAGGAGAGGCCGAGGCATGACGCCCAGACCCGCACCACTCTACGTCACCGCCCTCAACCGCGGCGCCCGCGCCGTGTCGCCGCTGCTGCGGCTTGACGCGCAGGCCTTCCAAGACGCAGCTCGTCGCCAGACCCGGCTCGAGGATTTCGGCGACGCGCGCTTCCGTGCCCCGCTGGAGCGGGTCATCGAATCGCTGGAGCTGGAGGCCGATCTCACCCTGCTCGGCCGGATCGCGGCACGCAAGGACCTGACCCGCCTGCTGGCGAGTCGCCTGCTCATGGCCGAGGACCGCCGCCGTCATCCCGAGATTGCCGCGGGCGAGATCCGCCGACCGATCGTGATCACCGGACTGCCGCGGACCGGCACCACGATTCTGCATGCGATCCTCTCGCAGGATCCGCGCAACCGGGTGCCGATGACATGGGAGACGATGTACCCCTCTCCCCCCCCGCGCAAAGCGACCTACGACAGGGACCGGCGCATCGGTGTCACGCGCCGTCAGATCGGCTGGCTGCACCGCCTCGCACCCGACTTCCGCCGCATCCACCCGGTGGGCGCGCAGCTCCCGCAAGAATGCCTGGTGCTGCACAGCCTCACCTTCGAGAGCTTCCAGTTCGAGACGATGTTCGATGTGCCGAGCTACCAGAGCTGGCTCGAAGCGCAGGACCTGCACCACTCCTACGAGGGGCACCGCTGGTTTCTGCAACACCTGCAGTCGCGCTGCGCCGGTGATCGCTGGGTGCTGAAGGCCCCGGCACATCTCTACGGCCTGCCCGCGCTCTTCGCGACTTACCCCGACGCGGGCGTCGTGATGACCCATCGCTCGCCGCTGGAAGTCGTGGGCTCGGTCGCAAGCCTGACCGTCGTACTGCGCAGCGCCTTCAGCGACAGCGTTGACGCCCGCGCCGTCGGGCGCGAGATGACCGAACGCTGGGCGCGCGGCATGACCAAGGCTCTCGCCGATCGCGACGACGGCTGCGCTCCCGCACGTCAGTTCTTCGACGTCGACTACCGCGAGCTCGTGCGCGATCCGATCGGTGTGGTGCGGCGCATCTACAGCCACTTCGAGATCGAGTGGGACGCGCTCGCCGAGAAGCACATGCGCGACTTCCTCGCCCACAATCCCAAGGACAAGCACGGCAAACACCAGTACACTCTGGAACAGTTCGGGCTCGACGCGGACGGCGAACGCGAGCGCTACCGCACCTACTCCGAACGCTTCGGTCTCTGACCGAAAGCCGACGGGACGCACCGGACTTTGTCGTGGCGACGGTCTTCTGGAACGACCTGCGCCTCCTCCTGCGCGACCGGCGCGCGCTCCTGGTCACGCTGCTCGCTCCGATCCTGTTCGCCTCGGTGATCGCGGCGGCCCGCCACGGCGGCGCAGAACGACCGAAGATCCTTCTCCCCGTGGTCGATCTCGATGGCGGACCGGGCGCGTCCCTGATCGTGGAACTGCTCGCCGAACACGCCAAACCGGTCCGCATGAGCCGCGCTGAAGCGACCTACATCGTCGAGGTCCAGAACCGTGCGCCAGCGGCCCTGGTCCTGCCCGAGGGTTTCTCCGACCTGTGGCAGCGCGGCCGCACCGCCGGGGTCACCCTGCTGACCGATCCCGCCCAGGCGCAGGGCATCCGCACCGTCAAGACTTTATTGCTCTTGATGGAGCGTGACGCCGCAGAGCGCGACGATCCGCTCGCCCAGAGCATGATCGAAATGCGCGAGGTCAACCTGACCGGGCACCGGATCGCGCGCCGCGCCTACGAGCAGAGCCTTCCCGGCTTCGGGCTGATGTTCATCCTGCTCGCGGTCGTGGTCTCGACGGCGACCGGACTCCACCGGGAGAACGAGCGCGGAACGCTGGGCCGACTGCTGATCGCACCCGCCGGTTTCACCCGCATCATCCTCGCCAAGATCGGAGTGCGCTGGGTGCTGGGGGCGGCCGAGATACTGATCTTGCTGGCGTGGGGGCATTACGTCTTTGATATCTCCCTCGGCCCCTCGAACGCCGCCCTGCTCATGGTTTGCACGCTGGTGGCACTGCCTTGCGCCGGACTCGGCCTCACCGTCGCCGGGGCGGCCGGCACACGCGACGCCGCACTACCGCTGAGCCTCTTCGTCGTGATCGCGATGAGTGCTGTCGGGGGATTGTGGTGGCCGCTCGACGTCGAGCCCGACTGGATGCAGGCGCTGGCGCCGGTCTTCTTCACCACCTGGGCGATGTGGGCCCTGACGGACCTCGTGCTGCGCGACCGCGGTCTTGCCGAGATGAGTCTCACCCTGGCCAGTCTCGCCGGGCATGGGGTGGCGCTGCTGGTGTTGGGCACGCTCCTCTTCCGTCGCCGTCACAGCGCCCGCTGACCGGCGACGGGCGTTCGTCGAGGAGACGGGGCTCGTCCTGGGCTGGCAGGGGCCGCGACGGCGGTCTGGCCTGTACCCGCGGAATCGTCTGTTAGGAGGCAAGGATGTTCGACTCGCCTCGCCCTCGACCGCGCCGCTGGCTCGTGAGGTCGGCCATCGGGCTGACCATCGCGGCGGTTTTTGTCTCGGTGCCCGCAGTGATTGACGCGACCAGGGCCGAGGCCACACCGTCAGCTTCGTCTCCGACCGCACCTGATTGGGCCGCGGCCGCAGCACGGGCGCGCACGCTGCTCGGCGAGCTGATCGCCGCCGACACCTCGAACCCTCCGGGCAACGAGGCGCGTGCCGCCGCGCTCGGTGCACGCCGTCTGAAGGCGGCGGGGATCCCTCTCGAGATCCTCGAGTTCGCGCCCGGACGCGCAAATCTGGTGGCGCGCCTGCGCGGCAACGGCAGCGCCCGCCCGCTCCTGCTGCTCGCCCACATCGACGTGGTCGGCACCGAAGGTCAAGCCTGGACGCAACCGCCGCACACGCTCACCGAGGTCGGGGGCTACCTGGTCGGGCGCGGCAGCGACGACGATCTCGGCATGGCCGCAGTCGAACTGGAAACGCTGCTCCTGCTGCACGCGGCCAGGATTCCCCTGGCGCGCGACGTGATCCTCGCCTGGACCGGCGACGAAGAGAGCGGCGGCGATGGCATCCGCTGGCTGCTCGAGCATCGCCCCGACACGATCGACGCGGAACTCGCGATCAATGAAGGCGGTGGACTCCGGCTTGATGCGCGGGGCCGACCACAGGCGATCGAACTCCAGACCGCGGAGAAGACCTATCAGGACTTCACGCTACGGGCCCGGGGAACGACCGGCCACTCCTCGGTGCCGCTCGCCGACAATGCCATCGTCCGGCTCGCGCGCGCCGTCGAGCGGGTCGGCGGCCACACCTTCCCGGCCCGACTCCTGCCCGTGACGCGGGCCTACTTCGAGGCACGCGCCGCAAGCGAGAGCGGTGCCGCGGCGGACGCGATGCGACTTTTGGCCGCGACGAACTTCGGCCCCCTGCCGGAGCCCGCGCTGAGCGAACTCGAAGCCAATCCGGTGATGCGGGCAAACCTCCGCACCACCTGCGTCCCCACCCTGCTGCGCGGCGGCACGCGCGTCAATGCCCTTCCGGCCAGCGCCGAGGCCGTTGTCAATTGCCGTATATTGCCGGACGAGACACCGGCCGACGTTCAGGCCGCGCTGGTGGCCGTGGTCGGCGACTCCGGCATCGAGATCGTACCGAGCGATGAATTCGGTCACGGCGAGCCCTCGCCGACCGACGGCATCCTGCCCACCGCCCTCGGGAGGGTGGTCGCGGCGCGCTGGCCCGACCTCGAGATCGTGCCCTTCATGTCACGCGGGGCCACCGATTCGCGCTTCCTTCGTGCGCGCGGTGTTGCCGCCTACGGCGTGAGTCCGATCGGCACCACCGAGGCCGACGCGCAGCGCGCCCACGGAATCGACGAACGCATCCCGGCGGCGAGTCTCGCGCCAGCGATCGAGCTGCTCTACGCGCTGGTCGTGGACCTCGCGGCCGGCCCCGGCGCGAGCGAAGCACCCCACGCCAAAACTCCGCGCTGAGGCGCGGGTCGCGGCCACGCGCCAGCCAGCCAGCCAGGCACGGGAAGGAGACCCCTCGCATGACTGTCACCGACAAGCTGCCCGCCGTCTGCCTCGCCGCCATGCCGGGCCGTTGGCAGGCGACCCTCGATCTCGCCCGCGAACTCGAGCGGCGCGACTGCGCCGGCATCTACTGCGCGAGCTTCGGCGACGGCATGGGCCTCTGCGAGGCACTGGCGCTGACCACCGAGCGCATTGCCATCGGCACCGCGATCGCGGTCATCTACAGCCGCCACGTCAGCGATTGGGCACAGAGTGCCGCCTCGATCCACGAACTCTCGGGCGGTCGCTTCCACTTCGGCGTCGGCGTCTCGCACGCGCCCGTGCACAAGCGCATGGGCATCACCCCGGGCCGGCCGCTGACCGACATGCGCCGCTTCGTCGAGGAACTGCGCGCCGTACCGCGCGCCGGGGCCCTGCCACCGTTGGTGCTGGCCGGCCTGCGTGACCCCATGGTGCGGCTCGCCGGTGAGATCGCCGATGGCGTGGTCTTCGCCAACGCCTCCCGCCGCCACATGGCCCACTCGCTCTCGGTCCTGCCCGAGGCGAAGCGAGCCGACACGGCCTTCTTCGTCGGCAACATGATTCCGACCTGCATCTCGGAGGATGTCGCGGCAGCGGCCGCGGTCAATCGCAAAACCCTGTCGGGCTACGTCATCCTGCCGAACTACCGCGAATACTGGAAGGCCGCTGGCTGGGTGGACGAGATGGCGGCGGTCGAGCGGGCCCTCGGGGCGGGCGACCGCGAGGGCGTGACACGAGCCCTGAGCGACCGCTGGCTCGAGGACACGACCCTCTTTGGGCCGATCACCAGGATCCGCGATCAACTCGCTGCTTGGCAGGATGCCGGCGTGCGCCAGCCGATCCTCGTCCCCTCCTCCATCTCGGGCGGGCAGATGAAGGCCTTCGCGGAGTTGCTGGCGGCGTTCTGAAGCGCCCCGCAGTACCGGGGCCGGGCCTGCCCGCCCCACGTCGATCCAACCCACTGCCCGGTCAGCGACCAAGGCAACGGCCTGATCTTGTGCACGGAGGACCCGTGCGACCCGGAGGCTGCGGATGCCGACGCCTTCGGATACCGGCACGTACCCCGAGACCAATTGTGTCTCGCCAGCGACGACGGCCTCGCCTGCACGGGCAAGGTCTGCCAACCCGGATCGGGTGATCCCATCCTCGGCTGCCTTCCTGTGCCCGACGACACGCTCTGCGACGACGATCTCTACTGCAACGGCGACGAGTCCTGCTCTGCCGAGTCGGGCTGCCTCGACGTGACCTGGTGATCCGCGCTGCACGGCCCAGCGAGGAAAATGTCAGTGCCTGCGAAGAGCCGTGAGTTCTGATCGCACCGGCTGCCGCTGGCGACGTTTACATGTTTGTCGACGGCACTTGCGGCCCCTGAGGGGCGCGAGCCCTGACTCACCGCGTCAGCGCACCCACGCGCCGTCGATCGACCGGTTGGCTGCGATGACTGGTCGCGGCGCCTGCGGCCCGGCCCGCTCGGGGGCCCACCAGTGTCCCCGCCCGGCAGCGGAACACTGCCCGACAGTTTGACAGTGCTCGCAAAACGGTTCAGCTCTGACTGCGGGACAAGGGTCGATGAGTCAGCACGGAGCCCGCACACAGGAGCAGCGCCTCGGACGGCAAGTTGCCGCGAGCACGGCAGAGGTCTCACGAGCCGCGCATGAACTCGCTGACCTCGACCACGAGGACGAAGCTCTCCTCGCGATGCGTCGGCTGAGGTGGACCCCGATTTTCGGCCGAGCTCGGGGCGTCGCCAAGCTGGATCGTGGATGGGATTGAGACCCCAGATTCATCACCGCTCCACGCGATTGGTTCGTGGGCGGCGAGCGCTGTTCGTCGGCGAGATCCTGCACTTCCAATTACCGCAGTTGACCTACGAGGCGATGCAGTCGGCGGCAATGACCCCGCGCATCGCTGCGCTCAACGCGATCCTCCGCGCGTGAAGCCGACCGCCGAGCAGGAAGCCGTGGTCGAGGCGGCGCTCGCCCACCAGACGCTCGCGGTCGAGGCGCTTGCCGGCACGGGCAAGACGAGTTCGCTCGTCCTGCTCGGCGAGGCGATGCGCGGGCGCGGGCTGTACCTCGCGTTCAACCGCGCGATCGTCAACGATGCGAAGCCGCGTTTCCCCAAGAACGTCGACTGCCGCACCGCCCACTCGCTCGCCTTCCGCGAGGTCGGCAAGCGCTATAATGAGCGCTTGCACTCGCCGCGCATGCGCAGCGACGAGATCGCGCACTTGCTCGGCTGCGAACGTGTCGAGCACCGCATCGGCGACTTGCGGATCGACGGTCCGAAGCTGGCGGACATTACAATGCGCACCGCTCGGCGCTTCGAGAAGTCGCCGGATGCCGGGCTGCTGCACTCGCATGTCCCGCAGCCCCCCGGCTTCGACAAGCGCGGCCATGCGCAGCTTGCCGAGCTTGCGCTGCCGCTAGCGGTCCGAGTCTGGGAGGACCTGCTGCAGCCCGACGGTCGGCTTCCCTTCGCGCACGACACCTACCTCAAGATCTGGCAGCTCTCCGACCCGGTGATCGAAGCCGACTTCATCCTCTTCGACGAGGCGCAGGACGCCGACCCGGTCATGCTCGACGTCGTGCAGAGCCAGTCCGGCGCACGACAGATCTTCGTGGGCGACAGCCACCAAGCGATCTACGAGTGGCGCGGCGCGGTGAACGCCATGCGCGCGATCCAGGTCGAGCAGCGTCGCTGGCTCACGATGAGCTTCCGCTTCGGGGAGGCGATCGCAGAGCGCGCAAACGAGTACCTCGCGCAAATCGGCGCCGAGAGGCTGGTCCGGGGCCATCCCGACGTCGCCTCGACAGTCGGGCCGGTCGCCGAACCCGACGCGATCCTCACCCGAACCAACGCGACCGCGGTGGCGACCGCGATCGAGGCCCTCGATCGTGGCGGTCGCCCCGCACTTGTCGGGGGAGGCGAGCAGGCGAAGCAGTTCGCGATGGCGGCCCGGCGCCTGCAGGCACGACAGCCCGTCACGCACCCCGAGCTCGCATGCTTCGACAACTGGGGGCAGGTTCAGCACTTCGTCGACAACGACGACCAGGGTTCCGAGATTGCGATGCTGGTGAGGCTGGTTGACGCCTGGGGCCCCGACACGATCATCGGCGTCGTGGACCGCTGCGTGGACGAGCGCGCTGCCGACCTCCTGGTCTCCACGACCCACAAGGCGAAGGGTCGCGAGTGGCCGAAGGTGCGCCTCGCCGCGGATTATCCTGCCTCGCGCGACGACGTGCACCCCGCGCGCGAGGAGATCCAGCTCGCCTACGTCGCGGTGACCCGCGCGAAGCTGCGCCTCGACGTGACCCTAATCGGCTCATCGCCGCCACAGCCCGCCCCGCGTCCGCCCACCACGTCGCGCCCCGGTGAAAGTCCCGACGTCGCGCGGCGCCGTCCGCTCACCGGTTCGCGGGTGCCGATCGGCGAAATCAAGGTGGGGATCGGCCGGCCCAAGCCACGCGGCTGATCCGCCGCGCCAAGGTGCGGCCATGGCGATGGTCCCGCGCCGGTCAGCACGGTGCCGCTCGTCCGACGATCTCGCACACGAACTCCGCGACCATCCCGGTCCATCGGAGTCGTCCGAGACCATGACGCTCCACTGAAATGAAGGAACGGTGCCGGCGTACTGCACGCTCTCGCCTACAGAGGTGGGCCACCAAGCCCTTTCCCCGGGAGGTCCTACACAAATTCCGACTCCGGGTAGACACCCGTGACTAGCAGGGGATCGCGCGATCCGGGGGCGGCGTCAGCGCACCAGGCCACCGTCGATCGAAAGGATGGATGCGCTGATGTAGCGGCCCTCGGCGGAGGCCGCGAAGCAGACCAGTGCTGCGATCTCGTCAGGCTCCGAGTTACCGAGCGGCGACATGATGCGGAAGAGTTTCTTGCGATCGGCATCCTCGGGGAGCCGGAAAGTCTTCTGCAGCGGCGTCGCGATGCCGCCCGGCGCGATCGCCAGCACGCGCACCTTGCGGTCGAGGTACTCGTCGGCGAGCGCGCGTGTCAGGTTGACGACACCCCCCTTCGAGGCGCAGTAGGCCGCGCTATAGGATTGACCCATCAGGCCGGCATTGGAGGCGATGTTCACGATGACGCCGCCCTGGTCGATCATGTGCGCCAGCGTGGCCTGCGCCATCAGGAAGGTGCCCGTCAGGTTCACCGCGAGGATGCGCGCCCAATCGGCAAAGGGCATCTCGTGCGAATGCCAAAAGCCACCGATGCCGGCTGAGTTGACGAGCACCTCGGGCCGGCCGAGGCTCGCCGCACGCGCCACGGCGACGCGCACCGAGTCGGGATCGGAGACGTCAACCGCGATGCCCTCGGCGCGACCACCCGCCTTGGCGATCGTCTCGGCTGTCGCCCGCGCCGCGCCGTCGGCGATATCGAGGCAGGCGACCGCACCGCCCTCACTCGCGATGCGCAACGCCACCGCGCGCCCGAGTCCCGATCCCGCACCGGTCACAATCGCCACTTGTCCCGCGAAGCGTCGCTCTCCCATGTCCCCCTCCCCAAAAGCGCGGGCCGACCCGGCCGGTGCGTCCCCGGCGCTTAGCCGTGCCGGCGCACGCCTGCCAGATGCCGCCCGCGCGTGAGCACCCACGCCGCGAGCAGCGCTCCGGCGCTGCCCCACCCCAGCGCGCGCAGCGTCGCTGACCAAGGCCAGGCACGCGGACGTTCAATCCCCGGCGGCACTTCGCGCGCGGCCCGCCAGGGCCACTCGACCATTTCCGCCGCGACGCGCGCCGTCGTGACATCGACGCGCCGCGCGATGCCGTCGAGCACATGGTCGAAACTGCGTCCCGGCACGACCTGGGCGAGATCTTCGAGCGGCAATCCGTCGCGGTTCGCCAGTCCGCGTGCCGCCGCCAGCGCCGCGCCATCATCATCACCGGCCGCCACCACCAGCTCGTCAAGGCCCGCGGCTTCGCCAAGCACGCCTCGCGCCCGCAGTCGCAGTCCGTGGCGGGAGACCAGCCAGCCCGGCGCCAACGACAGCGTCCGGGGCACGGCCCGGAACGAGCGCGGATGGAGGTCGAGTAAGGCGGCGAGCTGCAGCTCGTCCACTCCCGCCGGCACGACTACGCCGACCTGCGCCGGGCGCCCGCCAAAACCGGCACCGAGCAGGAGCACGCCGATCTCGGCGAAATCGAGTTCGGGGGATTCGACACCCTGGCCATGCTCGATCAGACCGAGCGAGTTCACGGCCCGCCGCGCCGCCGCGGTCCCGGCGAGCTGCGCCACCACCGCGAGCGTCGCATCGAGCGCCGCCGTCACGCCCGCCGAACTCGAGACCCGCTCTCCCGTGATGAAGCGCGCCCCGGAGCGCCAGGCCACACCGGGATGCTTCTTCGCGAGGGAGTCAAGCGCAAAGAAATGAGTCGTTGCCGGCAAACCCTCGAAGAGGCCAGCCGCGGCTACCGTGCGCGCCCCCTCGCAGACCGAGAGCACGTGCGCGCCCGCTCCGGCGAGCGCCCGCAGGCCCGCGAGGATGTCCGGATTCGAGGCATCGAGGAACAGCGGCACGACCACCAACGCGACCCGCCGCTGGCGCAGCAGGGGATCGTTGAGCGCGATGTCCGGCAGGAGATCGATGCCGCCGGTCAGGGGCACGGCAATGCGCGACGGCGCGACGATGCGGACCTCGAAGGCACCCGACGCGGCCAGTACCGCCGCTGGGGCCACGAGATCGGTGATCTCGGTGCCCGCCGAACTCGCGAGCACCAGTGCTACCGGGCGCTCCACAGCGGAGACGGCCTGCGGGGCCGGCTCGGGCAGCGCGCCGGTCTCTGCACTGGGTGCTGTGGGCAGGGCCATCATGCGCGACATCGCCCCGAACGCGCCCCAGCCCGCCACCACCAATACCGTCATGACGAACGCGAGCGTGATCAAAACAGAAGTGGTGAGGCGTCCTCTCACGAATCCCCCTCGGAGCCAGGACCGTCGGGGTGGATCTGGCGACGGCCCGCGTGCGCCGGGCCAGCGCTCGCCGATTTGCCGCGGCCACCCGCCTTGGGCTCGCGCGGCAACTCGCCTGCCAGCTCAAAGGTAATCCGCCGCTGCGCCAGCGAGATCCGGGTCGCCTCGACCACGAGCCGGTCGCCGAGCCGGATCCGGCGCCGGGACCCCGATTGAACAAGCGCACCGGAGCGCGCGTCGAGTGTCCAGGTGCCGCCCAGCGTGTCGGCCGGCAGGAGGCCCTCGATCGGCGCGCTCTCGAGTTCGACGAACAGGCCGAACTTCTCGACCCCGACCACCGCCGCCGGCTCGGCCTCGTAGAGATGCTTCAGCATAAATTCGGCCTTCTTCAAATCGACCATGGCGCGCTCGGCTTCCATCGCCCGCCGCTCGGCGGTCGAACTGCGCTGGGCCTCCTCGACGAGCAGGCCGGCCCGCGCCTGCGCTTGCCCTGCGCGCTGCGCGAAGATCGAGTGGAGCTGACGGTGCACGAGCAGATCGGGGTAGCGCCGGATCGGTGACGTGAAATGGCAGTAGGTTTCGAAGGCGAGTCCGAAATGGCCCTGGTTCTCGGTCGAGTAGCGCGCCTGCTTGAGGGCGCGAAGCACGCGCCGCGACAAAATTCGCGCAAGGCGATGGCTTGCGAGCACCTCGAGCGCACGCGCCACATCGCGCGGCCGTACCCGGTCGTGGCGGGTCTCGATCCGCGCCCCGGCAACCGCGAGTACGCTATTTACGGTCTCGATGTCGGCCGGATCGGGCTCTTCGTGGATACGATAGGGCAAAGGCAGACCCTGGCCCTCGATGAAGCTCGCCACGGCACGGTTGGCCTCGAGCATCAGCTCCTCGATCATGCGGTGGGCGTCGTTGCGTGAGGCCAGCCGCACGCCGACGATGCGGCCCTCCTCGGAGAGGTCAAGGAGCGCTTCGGGCAAATCGAGATCGAGCGCTCCCGCCCGGAGCCGCCGGGCGAGCAGCTTCTGCATGAGGACACGCGTCTCGCGCAACATCGGCACGATCGCCCCGAGCCGCTCGCGCAAGGCGGCATGGGACTCGACGTCGGTTTCGGCAATGAGGGCAGCGACCTGCTCGTAGCTGAGGCGCGCCCGGCTGCGGATCACGCCGGCATAGAAGCGCTGCGCGTGGCGGACGCCGTCGCGCGTGTAGTCCATCTCGGCCACCAGCACGAGCCTGTCGTGGTCGGGAACGAGCGAGCAGGCGTGCGCCGAGAGCGCCTCGGGCAGCATCGGCACGGCGCGGTCGGGAAAGTAGACGCTGGTCGCCCGCGCGGCGGCCTCGCGATCGAGCGCGCCACCTTCCTCGACGTAGTGCGAGACGTCGGCGATCGCGACCCAGACCCGAGTGCCGCCGTCGCCCTGCTGCTCGAGGCAAACCGCATCGTCGTGATCGCGCGCCGTCTCGGGATCGATGGTGACGAAGGCTCGCTCGCGCAGATCGACCCGGCCAGCGAGATCCTCGCGGGTCGGCTCGCGCGCCACTCGCGTCGCCTCGCGCTCGGCTTCGGGCGCGAGCGCCACCGCAATCCCGTACTCGCTGGTGATCAGCTCGAATTGGGTGTCGGGATCGTCGAGTCCCGCCAGCAGACGCTCGACCCGGCCGCGCACCCCGCGCCGGGCCTCGGCCCAGGAGGTGATGCGTGCCAACGCGCGCCGTCCCGCTGCGGTCTTGTCCAGCAAGAGTCCGCCGATTTCGAGCGCGCCGGGCAGCACCGGCCCGGCGACCGGGGAAGATTCTCCGGTTTCGTCGACCTCTCCCGGCACGGGGCCACGGGCGGGAGGGGCCGGGCGTGGCGTGCTCCTGGTCTCGTCGACCGCGCCCCGCCTGTGGCCGCGAGTTTGTGCCTGAGCGGAGACAGGTGGCCCAGAATCTTCGCGCGAAATCTGGCGCGGGAGTGTCGCGGCCGCTCTGGGCAGGTCACCGCCGCTCGCAATCTCGATCGGTGGCAGTCGTTCGTCGTCAGGGAAGAGCGCCCACCGCGTTGCCCCGGCCCGCCCTCCCGGACTTGCCTGGAGCACACCCACCACCGTCTGGTGCACGCGCTCGAGAATCTCCACCACGACGCCCCGCGCCCGCTGCCCCGGGCGGCGGCGTGCCTCGAGCGCGACCCGCACGCGATCTCCCGGCCAGGCGGTGCCCTCGTCGCCCGTGTCGATCCGGACATCACCCGTCTGGCCGCTCGGCTTCGTGTCGAGCACAACAAAAGTATGGCCGCTGCGGGTACGGCGCAAAACCCCGGCAAGCCCCCGGGGCTCTCGCCCGGCACGCGGCGGCCCTGCCTCGGCCCGTGTCCCGCGCCCCGCCGATGCGCGGGCTCTGCCCGGGCTTGTCTGCGCCCGGCTCGCAGCGCCCCGGGCTCCGCCAGCTTCAGCCTCGGCGGGGCGGCTCGCCGCGCTGAGCCGCGCCGGATGGCGCCAGCGCGTTCGGCCGACGCGCTCGACACGGCCGGCCGTCACAAGATCACGCAGCGTCCGCTCGAATTCTCGTTTATCGAAATGCAGGAGACCGATCTGACGCGCGAGTTTGGGGACGGTGAGGGCGCGCGGGGACTCGGCCGCGAGCTTCGAGATCAGGAGTTCGGGATCCGGGGACTCGCGATGGCCAGCCACCCGCGTGGCATCGGCTGTGGACAGCGCCGCGTCAAGGGCACGGCCGATCCCGACAGCACCCGGACCCGTGGGCTTGGCGCAGATACCGCTAGAGGTCTGGAGCCTAAGCACTTCCACCTGCTCCGCCTCGGTCAGTCGCTTCCCTTGTCGCATCCCGGATCCTCCTGATCGCGAACGTGTTTCTCACAGTTCGCCGAATCCGTTGCGATGACCGCCTGAGACCGCTGGGGGACATCTGGTGTGTCTGTCAGATTCCGGAATCGCGGTCCTTGCAGCAGGCACGGGCTCCGCGGCATGCTGCTGCCTGAAGAGGAACCGGGCGCCCCATACGAGGGCACCCCTGGGGGAGCGATGTCATCACAACTCGAAGATACGGATTCAGGAACGCCCCCGGCCCCGCACGCACACCGACCGCAGCCATCGGGCACGTCGGTCCCGACCCGTGCGCTCGAACGAAGCCGCCTCGGCCGGGGAGTTCGCGTGGCCCTCCTGCTGACAGCACTCGCCAACCTGCTCGCCTGCTCGAACCTGGCACCCCATGAAGCCCCAGCCCCGACCGAGTGGCGCAGCTATGGGGGCGGCCTCGCCCGAACCTTCTTCAATCCCGCCGAGACCGCCGTGAACCGGGACACAGCATCTCGCCTCGTGCCGCTGTGGCGCTTCACGACCGGCGGAATCGTCACCGCGCAACCGATGGTGGCGCACGTCGATCTGCCGGGTGCACCCGCCACCGAGGTCGTCTTCATCTCCTCGTGGGATGGCCACCACTACGCGCTGCGGGCGGCCGATGGTTCGCTCGTGTGGAGTTTTGCCTTCAAGCCGCACCCTGGGGCTTCCTATCCCGCAGTCTCGTCGGCGGCGATCGAGGACATCGACGGCCGGCGCGTCGTCTTTGTCAGTGGTGGCATGACGATGTACGCACTCGACGCCGCGACCGGCGCAGAAATATGGGCCTTTGACGCCGGCACGGGCTGCACTACCTGCGACTCCGCGGTGGAGCGCAACGAAATTGAATCCTCGCCCGCGGTGTTCGAGGGGGTCGTCTATTTCGGCATGGACGTGAACGACGGGCGCGGCAAGGGCGGCTTTCTGGCGCTCGATGCCCGGCGTGGCACCTTGCGCTGGTTCTTCGATCTGGCCTCGGGGACGGTCTGCCACGCCGATCCGGGTGACGAGGTCCGCCGCTTCGACGGCTACCACTCTGCTGCCGAACTCGGCCTGCCGCCTAATTTTTTAGCGACACGGCGGGGCTGCAACTTCGACCGCACGCCCAATTCGTGCGGCAACATCTGGTCGTCGGCCAGCATCGACCCGAAGCGCCGACTGCTCTACACGGCGTCGAGCAACTGCGACACCGACAACCGGCCGACCACACCCGAACCGCCGCCACCGATGCCACCCTACGACGAGGCCATCTTCGCGCTGCGGCTCGACGACGGCGAGCCGGCGTGGCGCTGGCGGGCGCGGGAGGTCGACAACGACGATCTCGGCTATGGCGGCGTGCCGAACCTCTTCGAGATCGAAGTCGGGGGGGTCAGGCGCGAAGTGGTAGGGGTCGGCAACAAGGACGGCCGCTACGTCGTGCTCGATCGCGACGGGGTGAACGCGTTGAGCGGCGTGATCGAGCCCTACTGGATCACGCAGACGGTGCCGGGCGGCTCCATCGGCGGCATTCTGCAAAGTGCCGCGGTCAGTGAAGGCCGCGTGATGTTCACCTCGGGCTTCGGGCTCGAACTCAACGACCCGCAGAAGCCCGCTGCCGTGGCCCTCGACGCGGCGACCGGCCGCATCCTGTGGGCGCTCGACGACGCGCCGCCGAGCTACTCGCCGACCAGTGCGGTGCCGGGGGTCGTTTTCATGGGCTCGACCTACGGCTCGCTCTTCGCGTACGATTCGGCCACCGGTCAAACTCTGAATCGACTTGCGGCGGGCGGCCCCCTCGGCTCACCGGCGACCATCGTGGGTGGCCGCGTCTACATCGGCGCCGGCACCGGCGAGCGCGGCGGCAACCCAACACGGATCGCTTACCTGGTCTCTCTCATCCCAAGTCCGGTGTCGGCCTTCTGCCTCTCGGGTACGGCCGGCTGTCCTGCGGGCGGCTCGTGCGACGACGGCAACGCCTGCACCGCCGACTCCCGCGTCGCCGACGCCTGCGTCAATCAACCGCTGCCCGACGACACCACCTGTAAACTCGGGGAGTTCGACGGCCACTGCCGCGCCGGCAACTGCCTGCTCGACGCCGCCGTCTGCCCGAGCGTGAGCGACTGCACCCGTCCCGTGGCCGGAGCGGATTCATGTCGCTACGAGGCCGCCCCCGACGGCACCGTGTGCCACCTCGGCGAGCAGGACGGAACCTGTCTCGAGGGCAACTGCATCCCGGTGGGCTGAGTCTCGTCCGTGCGAACAGGCACTCGACCAGAGTCGGGAATGCCCGGCCTCACCGGGGAGGGCAACGCCTGCCCCGCGTGCGCGCCACCGCTCCCACAAGGTGAGCGCGTATTCGTCCGCTGCCTCTGCAGCGGCAACGCCTGCTCTGCGAGCACGCCACCGCTCCCACAGCCGCCGCGGGACGAACGGCGAGTCATGCCGCACGGCCGCAAGTCCGCATTCGCGGTGGAGGCGTCCGCAGAGTCACCGCGGTCGCTGAGCCGTCCCGGCCAAACCCGGCCGGTCGGATTCTGCCTTGACCGGCACGAGCGGACCGTGGCGAGCGCCAGCGCACGCTGGGCGGGCCGCGCGAGCCGATTCCTCCTGGCCGGTGTAGTGGCTCCGCTCTCGCTCAACACAGCCCTCCTCGGCGACGCACCCGGCCTCTTCTGCGCCGCCACCACCGGCAGGGCGCGCGTCGCCTGCATGCGCGAAGTCGAGACCGGTGCCACCCGGATCGTGGGGGATCCCGAAATCGTGCGCCGGACACCTTTGCCCGACGGTGGCGCCGAGTGGCCCAACCGGGAGCGGATCAGCGCCGTCGAACGCATCGAGGTCGCGCTCACCATGGAACGGGGCGGCCATCTGCTGCCCAAGCGTGTCGCCATCATCCGCTTCTCGCACCACCCGCGCGGCGGCGAGAACGAGACCTGTGTCTTCCCGCTCGCGCACTGGCAGTGGTCGAGCGAGAGCAGCCCGCAACGGTTCGCGGCCGCGCCGCGCGGGATCTGTGGTGCGCGCGCGCTCGACCTGACAGACCTGCTCGAAGCCGATCTCGGCGGCCAAGGGGGCCGCAGCCCCAGCGCAATTCGCTTTCTCTCGTGCGCCGAGGCCGCCGCGTGGCGGGCCCGGGACGCCGGGCTTCTCGCACGGGCCGGAACGTGGAATCCCGAGCATCCGTGGGCCAAATTTTTCTTCCTTGACTCGCTCTCCTTCTGGCGCGGCGAGGGCCGGCAGGCGCGAGCCGACTATGCCTGCGCCGTCCGCATCCCCGCCCTGTCGCTGCGCCGCCTGAAGGCGCTCTCGGCCTCGGGGGACGCCTGGCTCTCGATCTACGACGACGGCCGGCGAATCGAACTGACCACGGTGACGCGCGCCGGCGTCGAGGCATTGCTCACAGCCCCGATCGAAATCCTCGAGGACGCCGCCCCGCCCACCGCGCCGAGCCCGCGGCTGCGCCCGCACCACTGACGTCCGGCGACAGCCGAACGGGAAGTCGTTCAGTTCGGTGCAGCGGTACACGTCTCTCGCACCTGCACCGCGGGTGCCCGCAGAACGGGGCGATCGTGACCCGTCACCACGCGAGCCCGGGGCTGCGCCAGCACCGCTGACGTCCGGCGAGAGCCGAACGCCCTTGCGGGGGGCGCTCCGTCTCGTCGCAGCCCCCCTAGAGGTTGTACACTCGCTTCGAGTTCTCGGCGAGAATCTTTGCCTTGGTGCGCTCGGAGAGATCCGCCCGCTCGGCGATCAGCCGCACGGTATCGGGGAACGCACAATCCCAGTGGTAGTAATCCGACGCGTAGACGATGCGGTCGTCGCCACAGAGGTTCACCACCTCGGGGATCATGCGATCGCCCGGATCGGTCGCGATCCAGCAGCGTCCATCCATGAAATACTCGCTCGGCTTGCGGTCGATGTTGGGCGCCTGCTCAGGCATGTTCTCCCAGTGCTCGTCGAGACGATCGAGCCAGAAGGGCAGCCAGCCGCATCCCGATTCCAGAAAGCAGACCTTGAGTTTGGGGAAACGGTGCAGGACGCCGCCCACGGTGAAGCAGTTCAGCGCCAACATGTTGCCGAAGGGATGCGTGATCGCGTGCACCTCGAGGCGACTCGAGAAGCGGTCGATGGCAATCGGCACCTGATCGGGAGCCTGACCGCCGCCGTGCACGCAGACCGGTACACCGAGTTCCTCGGCGGTGCGCCACACCACATCGAAGCTCGGGTGATCGAGGTTCTTCTCGCGCACGTGTTGGGTCGTTGCCATGCCGACCAGGCCGAGCTCGGTGACCGCGCGCCGCAGTTCACGCGCCGCACGCTCGGGGTCGATCATCGGCAGCTTGGCGATACCGACCGAACGGCCGCCCGTGTGCTTGTTGAAGGCGGCCTTGGAATCGTTGAGCGCGCGGCAGAGGGCCTCTGCGAACTCGGGGTCGAGCAGGGCCCACTCCTCACCGGCACCACCGGGGAAGGTCACGGCGACGTCGATGCCCTCGAGGTCCATGTCCTCGAGTCGGGACTTCACATCGTGCATCCCCTCGCGTGTCTTGAAGGTGTCCCCCTTGCGGGCGAGCCCGCCGCCGGGGATCGGCAGCCGGCCGTAGTGTTCCTTGACACGCGCCATGTACTGCTCGACCTTGGGCTTGAAGCGCTCGGGCACAGCGTCGCGCCAGTTCGCCGATTCACCCCCATGACCGTCGGCATCGATTACAAAATAGCCGTAGCGTCCCATTTCCGTCCCTCCAATGACGAGCGGTGCTCACCCGCCGGCCGCGACGTCGAACACGCCGCGCGCGAGCTCGCCCCGCTCGAGATCCTCCATCGCCTGATTGATATCGTCGAGCTGGTAATGCCGCGTGATCAGCTCGTCGATCTTGAGCCGGCCGCCCAGATAGAGTTCGGCCAGCATCGGAAAATCGCGCTGGGGCCGGGCGCTGCCGTAGCGGCAGCCCTGCACCGCCCGATCGAGCCGAAGCGCGTTCACGAGAAAGTCGGCCCGCGCGTCGAGGCGTGGCACGCCCACGATCGTCAGCGTGCCGCCCGGCGCGAGCGCCGCAAAGGCCTGCTCGAT
Source organism: Pseudomonadota bacterium (assembly GCA_005777805.1). Lineage (GTDB taxonomy): Bacteria > Desulfobacterota > Binatia > UBA12015 > UBA12015 > SXLG01. Next base: position 31,191 of record SXLG01000143.1, read on the forward strand.
CGCCCCGAGACTGCCGACGGCCTCGAAAGCATGCTCGACCCCGCGTCCTCCCGTCAGGTCACGAATCGCCTGGATCGGGTCGGTACCCGCGGCGACATCGAGAACGTCGGTGGCCCCGAAGCGCCGCGCCCAGTCGAGCTTCTGCGCCATCAGATCGACCGCGATGATGCGCGAGGCGCCCGCCAGCACGCCGCCCTGGATCACATTGAGACCGATACCGCCGGCGCCGAACACGGCCATGGTCTGGCCGGTCTCGACTCGGGCCCGGTTCAGCACAGCACCCACACCGGTGACGATGCCGCAGCCGATCAGTGCTGCTTGCGCCATCGGCATACCGCGCGGGATCGGCACGGCACACGAAGCCCGCACCAGTGTGCGCTCGGCGAAGGTCGAGGCGTTGGCAAAGGTGTAGGCGGGTTGGCCGCGGAAGACGAAGGGCGTCTGCGGCGTGGGTGGCGCGTGACAGAGCGTCGGGCGACCGATGGCACACGCCGGACAATGACCGCAATGAGCCAGCGTCGAGAGGACCACCGCATCCCCTTCGCGCACCGTGCGCACGCCCGGTCCGATGGCCTCGACCCAGCCCGCGCCCTCGTGCCCGAGCACCGTCGGCACGGGCGTGGGATAGGTGCCGTTGATCGCACTCACGTCCGAGTGACAGAGGCCGGCGGCGGCGATCGCGACCCGGACCTCGCCCTCGGCGGGGTCGCGCACGGCGATCTCCTCGACCGCGACGCGGCCACCGCGCTCATGGAAGACCGCGGCTTTCATCGGGCGGCCCACCCGATCGCCTTGAGTTCGCTGTAGGCCGCAAGCGCGAAGCGTCCCCCGTCGCGCCCGATGCCACTGCGCTTGAAGCCGCCAAACGGCGCGTCGGGGTTGGGCGGGCTGCCGTTGATCTGCACGGTTCCCGTCCGCATCCGGCGCGCCACGCGCATCGCCCGCAGCGAATCGCCCGACCAGACATAACCGTAGAGGCCGTAGTCGGAGTCGTTGGCGATTGCGACGGCATCGTCCTCGTCGGCGAAGGGAATCGCCGTCACCACCGGTCCGAAGATCTCCTCGCGCGCGACGGCCATGGCGTTGGTGGCCTGCGTCAGCAGCGTCGGTTCGAAGTAGAAGCCCTTGTCAGGCTTCTCGGGACGCCGCCCCCCACAAGCAACGCGCGCGCCCTCCTCCACCGCACGCTCGACCCATGCGGCGATGCGCTCCTGTTGCGCGCGCGAGATGACCGGCCCGACGACGACTCCGGGCGTGCGCGGCTCGCCGACGGGCAGCCGGCTTGCCGCTGTCGCAAGCCGCGCCGTGAAGGCGTCGTAGATCGAGCGTTCAACGAGCAACCGGGTCGGCGCGATGCAGATCTGGCCCGAGTGAAACGTGAAGACGCTCATCGCCGAGCGCAGCGCCCCGTCGAGATCAGCGTCGGCAAAGACAATCGCGGCCGATTTGCCACCGAGTTCCATCAACGTGCGCTTCATGCCCCTGGCCGCAACGCTCTGGATACGCTCGCCGACCGCGGTGCTGCCGGTGAAGGAAATCATGTCGATACCCGCATGACTGACCAGCGCTTCGCCCAGCTCGGGGCCGGGCCCGGAGACGAAGTTGACCACGCCCGGCGGCAGAACCTCGCCAACGATCCGTGCCAGCGCGCAGACACCGAGCGGGTCCTGCGGCGGCGGCTTGATGACAACTGTGTTGCCGCAGGCGAGTGCCGGCGCGATCTTGCCGGCGCAGTTTGTCATCGGAAAATTATAGGGACTGAGGCAGGCCACCACGCCCACCGGCTCGCGGACGACGATACCGGCCGCGAGCGTCGCCGCCGAACCGGCGACGGGCTCGCGCGCAAGCGGCGGCAAGCCTTCGATGTCGGGCTCGGCCGCGAGTTGGGCATAGACGTCGAGGCGATCGGCCACCTGTCCCACCTGGAGCCGCTCGGCGATTTGAGCCAGGGCGCCGGTCTCGTCGATCGTGAGATTGACCAGCTCGGGCGCGCGGCGGCGGAACTCGGCCGCGGCACGGGCCAGTAGCCGCCCGCGTTCGATACCGCCGAGCCGCGGCCAGGGGCCTTGATCGAAGGCCTCGCGTGCCGCCCGCACGGCGGACTCGACCTGCGCCGGCGAACTCACCGGCGCCCAGCCGGCCACGCTCTCGTCGGCGGGATTGGTGATCGGGTACACGCCGGCACCGGCCTGCTCGGCCCGGCCGCCGATCCACAATTCTTCGAAGCGTCGCTGGTCGGTGCTCATCGCAGTCCCGGATCTCGCGTCCCGCCTGGCCCGATGGCCTCCTGAGTCCGCCCTTTTGGTCGCCCGAGAGACACGGCTCGTTTTTCCGAATTACAATTCGCAAGCCCGAGTTGTCAATCGGTTCGCTGTCAGTATACTTCCGAGGTTCGAATGGGGACCACCGATGGCCACTTCCTCTGACCGCGACGAGAGCCAGGACGAGGAGAAACCGGCCGGCCCCCGCGAGGCCGCCCGCGAGGCCCGCGAGACGCTTTATCGCGAGCACGTCCTCGGCGCCGCCGAGGCAGTCTTCGCGGAACAAGGCTTCGAGGCCGCCAAGGTGCAAGACATCTCGCGCCAGGCGAGTCTCTCGATGGGCTCGATTTATGGCCTCTTCGCCGGCAAGGAGCAGATCTTCGCCGCCATCGTCGAGCGCCGACGGGAGGAAATCCTGGCGCTGGCGCGCAATGCCATCGCCAGAGGCTCCGAGCCCGTGACTCAGCTCGAAGCGCTGGCACGGGCCTACATCGCTTTCTTCCACGCCCACCCGAACTTCCTCCGCATGCACCTGCGGCTCGGGGCGGCCTGGGCGACCACGGCGCGAACGGTGGCCTCGGACTCCCACCCGATCATCGTCGAGATCCTCTCGCTGCAGACGGACCTCTTCCGGCGCGGCGTCGCCGCCGGGATCTTTGTCGAAGAGGATCCGGCCTATCTGGGCACACTCTTCTCCGGCATCGACCAGATCCACCTCGCCAATTGGGTGAGCAGCGGCATGCAGGAAGACCTGACAAGCCTGCAGAAGAGCTTCCTGCGGCTCGTGCGACGGGTGTTCCTCAAGCAACGGTCGAGCTGAGCGCAATCGCGTCAGGCCTCGCGCGTCAGTTTGTAACTTCGACCTCGATCGTCGCCCGCAGCTCGGCCGAGGTCTCGTCGGCCGGCCACAGCGCCGTGATCGTCGTCTCGCCGGCGCGCACCATGTAGCCGTTGTTGATGGGCAGGCTCACGCCATCCCCCATCTGAACGATCTGCGTATCCGACGAGAGCCATTGCACGCGCAGATTGACGCCCTGGGTCACGCCGGTAGCGAACGTCACCCGCGCCTTGAGCCGCAGAATCTCACCCACCGGACCGCGCCAGACGTCGTCGGGGTCGGCCGACTCGGGGAAGATCGGGAAGATCTCGAGCAAGGTGCGCGTCTTGCGCACGGTGATCACGCCGTTGCCGCCACCCGCGTCGTCGCTCGAGAGATCAAAGGCCGGATCGTGCGCCGTGATGGAGGCGACGACATCGTCGTGGGCCGCGACGCGTCCGGCCGTGGCGCCGCTCTCGACCACGCTCACCCCTTCAGGGTCGCTCGACGACCAGATTACCTTGTAGGTGACATCGGTCTCGTGACCGTCGGCGTAGACCCGGAAGGCCCGCATCTGCTTGGTCTTGCCGTAGTCGAGAGCCAGGATCGCCGGTTCGATCCGCAACGCCACCGCAGCCCCGCCGCAGGTCACAGTCGCGTCGCCGAGTGTGGCCGACGACGTCAGGCCCGTCTCGGGATCACTGGCTGAAATAATAGCCTGACCGTCGCGCAGGCAGGTCACCAGCCCCGTCTCGCCAACCGAGACCTTGTCGGAAGCACTGCTCGTCCACTGGGCCCGGGCCGAGATATCGAGTGGCGGCGCCACGCCACCGTCCACGCCGAGCAGGACGAGCTGAAAGGTTTCGCTCGGTGCCAGCGTCAGGCTGAGCGGCGTGTCGCTGAGGGTGCCGTTGCCGACCTGCAGACCCACGAGCGCGCCCGCGATATCGATACGCGCGTCGCCCTGGCTCAGGGTGGACGATACGCCCGAGAGCAGGTCGGTCGCGCGCAAGGTGATCGACGCGCCCGTCTGCAGGATCCGGACGTGCCCGGCATCGTCCACCGTCGCGGCGCCCGGCGGGCTGACGCGCCAGATCACATCGGTCGAGAGATCGGTCGTCGCACCGTCGTCGAAGATCCCGATCGCATTGAACGTGAGCATATCGCCCAGGCGGCCCACGGCGAGCCGGGGTTCGATCGTCAGGCGCCGCAGCGTGTCAACCACGGAAATCGTCCCGGTCGAGGCATCGGAACGGGTGTTCGAACGATCGTCCCGGACTTCGATCCGGGTCGAGCCGGCGACCACGGCGCGGAGCCCTCCGGCCATGTCTGCGTCGGTCTCGACGATGCCGCGATCGAGCGACGTCCACCGGACCCGCGCCGTCACATCGATCCCGAGCGTGCCGTCGTTCAGATCGGCGAGCGCACGTAGACGTGACCGCTGCCCCGGACGCAGCGTCAGCGTCGGGGGATCGAGGTAGACACGCTCGATCAGACGCACGATCACCGGGAAGCGCGTGCCGAGACCGCTCGGCGTGTGGACGACCTCAATTTCGGTTGCGCCGCCCCGACGCGCCTGAACACGGCCGCCGCTGGCGGTGGCCGCGACGCCACGCGCCATCGACACGAAGCGCAGGCCATCGCTCACCGGCGTGGTCGAACCGTCGGCATGAACGAGTTTTGCTGTGACAGTCGCGATATCGCCGACCTCGAGCGCGAGCTGCTGGGGCTCGACCACGAGGCCAACAAGGTCTCCCGGCTGGGGCCCCTCGCCGGGCTCCGGTGTACCCACCGTGATCCGACCGGTCGCTCGGTCACAGCGGATACGCGACACCGGCTCCTCACAGCGGATGTCGGCCACCCCGTCGCGCACGGCGTGAACGAACCCACGCGCCGACTCGTCGTCGACGGTAGCGATCGCGTCCCGGCTCGACTCCCAGGCGACCAGAGCCGTCGCGTCCACACCGGTCGAGCCGTCGTCGTAGTCCGCAAGCGCCCGCAACTGAACCGTCGCGTCCAGGGCCAGGGTCGACGTCGGCGGGTCGATCCTGAGGCCGATCATGCTGGCGACCGTCACCACGGCCGAGGTCCGTGCCGTCCGCCGGCTCAGAGGATCGCGAGCGCGCAGTTCACTCACGCCGCCGCCCTGAGCCGTGACCAGACCTGCGGTATCGACCTCCGCGATGCGCACGTTGCGCGCGCGGATCTCAACCCGTGTAGTGACGTCGCGGCGCGAGCCGTCGCGGTAGACCGCGAGCACACGCACCGGGCGACTCTCGCCGGGCAGGAGGTGCAACAGAGAGGGCTCGAAGACGAGATCCTCGAGGGCTCGCACGTCCTCGGGCGCTTCTTCACCCGGCTCGGTGGGCGGGTTCCCGCCGGGCTCGAGCACGGCCACGCGGCCGAGCTTGGCGGAAGATTGCTCGCCCGAGATCGGATCGTGCGCCCAGACGCTGGTGTCACCCGCCTGGACGCCGGTCACACGACCCGTGGCTGCGCCTTCGACGCCAACGCTCGCAACCCTGCCGTCGCGGACCGCCCAACGCACACGCCGCGTGATGTCGGCACTGCGGGCGTTGTCGTAGGTCGCCAACGCTGTGAACGCCTGGGTCGCCCCGACCTCGACGGTCGCGCTCGCCGGCGACAACGTGATCTGCTCGACCTCGCCCACCCAGACGTCGAGGTCACGGCGCGCCGCGCCCCCGTCCGGATGGCGCACCCGGATTCGGGCTCGCCCCGCCTCGAGGGCGCTCACGCGCCCTTCGCCAGCCACCGTGGCGCTGCGGGCCCGCGTGCTCTCGAAGGTACAGGCCGAGGTGACATCGAGTGTCGTGCCATTCGCGAGCAGGGCACGCACGACGACACTCGCGGTCTCGCCCGGAAGCAGGGAGAGCGCCTCGGGTTCAACCGTCATTTCGCGGATATCGAGCGGGTCACCGCCACCACCGCCACCACCGGAAGCGGAGGTGACCTCGACGAGCAGAGCTTCCTTCTCGGAGCGCGTGCCCGAGGACGGATCTCGCGCCGAGATTTCGGTCTCGCCGCGGGTCAGGGCTTGGACCCGCCCGCGCGAGCCCGCGCTGTTGGACACGCTCGCGACCTCGGCACGCGAGGATGTCCATTCAACGAGTTCGGTGACGTCAAAGCCGGTGTCCCCGTTCGAGAGCTCGGCGGTCGCGCGAACCTGCACGGACTGCCCCCCCGAGAGAGTCGCGTGCGCTGGCGAGAGGGCGATCGACACGATGCCGGGAACGAGCACCTCGACACCGTTGTCGGAGCGGGTTCCCGTCGCCTCGTGCTCGCCGCGGATGGTCGCGGTGCCC
>SXLG01000144.1 GCA_005777805.1 Pseudomonadota bacterium
CTTGCGACGAACGCGGACGGTCTCCTTTGCGGCACCTTCAGACGCAAGGAGCATCCGAAGCCGGGAAAGAAGCTCGGGCCCCCTGAGCCGCCGAATCCCCAGCGCCTCCTCATCATGACTTCTGGCGGCACCGACGCGGCGGCCCCTGCGGGGGCGGCCGCGCGTCCGGGAGACCCTCGAATCAGAAACCCTTCACCTTCGCCGACTGGCGGTAGAACATCGTGCCGAACCACCAACCGATAGCGACCATGACGACGAGGCCCATCCAGCCCCAGCTCGCCCAGGGCACGACGGTGTGCTGGTTGACCATCGTCCACACCAGCGGAATCGACATGTAGGTGTTGTGCTTGGAGCGCGTGCCGGCCAGCGCCACCAGCGCGGCTTCGGGGGGCCGCCCCTCCTTCACCGCGGTGATGATCTTCTGCTGGGCGGGCCAGATCCGGAACCAGACATTGAAGGCCATCATGGTGCCGAACATCGCGCCAAGGTGGATGTTCATGCCGCGATAGCCGAAGCCGCCGACCGCCTCGTCGAGCGCTCCCACGACCGCGACCGCCACCAATCCCACGACGAAGAGCGTCTTCATGTCGGCGAGCGCCGGCACGTTCGAGATCGCGGCGTCGTAGACGAAGGCGAAGAGGAAAGTCACGGCGATCATCAGCAGCGCGCCCGTGCCCCAGGTGGCGTCGCCATCGAAGAGTGCGCCGCCGTGATAGAAGACCATCATCAGCAGCAGCACGCCCGTGGCCCACGTCCAGGCCGCGCCCCAGCGGAACCAGAAGAGCGCGCGCGGCAGGAGTTCCGGGTTCACCTTCCGCTTGGTGTCGCCGTCGAGCACCGCTTGGAAGGGCCCGTTGACCCAGTTGAAGAAGTAGAGCAGCCCGATCCAGACGATGCCCGCCACCACGTGCATCCAGCGGAACAGCGCCTGCAAACATTGAGTAATCGTTACGCCATCCATGAGTCTCCCCCTCTTCCCCAGAGAACCCCGATCGTTCCGGTCGGATATCAACCGCGCCCGATGATCTCAAACATCGGACGGAGAATCGGACGCGACGTGGTCGCGCGGATCGCCCTCCGGCTCCAGGCGCGACGCATCGGGAGATGACCCGTAGCGCGCCACCTCCCCGGACGATTCGTCGCTGCCCGACGCCAGGTCCGCCACTGCGGGCATGCTGGCCGAGCCCCCTTTTGCATAGCGGTCGCCGCGCACCGTGACCTCGCGGCCGGGGTGGCGGAGGATGACGCGGGCTTCTTCGACGGTGATGGCGCGGCCGAAGAGACAGCAAGCTCCCTTGTCGTCACCCCGGGCATTGGCCCACGCAGCCAGTTCCACAGCGGAGGGCACATGGCCAAGATCGACCGCGCACTCGCGCACGAGGAAGCCGAGCACGATGCGGCTCGCGCCCGCCGGCGTGCGCACTACCTCGGGCGCAGCGAGCGAGCCCGCCGCTGCGCCCGACGGGCTCGCTGCGGCAGCACGCGGGTCCGCCCGGCCCCAGGGGCCCTGCACGACCTTTGCCGATTCGGCCACGATCTCGCCGCTCTAGCACGAGTCCGCAACCGAGAGGACGGCGATTCCCCCTTCCGCAGGCCGAAAATCTTCTGTAGCCTTTCATCCGGATTTACGGATGAACACGCCTGCACTCGCGCCACATGGCGCACCGCCTCTGCTCGCGCAGATGGCGGTGCTCGCCGATCCCGTCCGTGTCCGGCTGCTGGCGCTGCTCGACGGCCGCGAGCTCGCGGTCGCCGAATTGTGTGCGGTCCTACAGCTTCCCCAGTCGACCGTGAGCCGCCACCTGCGGACGCTCGCCGACGAAGGCTGGCTCGCAGCAAGGGCCGAAGCGACAAGCCGGCTCTACCAACTCGCCCAACCGGATCTCGGGGCTTCGGCACGACAGCTCTGGGCGCTGGTGCGCGAACAAGCCGACGTGACACCGGCTGCCGCCGAAGATGCCCGACGTCTGGAGGATGTGCTGGCCCGGCGCGGCTCCCGCCAACAGAGCTTCTTCCGCTCGGCCGCGGGACAGTGGGATCGGCTGCGGCGCGAACTCTTCGGCACGACCTTCGATCTCGCCTGCCTGGCCGGCCTGCTCGCCGACGACACCAAAATCGGCGACCTCGGTTGCGGCACCGGCCACTTGAGTGCGGTGCTGGCACCCTTCGTCGGTCGCGTCGTCGCGGTCGACAGCTCGCCCGAGATGCTTGCCGCCGCACGCGAGCGCCTGGACGCGCTCGGCAACGTCGATCTCCGCCAGGGCACGCTCGAGGCCCTGCCGATCGAGACCGGCGAACTTGACGCGGCCCTCCTCTGCCTCGTCCTGCACTACGTCGCCGATCCGGGCGCGGTCGTCCGCGAGGCGGTCCGCACGCTGGCCCCGGGCGGCCGGCTGGTGATCGTCGACATGTTGCCACACGAGCGCACCGACCTGCACGAGCGCATGGGGCACGCCTGGCCCGGCTTCGGCGCCGCCGCAACGCACCGCTGGTTCGCGAACAGCCCCGTCTCAGCCCCGACCATCCACGAATTACCAGCAGATGGCGCGGCCCGCGGCCCGCGGCTCTTCATCGCAACCGCCCGTCGCAACCGGGACGACTCTGCCCGGATCAGCCCGCCGACCCCTGGCCCGCACCACCGCCTGCTCGCACCGGCGAGCGGGCCAACGAAGGTTCCCTCGCGATCGGCACAGCATCGGTCCGGGCGGAACGTAAACACCTCCGGCGCCTCCCGCCGGAACCCGCTACCGCAAGGAGAGAAGAAATGAGTACAGCAACTAAAATTGGAACCGCCGGCAGCGCACGTCCCGGATTCAAGGTGAAGGACCTGTCGCTGGCGCGCCTCGGCCGCGACGAGATCCGCCTCGCCGAGCAGGAGATGCCTGGCCTGATGGCACTGCGTCGCCAATACGCCGGCAAGCAGCCGTTCGCCGGGGCGCGCATCATGGGCTCGCTTCATATGACGGTACAGACCGCCGTCCTGATCGAGACCCTGATCGATCTCGGCGCCGACGTGCGATGGGTGTCCTGCAATATCTTCAGCACACAGGACAGTGCCGCAGCGGCCGTCGCCGTCGGCCGCGACGGCACTCCCGAGAACCCGCGCGGTGCCGCTGTCTTCGCCTGGAAGGGCGAGACCCTCGAGGAATACTGGTGGTGCACGAACGAAGCCCTGGTCTGGCCCGACGGCCGCGGCCCCGACCTGATCGTCGACGACGGCGGTGATGCGACGCTGCTGGTCCACACGGGTCTCGAGTTCGAGCAGCAGGGCCGCGTGCCCGCCTTCGACGCGGCCACCGAGGCCGAGGAGTGGGGCGTCATTCTCGACCTCGTGCGGCGCATCCAGCGCGAGGATCCCGGCCAGTGGAAGCGCATCGCCCCGCCCATCCGCGGCGTCAGCGAGGAAACGACGACCGGCGTGCACCGGCTCTACGTCATGGCGAAGGAAGGCCGGCTCCTCTTCCCGGCGATCAACGTCA
>SXLG01000024.1 GCA_005777805.1 Pseudomonadota bacterium
GGCGGGCGCGACGGAGGTCCGCGCCCGCCGGGGAGGCGGAGTGCCCAGGGCCGGACTTGAACCGCCGACACGCGGATGTTCAGTCCGCTGCTCTCCCAACTGAGCTACCGGGGCAAGTGCCGGCCGGGGATACCGGAGCCCGGCCGCCCCTTCAACGGGCAGGTCCCTTCGCTTGCGCTGTACCGCCAAGCCTCTCCCGCAACTCTGGACGCGATCGTCGGCGGTGACAGCAGCGCCAGGACTCGCCGTCGGAGTGCGACGCCTCGCCCGCAACTTCAGGAGCCCGATCGTCCCTGCAACGGGCACGTCAGCCGGTCGGGTTGGGCTGGCGCGCGGGCCCCACCGGCCGGGCGGCGGCGTCGCCGCTCAAACGTGACGCTCGACCCAGTCGAGCATCTCCGCTTCGAGGCAGACGCCGTCGAGCGTGTTGATCTCCTGCACCCCGGTCGGACTCGTCACGTTGATCTCGGTGAGCCAGTCGCCGATCACGTCGATGCCGACGAGGATCAGACCGTCGCGCACGAGCTGCGGACCGATGCGGGCACAAATCTCGCGATCGCGTGTGCTCAACGCGGACTTCCGGGCCGTGCCGCCGACGTGGAAGTTCGAGCGGCTCTCGTCCTCCGTCGGGACCCGCAGCACCGCCCCGCGCGGCTCGCCGGCGATGAGGATAATGCGCTTGTCACCGTTGCGAACCTCCGGGACATAGCGCTGAGCCATCAGACGCCGGCCGCCCGCGGTCGCGGTCTCGAGGATGGCGTTGAGGTTGCGGTCGCCGGTGCGCAGGTGGAACACGCCCGCCCCGCCGCAACCGTCGAGCGGCTTGATGATCATCTCACCGCCGAGTTCGGCCATGAACTCACGCAGCAGCTTCGTGTCGGCCGTGACGAGACTCTCGGGCACGACCTCGGGGAAGCGCAGTGCGTAGAGCTTCTCATTGGCCTCGCGCAGACCACGCGGGTCATTGACGAGCAGCGGGTTCGCTCCGGCCAGCGACACGATCTGGGTGTCGAAGAAGAAACCGAGATCGAAAGGCGGATCCTTGCGCAGGAAGAGCGCGTCGAGGCTGGCGAGTGGCTGGCGCCGTGACTCGCCGAGCGTGAAGTGATCGCCGCGCTGGTTACGCACTTGGGCCGGCCAGAGCTGGGATTCGGCGCCGCCGCGGCGAACCGCGAGATCAGCAGGCGCGAGGTAGAAGATTTCGTGGCCGCGGCGTTGCGCCTCGAGCATCAGAACAAAGGTGGTGTCCTTGGCGATGTCGATCCCGGGCAGAGGATCCATCAGGAATCCGATCCGGAGTGTGCGGCCAGCCATCGTCGTCTCCCTCGATCCGTCGTGGTGGCAGACCACATCGCCGCGAGCCAGCGGCCAGTCCTAACGCTCGCCGGTGGCCGACGGCGTCGCCGGCGACGTCGCGAGGAGTCCGAGGGCGACCACGGCTGCGGTTTCGAGTCGCAGCAAGCGCGGTCCGAGCGAGATCAACGTGGCCCCCCGCTGACGCAGAAAGTCGAGCTCGTCGGTGGCGAGGCCGCCCTCGGGCCCGATCACCGCGGCCTGCGACGTCGCTCCCGCGGCACGCGGTGCTGCGGCGGCGATCGTCGCCCAGGGCGCACCGCCCGCGTCGAAACCGAAGACGCGGCTGTTCCCGGGGAGGGTCGCGAGAGCCTGCTCGAGGCTGGCGACGGAGGTGATCGGGGGGGGCCAGGTACGGCCACATTGCTCGCACGCCGCCCGTGCGACGCGCTGCAAGCGTTCGAAGCGGGCCGCCTGCAGCTCGCGCGCCTGACTGCGGCGAGCGCGGAAGAGGACGATCCGGCTCGTGCCCAGCTCGGTCGCCTTCTCGATCGCGAAATCTAGCCGTGTCGGCTCGGCCAGCGCCAGTAGAAGATGCAGGTCATATCCCGGATCAGCGGGCGAGGGTGGCAAGCGTTCGCCGAGGGCGAGTGCGGTGCGCTCGGGCGTGAAGGCGACGATCTCGGCATCGTGTTCGATGCCGTGGCCGAGGATCGCGCCGAGGCGGTCGCCGATCCGCAGCCGCCGCGCGCGCGCGTGCCGGGTCGCATCGGCATCGAGCCAAGCGTGCGTCGGGTCTTCCTGCGCGCCGTGCGCGAAGAAGCGCGGCCGACTCACCGGGGCCTCGACTCCGAACGTCGTGATCGGGGGGCAGTCCGGGCGGTCGAGCGCGCCGGTGGGGTGACGCTCGTGCGGGAGCGGGCAAAGGTCAGAACGAGCCAGCCGTTCGGGCGGCGCTCGTGGCAGAGGACGAGCCCGGCTTTCTCGAGCGCCGCCCGCACGGCGGGCCCCTGACGGAGCAAAAGCCCCGAAACCACGAGGTGCCCCTGGGGTGCTGTGCGCGCGGCGAGCGCGGGCGCCAGCTCCAGCAACACATCAAAGAAAAGATTAGCGACCACCAGATCGAAACGGGTCCGCAGGCCGTGCAGGTCGCCACCGACGTAGGCCTCGGTCACGCCGTGTCCGGTGAGCGCCTCGCGCGTCGTTTCCTGCGCGATCGGATCGTTATCGAGAGCGGCGACGCGCTTGGCGCCGAGAGCACTCGCCGCGATCGCCAATACACCGGTGCCGCAGCCGACGTCGAGGACGGAGCGGAAGGGCGCGGTCGCGGCGAGCCGTTCGATCTCGAGCAGGCAGCCGCGGGTCGTCGAGTGGTGGCCCGTGCCGAACGCGAGACCGGGATCGATGCGCAGCACGTGCCGGCGGCCGGGTTCGATCTCGGTCCAGCTCGGGGCGATGAGCAGCCGGCGCCCGACGCGCAGGGGGGGGAAGTGGCCGCGCCAGGCGAGTGGGTCCTGTTCCTCGACAAAATCGTCTAACTTTGGTGCGACTTGTCCGAGGGCGGGCTCACTCGCGGCCAATGCCGCGAGGCCGGCGCGCAGGGCGGGCGCGAGGGTCTTGCGCTCGGTGCCGGAGGGAAACCAGGCTTCGACGGTGGCGCGGCGCGGGACGGCGCCCGGGCGCGTGCGACGCAGGTCGCGTTGGCCGGTCAGCGCACCGGGCGCGCCGAGTTCGACCAGCAGGGAGCCGACCGCCTCGGCACAGCGAGCGGGAACGTCGAGCCGGACGTGGAGCCAGGTGGCATCGCGCCGTGCTGCGGTTGCCGGCGCGGTCGAGCGGGTGGGCCTTCGGGCAGAGGAACCGGCGCGGGCCGTGCGGCGGGGGGGCGAGGTCATCGTCCCCCCGCTAGCAGATCTCGCGCTGCCGGTGCTCCAGCAGCCACGCCGGGCGAGCCTCCCCTCATTGTCGAAGGTCGGTGTGACATCGGCCCGGGGGGCAAGGGCCGAGCCGCCATGAGCGGTGCCCCTCACCGTTCTCGATGCGACATCGCCGCCGGTAGTGCTCCGAGGTACGCCAACGACACCCGTAGGAGCCCGTCACGGTTCTCGACGCGGGAGGGCACCCCACCGTGGTCGTGCGTCGTCACCGTGTAGGAGCCCCTCACCGTTCTCGAAGCGGGAGGGCAAGGGCCGGCAGTCACGCGAGGTGGCCCCGCACCGTTCTCGGTGGGCCTCCCGAGGCGGGCCGGTCCTCCGGGATCGGGGTCCCAGGCGACGGAGTTGACGATCGCATCTCTGTTCCCGAAACTGCGCCCGCCATCCGAAGGGGGGTGACCCCAAGGTCTATGCCTGGAATTCGTGTCAGAGAAAGTGAATCGCTCGAAGGAGCTATCCGCCGCTTCAAGAAGCAGTGTGAGAAATCCGGCATCCTCTCGGAGCTGCGCAAGCGCGAGCATTACGAGAAGCCGAGCGTTCGTCAGAAGAAGAAGACAATTTCAGCCCGCAAGCGCGCTCAGCGGCGGGCAGCTCGCGGTCCCTGATCGCGTCCTTACCGGGTGATCGGGATGGTCTGAACCGCTGCGGCGGCCCAGGCCATCCCGTCTCCCTCTTCGCCGCCGGGTCCGGCGGCACAGCGCACGGGCGAGATGGCCGAGATTCCCGAAGCGATTCTCGACGAGATCAAGCGACGAATCGATCTCGCCGCAGTGATCGGCGAGCATGTTGCGCTCAAGCGCAGTGGGCGCGGCTTTCTGGGGCTCTGCCCCTTCCACCAGGAGAAATCGCCCTCGTTCAACGTGAACCCGGAGCGGGGCTTCTTCCACTGCTTCGGCTGCAACGTCGGCGGTAACGTCTTCACCTTTGTCATGCGCGTGACGGGGGTGTCGTTCCCCGAGGCCGCCCGTGCACTGGCCGGGCGTTGTGGCGTCGAGATTCCCCAGACCAGCCGTGCGGCCGAGGGTCTCGATCGGCTGGTCGAGGTCAATGCCCTTGCGGCGCAGGTCTTCGAGGAGATCCTGCGCGACGGACCTCAGGGCGAGGCGGGCCGGAGCTATCTCGAGCGGCGCGGGATCTCGCGCGATGCCGCAGCAAGACTCGGTCTCGGCTTTGCCCCCGGCGAGGCCTGGGTCAGTGTCCTCGAGAAGCGGGGCGCCGCGCGGCGCGATCTCGCACAAGCCGGCCTGCTGCGTCCCGGCCGCGATGGTCGCGAGGTACCGCTTTTCCGCCAGCGACTGATCTTCCCCATCCGCGCGCTCGGCGGCCGGATCGTGGCTTTCGGCGGCCGGTTGATCAGCGACGAGCCGGGGCCCAAGTACATCACCCCGCCCGAGACGCCGCTCTACCGCAAGGGGCATCACCTCTACGGACTTGACGCCGCACGCGATGCGGCGCGCGCGGCGGGCCGGGTGGTGCTGGTCGAGGGCTACATGGACGCGATCGCGGTCGCCCAGGCCGGAATCGGCGAGGTTGCCGCCGTGCTGGGTACCGCAGTGACACCCGATCAGTTGCGCTTGGCACGCCGTTTCGCCGATCGCATCGTGGTCTGCTTCGACGGCGACGCGGCCGGCCGGCGGGCGGCCCTGCGCGTCTTTCCGCTCTGTGCCGACGAGGTCGATCTTTGGCCAGACGCGGCGTTCCTGCCGCCGGGCGAGGATCCCGACAGTCTGGTCCGCAGCGGTGGCACCGCGGCGCTGGAGGCGATCCTCGCCGCGGCACGTCCGCTGGCCGAGGTGTTCCTTGACGACATCGCGCCTCCCGGTTCGGGCATCCGCGAGCAGACGCTCGCAGCACAGCGTATGGCCGATGTGCTGACCCGCGTGCGCGAGCCCCGCGTGCGCGACAAGCTCGTGCGCGGCGCTGCCTTCCGGCTCGGCGTCTCGCCCGGCACGTTGCTGACGCCGACTCGAGCGGGTGCCATGGCGAGAACCGGGAGTGCGGTGATATCGGGCGGAACTGCTGTCGCTGGGGGCGGTGCTCACCCCGTCGCGGCCGCGCCGGCGTCGCGCCGGCCGATGCGCACCGGGTTTTCGCTCGACGCCGAGATCGTCGAACTCGCGCTCTGCGATGCCGAGATCGCGGCCCGGGTTCGCGCCGAGGACGTCCTGCTCGAAATCGAGAGCGCCGAGTTGCGCGAGTTGCTCGAGCGAATTCTGGAGCGTCGAGAGCAGGCCGGATTCTTCGAACCGGCCGAGATGCTCGGCGAATTGCCCGGACCCATGGCTGAGCGCGTTGCGCTCAGGCTTGGCGCTTCTTCTGCGGCGAGCGAGATGCGCGAGGCCGCGGGGCAGTGGTTCGAGCGGCGGGCGGAACGCGCGGCTCGCCAGGATCGCGCTCTCTTGCTGGAGCGTCTGCGGACGGCCCAGGCCGCGGGCGACGGCGCCGGGGTCGACCGTGTGCTCGAGGCGTTGCGCCGCGATCGGGCACCGCTCGGGGCCGCGCCCGGGGCGGGTGGACTCGAATCGGCCGCGGCGACCGTCGCGGAGGTTCTCCGGCCGGCCGCGGGAGGAGCGGCCCGAGCGACCACCGCCCCGGACCCCGAGGATTTTGCCGGCCCCGGGGACGATTCCGAACCCCCAGACGACGACTGGTCCTGAGAAGCGAGCAGGGGCCCCTGGGCTCCCTGCCGAACTCAGCGACAATGCTCCAGGCTAGTCCGCAGCGCGCAGCCTCACGCGCCGGTCTCCCAACCTGGCGGTGATCTCGAGTTCGCCACCGAGCGCTTCGACATAGCGCCGCAGGGTCGAGACCAGATGGTCCCGCCCGCGCTCGACGCGCGAGACGTCGCCCTGCGCCATCTTCGCCCGCTTCGCGAGGCTGACCTGAGTCGCACCCGTCAGCTCGCGCAGGCTGCGCAGGTCCATCTTCACCAGCTCTTCCTCGACGCGCCGCTTGATGCGGGCCTCGCGCACCGGTGTCGTCTGTGCCTTCGCACGGATCGTTCTCCAGCTCCTGGTCTTGGCTGTCATCGTCCCCTGACTCCATCCTTGTCATCTCTCGTCGCGAGATATTGCACCCATCGAGATTCGGCCTCGCCCACGAACCTGCGGTAGAAACGCCTCTCACCTCCCGACTTGTGGGCGCCGAGAAGCACGACAGCCCGACGTTCGGGGTCGAAGGCATAGGCGATTCGGATTGCCTTGCCTCTTGCCTGGACCCGAAGCTCGCGGAGCGCATATCGGGTTCCGCGCAGGGCGCTCGACCACGGGAACCCGAGCGCCAGGCCACGGGCCTCGAGGAGATCGACCGCAACTTTGACCGCGTCGGTATCGGACGCGTCGAGACCGAGAAACCACGCATCGAAGGCGTCTGTACCAACCACCTCGGCCACCACTGTCGTATACCATCGTACCGATATAGCTTCAAACCGATAAAGTAAGTCCTCCCAACGTGTGGTGTCGAGGGCCATGGCAGCCGAATCATCCGAGCGGGCGACCTCCATGAAGAACGCGATGGGTCAGTGGCTCGAGCGGCGGGCCGAACGCGCGGCTCGCCAGGATCGCGCTCTCTTGCTCGAGCGTCTGCGCACGGGTCAGGCCGCGGGCGACGGCGCCGGGGTCGACCGTGTGCTCGAGGCGTTGCGCCACGAGCGGGCGCCGCTCATGGCCGCGCCCGGGGGACTCGAGTCGGCTGCGGCGACCGCCGCGGAGGTTCTCCGACCCGCCGCGGGAGGGCAGGCGGCTCAGGCAACTCCGGTCCCGGATCCCGAGGACCTGGCCGGCCCCATGGACGAATCCGAACCGCCAGACGACGACTGGTCTTGAGCCGAGACCGCGCACACGCCATGGTCCCGGGGCGCGGGCCCGTAGCTCAGTTGGTCAGAGCAGCCGGCTCATAACCGGTCGGTCCCAGGTTCGAGGCCTGGCGGGCCCATTGTAAAATCAGGGGATTGGAGGAGGGCGGATCTCACCGAACGGGCCCAGCGTGAGCGAAGTGCGAGCGTTCTGCACAGCTCATGTGGGCCCCGTTGCGACGGCTCCGGCGGTTCCGTAGACGACTCATGGTCGGCGACGCAGGGAGGTCCTTTGACGGTTGGCATGATCGAAACCTTGGTGGCGTTGCAGGCCATCGACACCCGTCACCGGGGCCTTCTCCGGCAGATCGACGAACACGAGGCCGAGCTCGCAACTCTCCGTACGGAGATCGGCATGCGGCAGCAGGAACTCGAAACGATGCGTGTCGCGGTCGCCGGTATCGCGACCAAGCGGCGCGAGCTCGAGGCCCTCACGCAGGACGAGGAACGTCGTCTCAAGGATCGGCGTATGCGGATCGATCGCATCCGCAACGATCGCGAACTCGACGCCGCACAGCGCGAGATCGACGGGCTCAAGGATGCCCTCTCGCGTCACGAGGAAGAGCTGATCGCGGTCATGGAACAGAGTGAGACCAGCGAGGCCAGCATCGTGATCGCGGCGGGAGAGTGCACCGCGCGAGAGGGCGAGCTCGCGGCCGTCGACGAGCGTTGCACCCTGGTGGTGCGGACGCTGCGGGCCGACCTCGAGACCGATCGCCTCGAGCGCGAGCAACTTGCGACGCGAATCGAGGCCGATCAGCTGCGCCGGTACGAGACGCTCCGCCAGCGGGGCGAGGGGCTCGCCGTGGTCGAGATGCGGGGGGGCTGCTGCGTGGGTTGCCGGATGCGGCTGCCCCACCAGCTCGCCAACGAGATCATGGCCGGGGGCGGTCCGATCGCCTGTTGTCCACGCTGCAACCGCATCGTCTTCCACCGCGACGACGGCGAGAGCACCGCGACCTCGGCCTAGCGGCCTTGGCTTCGCCGCCGACGGTCGACGTCAGCACCCCACGCCGCCCGGCCACTGACCCGCCATTGACAGGAAAGCGGTCAATTGGAAATTCCATCCCTGGCCCGTTCCGGCGGTTGCGCGTGGTCCGAGCGCGAAAGTTCCGGGCACACCACCCGCTCGTGACAGCCTTCAGGGAGATGGCGAAGAAGAACTCACTCCGGCGGGCTTTCTTTTTGTGCAGCCGGAGAGGATAGGGGACGGACAGGAGACCAAATGAAGACCGTGTACATGACGAGGATGAGGACAGCTGGCCTGGCTGTGGTCGCGATTGCCCTGAGCGGCTGCGGCAGCATCGACAGCCCGGGCGGACCAGTCACCGGCGTGTTCGCCGGACACACGATGAGCGCTCAGCCGATCCCGTGCGTGACCGAACCGGATGGGGTTCGCGTGTGTCATGGGGACACCAGCGGGGCCGACCTGCGCCTGAAGAGCTTTGACGGCACGCCGCTGGGGACGCTGTACGTCACCCTCCCGCCCGCGCCCGCCACCGGAGCTGACGGCGGCTACCCGTTCGTGGTGCAGAGCCACGGCTGGGGCGTGCCGCCGAGCGGGGTGGACGACTTCCAGTACGGCGGTCCGTCGGCACGTCAGTGGGCACTGGACGGCTACGCCGTCCTGCAGTTCGCGGCACGCGGCTGGGGCGAATCCTGTGGCAGCGCCGCGTCGCGGGAAATCGACCCGGCTGCGTGCGCAAGAGGCTACATCCGGCTCGACGATTACCGTTACGAGGTCCGTGACGTCCAGCACGCGGCGGGCCTTCTGGTGGATGAAAATATTGTTGACCCCAACCGGATCGGAGTGACCGGTGAGTCTTATGGGGCCGGCACATCCCTTGCCCTGGCAACCCTCAACGGCCGCGTGATGCTGCCGGACGGAGAGCTGGTGCCCTGGCTCAGCCCCGACGGAACGCCCCTGCACATTGCCGCCGCCTATCCCTTTGCCGGCTGGAGCGACCTGGTCTATTCGCTGGGGCCCAACGGGCGGACGCTGGATACGCAGATCACCTCGGGGACAGCTGACCTGTCGCCGGTCGGGGTCCAGAAGGCGACGCTCATGAGCGGGCTGTACGCCGTTGGCCTCCTGGGCGGCTACTACGCAGCTGCGGGCCACGATCCGGAAGCTGACGTCACATCCTGGTTTGCGGCGATCGGTGCCGGCGAACCGTACGACTCGCCCATGGCCGAGGCGGCGGTCCAGCAGTCCGCGCAGTTCCGCTCCCCCTACTACTTGCTGGCGGGTGCCTACGGAACCGAGCAGGTGCAGCCTGCGCCGCTGTTCATGGCCAACGGCTTCACGGATGACGTGTTCCCGGCAAGTGAGGTGCTGCGCTACTTCAAGCTCGCCCGCTCGCTCTATCCCTCTACCCCGATGGAAATGTTCTTCCTCGACGGCGGCCACCCGCGCGGCCAGTTCAAGCCCACCGCCGTGGTGCCGCTCGTTGCCCGCGCCAAGGCCTTCTTCGACCACTACGTCAAGGGCACGGCGCCGGGGCCGACGGCGGGCGTGACTGTCTTTACGCAGACCTGTCCGAGTAGCGTCGAACCCGGCGGCCCCTACACCGCCGCCACCTGGGAGGCGTTGCACCCCGGCGTGGTCAACTACAGTTCCCTGTCGGCCCAGGCGATCCTCTCCACCGGCGGCGATCCTGTGGTCTCCGAGGCGTTCGATCCGGTGGTCGGCGGACTCGCGTGCACGACCGCATCCGCAGCCGATGAGGGTCCCGGCGTCGCGACTTACCGGTTGCCGACGCCTGCGGGCTCGGGATACACGCTGCTCGGGGCGCCAACGGTGACCGCCGACCTGACCGTGACCGGCGAGTTCGCCTACATCGCGGCGCGCTTGGTTGACGTGGACCCGGTGACGAACACCAAGACGCTAATCGCCCGCAGCCTCTACCGGATTGATCCGGATGCGCCGAACGGCCGGCAGACGTTCCAGCTTCATCCGAACGCCTGGCACTTTGCGGCCGGTCACATCCCGCAGCTCGAACTGCTGGGCCGCGACGCGCCCTACGCGCGCCCCTCCAACGGTGACTTCTCGATCTCGGTCTCGAACCTGGCGCTACAGTTGCCCGTCCATGAGGTCCCCGGCGCCCCCGGCACGCCGCCGGAGGTCGAGTGAGACCGTTCTGCTCAGGTGCAGCTGTCGTCTGGCTCTGCACCGGTTTGAGTACATGTCTTGATGCAGGAATCGGACGAGATCCGTAGCGCTGCGGATGGGATTGACGGTGGTTCGGCGCAGCTCGGCCAGGAGGAGCTTCTCGTCGCGGATGCCCCGGGCACGGCGGGCGAGCCAGATCGGGCCTGAGGATCTCGTCGTACGGCGGCGGGCTCGCGGCAGGCCTTGATCTTTGGGGTGCGGCATTCCACTCTGCACCGCGGGAGTTGGATGAGCGGGCGGAAACGTCTCGCTCGAGGAGGGGGTTGGACGGTCGGGGGCGTGGCGTTCGCGTTGCGTTCCAGGAAAGTCCGGACTCCGCAGGGTAGGGCGGCCGCTAACAGCGGCCCCGCGTGATCGGGGGAAAGTGCCACAGAAAACGAGACGGCCGCTTCGGGTAACTGGAGCGGTTACGGTGAAATGGTGAGGTAAGAGCTCACCGGCCGCGCGCGAGAGCCGCGGTGCTTGACAAACCCCGCCTGGAGCAAGGCCGATCCGGGGGAGGGCGACCCGCCCGCTTGACCCTGGGGTGCCGCACGAGTTCGCGGGCAACCGCGAACCCAGAGGAATGACCGTCACCCGACGAACCTACCGTCGGGGACAAAATCCGGCTTACAGACCCCCTCCTCGACTCCTTCCATGCCGCGGCGGCCCTCGGCCGCGCCGTGTCGGACGCGATGATTTTACGTGGCTTGCCCTGCTCAGGTGCCGTGCCAACCTGCGCTGCGTCCGCGGGCAGCCGCGGGCACCCGGTACGGGCTATCCCGAGGCCCCGCGACGCGGGTAGGGCAGAGCCCCCACTCCCTCCCACCCCCTCCCCGATGGCCCGGATTTTTCTCAGAAAAGCCCAGTAATTCAGGGTTTTGAGAGGTTGGGGCCGCGGCCACCGAGAAGCGGGGGAGGTGCTTCCGGCGCGTGACAGCGCCGCGCGAAGATGGCCGGAGCACGCTCCATCGCGGCGCTCCCCGCGCCCCTCCCGAACTCTTTTTCTCCTTCGGCTAAGGGACGTTAATTCACTGATTTTTCACGAGTTTTCTCGATACTGATCGGAATCGTCCGAAGAAATCCAAACGGCTTTGTCGTTGCCCTATTGACAGATCCCTGGCAGACCGAGTATCCGCTCGTGGGGAAAAGTGGGGAAGAGTGGTGACGCTCTTCCGGTGAGGATCATGTTCCAGGGGAACTTCGCGAACACTCTCGATGAAAAGGGGCGGGTGGCGATCCCGGCCCGCTTCCGGGAGGCGCTCACCAGCTCGGGCGACGATCGCCTGATGGTGACCGCGTTCGAGGTCTCCAGTGTCACCTGTCTCGAGGCCTATACGCCGCGTGACTGGGACGCTTTCGTCGACAACCTGAACTCCCGCACGGGGTCGTTTTCCCCGGCACGGCTGGTCTTCGAATCGGTCTATCTCGGCAGTGCGCAGGCGTGTCCGCTCGACCGTCAGGGTCGGATCCTGGTGCCGCAGACGCTGCGCCGTCAGGTCGATTTCGAAGCCGAGGTCACCTTCGTCGGCGTCGGCAAGAAGTTCCGGATCTTCAGCGCCGCCGGATACGAAAAAGTTCTCGATGCCTATCGCGCCATGCTGCGCGAGAGGCCGGACGTGCTCAATGACCTGGGCGTGTAGACCGGAGAGACGTGTGCTGGCCGCGGCCCACGGGGCTCTGGCCGGCACGCGAGCTTGCAGGCCGGCGAATCCCCTGGGCGTTCGGTTGGGGGCGGCGATGGTGCCGCCACCCTGTCCGGGGCGCCCGCGCCGGTGGCCGGGACTGGTCGTGACGTGGCCCTCGGGTGAGGGTGGTGGTGGTGGAGGGGCGGTGATGGAGAACCCCGGGCCACGTCATGTACCGGTTCTGTTGGAGGAAGTGGTCGACATCCTGATCCGGGGCCGCAGCGGTGGCCCGGCTCTGCGGATGCTCGATCTGACGGTCGGTCTCGGCGGTCACGCCGAAGCCCTGCTCGCGGCGGCACCGGCCGGTTCGCAACTCTTGGGCCTCGATCGGGACCCCGCCGCGCTGGCGCTCGCCCGCGAGCGACTGGCGCGCTTCGGCGACTACGCGACGTTGGTCCAGTGTCGCGCCTCGGAGGCGCGCCGCGCGGTGGTGGAGCGGGGTTGGCCCGCCATCGACGTGGTGATCGCGGATCTCGGGGTGTCCTCGCTCCAGCTCGACGACGCCGGCCGCGGTTTCTCGTTTCGCTTCGATGCGCCGCTCGACATGCGGATGGATCCCACGGGCGGGGGCGAGACCGCCGCTGAACTCATCGAGCGACTCGACCAGGGCGAGCTGGCCCAGGTGCTGCACGATCTGGGCGAGGAACCCGCGGCACGTCGCATCGCGCGAGCGATCAAGCAGGCGTCCGAGCCGCCGCGCACGACCGCCGAGCTGCGTCGTCTGGTGGCTCGTTTCGTGCGGGGCCGCCCCGGCCACGATCCCGCGACGCGGACCTTTCAGGCGCTGCGGATCGCCGTGAACCAGGAACTCGAGGAACTCGCCGGACTGCTGGCGATCCAGCCCGAATTGCTTGCGCCGGGCGCACGCATGGCGGTGCTGGCCTGGCATTCGCTCGAAGATCGCCTTGTCAAGACAGTGTTCAGGAATTGGTGCGCGTCCTGCGTGTGCCCTCCGGAGTGGCCATTCTGCCGCTGCGGTGGGGTCGCGCAGGCGACGCGCCTGACCCGCAGGGTTGTCCGTCCGACCGAGGGCGAGGTCGGACGGAATCCGCGGGCGCGCAGTGCACGGCTCCGGGCGGTGGAGTGGTGTGGTGGCGGTTGAAGCCGTTGCCGTGCAGGCGCGTCCTCGTGGTGTGCGTGCGGCGCGGGGGCGTGCCCCGCGCCGCACGCGCACAGTTGCGGCCGAGCCCGCGCGCAGCGAGAGCGATCGGTTGCTCCGGCGAAATATCGTCGCGGGGGCTTTCGTCCTGCTCGCTGCCCTGATCCACGTCTGGACCGGCCTCGCCGTGGGGCACCTGGGTTACGAACTCTCGAATCTCAGCACGCTCGGCCACCGGCTGGAACGCGAAGGCTTGTTGCTACGGGCGGAGCTTGCCGCCGAGACCGCGCCCGCACGCCTCGAGGAGACAGCCGGGGCCCGCCTGGGGCTGCGTGCGCCGAAGCCCGGCGAGGTCGTGATTCTGCGATGAAGAAGCCGCTGAAGCCCGTTGCCGAGGACCTCCTCTTGCGTCGTCGTGCGCTGATGCTTCTCGGCCTCTTGGTGCTGGCACTCGTGGCCATCGGCGCCCGCACCCTGCACCTCTCCCTGATCGACGGGGCCGAGCTCGCGGCCCGAGCCGATCGCCAGTACACTCAGATTCTGCGCATCCCGACGCCACGCGGGGAGATCCGCGACCAGTTTGGCGAAGTCCTTGCCGAGACGGTGCCGAGCCCGTCGGTGTATGCGAGCCCGCGCTACCACCCGGTGTCCGAGGCCGCGCGTGTCGAGCTGGCGGGCGCTCTCGATATGTCGCGCGATGATCTCGCCGTGCGACTCGACCGCGACAGCGGCTTTGTCTGGCTCAAGCGGAATGTCGGTGAGCGCATGGCGCTTGCGGTCGAGGATCTCGACCTCGATGGGGTCGGCATCCTGCGTGGGGGCCGGCGGATCTACCCACGGGGCTCTCTGGCGGCGCATGTGGTCGGCTTCGCCGGCAGTGATCTGCGCGGCCTCGAAGGTGTCGAGCTGCGCTACGATCGCTGGATGCGCAGTCCCGAGCGGACGGTCGTTGCCGAACGCGACGGGCGCGGTCTCTTGCTGCTACCGTCGGGTCTCGACGAGGTGGCGCCCGATGGCCTGGACGATTCCACGGCGACGGGCGAGGATCCCGCCGCGTCGCTGGACCTCACGATCGACGGCGTGTTGCAGTCGATCGTCGAGCGCGAACTCGCGGCCGGGGTCGAAGCGGTCCATGCCGACGCCGGCACCGCCATCGTGCTCGATCCGCGCAGTGGTGCCGTGCTGGCACTGGCGAGCGTGCCGACCTTCGATCCGAATCAGACCGGCCACATCGCGCCCGAGGCGCGTCGTAATCGGGCCATCACCGACAGTTTTGAGCCAGGTTCGACCTTCAAGGCGATCACCGCGGCGGCCGCTGTTGAAGACCAGGCGGTCGCGCTCGATGAGCAGATCGATTGCGAGCGCGGACGCTATCGCGTCGGCCGTTGGACGATCCACGACCATCACCCCTACGGATTGCTGACGCTGCCCCAGATCGTGCAGGTCTCGAGCAATATCGGCACGACCAAGGTCGCCGAGCGCATCGGCCGCGAGCGCTACGCTGCCTGGGTGCGACGCTTTGGTTTTGGCCAGCCGACGACGATCGATCTGCCCGGTGAGGTGCGCGGACTGCTGCGCCCGGCGGAGCGTCTCTCGACGATTGACCTCGCCACGAACAGTTTTGGTCAAGGGATCGCGGTGACCCCGATTCAGCTCGCATCCGCGTTCGCGGCCATCGCCGATGGGGGCCGGCTGCGCCGGCCCTACGTCGTGCAGCAGGCGCGCAGCGCGCGCCAGGGCGTCCTCTTCGACGCCGACAGTGCCTCGTTCCGCGAATCCTACGCGCAGGTCGTCGCGCCGGGGACCGCGTTTCTGGTCGCGGGGATGCTCGAGCGGGCGGTCGAGGAAAAGGGCGGTACCGGGCAGCGCGCGCGGATCCCCGGCGTACGGGTCGCGGGCAAGACCGGGACGGCGCAGAAGGTCGATGGCGCCACCGGCCGGTACTCGCGGCAGCGCTTGTCTTCCTTCGTCGGCTTCGCTCCGGCCGAGGATCCGGTGGTGGTGACGCTGGTGATGATCGACAACCCAAAAGGGATCGCCTATGGCGGTCTGGTCGCGGCCCCGGTGTTCGCCAAGATCACTTCGCGTGCGCTCGATCGGGCCGGTCTGCTGCCGGCACCGCCACCGCCGATCGTGTCGGCGCCGCGGCTGCGCACCGCGTTGCCGCAGGGACTGGCGCAGCCGGTCGCGTTCGAGACTGACGCGGGCGCGGCGGTCGAGGACACCACGGCGCGCACGCCCGCGTTCGTGGGCGATTCGCTGCGGCGGGCGCTGCGCCGGGCGCGCGAGCTCGGGATCGCTGTCGAGTTGCGCGGCAGCGGGATTGTCGTGGCACAGGAGCCGCCGGCGGGGACGCCCCTGTCGGGCGACGTCGTCCGGCTGGAGCTGGAAGGCTTGACGTGAAGTCGCAGGCGACGCTCCGCGAGTTGATCGAGAGCGCCGCCCTGCCCGCGCAACTCGTCTGCGGCGATTCCGCGACGCCTGTGTCGGGAATCTCGTGCGATTCCCGCCAGATCGCGCCCGGCGATATCTTCGCCGCCATCAGCGGACACGACGCGGCCGGCCTCCGTTTCGCGCGGAGCGCACGGGCAGCCGGGGCGGCGGCGGTCGCGGTCGACGAAGCGATCGTGGAAGCCGCGCTCGACGAGGTCGGGTCGGAGGTGCCGATCCTCGCGTGCTCGAACCTGCGGCGCTTCGTGGCCGAGGCGGCGGCAATCTTCGCCGGGCACCCGAGCCGCCGCCTGCGCGTGGTGGCGATCACCGGAACCAGTGGCAAGACGACCACGTCGTGGTTGCTCGAATCGATCCTGAACGCCGCAGGGGCAAGGGTCGGATTGATCGGCACCATCGAGTACCGCTGCGGGGCGATCCGCGAGGCCGCACCGCTCACCACGCCCGATGCCGTTGCGCTGCAGGATCTGCTCGCACGGATGGAGGAGCAGGGGGCGACTCACATCGTGCTCGAAGCCTCCTCCCATGCGCTGGCCCAGGACCGCCTCTGGGGCCTTGCCTGCGACGTCGGCGTCTATACGAATCTGGCCCGTGACCATCTCGACTTTCACGAGAGTCTCGAGGCTTATGGCGCGGCCAAGGCACGGCTCTTCCGCGAAATCCTGCCGCGCTCGGTCAAGACGGCTGTTGCCGTGCTCGGGATCGAGAGCCCGCCGGTGGCCGCGCTGGTCGATCAGCTCGCGGTGCCGGTGGTCACGTTCGGTGAGGCCGCCGACGTGAGTGTGAGCCAGGTGCGGTCGAGTTTCGAGGGAACGCGCGGCGTGCTGCATTTGCGCGGCGAACGGGTGCCCTTCGACACCCGGCTCGTCGGGGAAACGCATGTCCAGAACATTCTCGCCGCGGCGGCAGCCGCACTCGCGCTCGACGTGCCGGCCGCCGCGATCGCCGCGGGAATCGACGCCTGTCCGGGAGTTCCGGGGCGGCTGGAGGCGATCGTGGAGGGACAGCCCTTCGCCGTGTTCGTCGACTACGCCCACAAGCCCGAC
>SXLG01000145.1 GCA_005777805.1 Pseudomonadota bacterium
CACGCCGAGGACGACATCGGCGCTGCGCTGGTCGAGCTGACACGAGAGCCGCCCGCGGGCGACATGAAATTGAAAGAGACAATGGCAGGGCGGAAGACGCATGCTCTCGATGTCCGCGACGTTCCACGCACTGACGATCAGGCGGCGCGACGTCGGGTCGCGCCGGATCTGCTCGATGACCCCGCTGATTTGGTCGATGGTCCCGCCGCGCCCGTCCGGCCACGCCCGCCACTGGCGGCCGTAGACCGGTCCGAGCTCGCCCGTGGCGTCGGCCCAGTCGTCCCAGATCTTGACCCCGTTGTGGTTGAGCCAGGCGATGTTGGTCTCGCCGCGCAGGAACCACAGCAACTCGTAGACGATCGAGCGCAGATGGAGCCGCTTGGTCGTGAGGCACGGGAAACCCTCGGCGAGGTCCCAGCGCATCTGGTGGCCGAAGACGCTCAGGGTCCCGGTGCCGGTCCGATCCTCGCGCTGGGAACCGTGGTCGAGGATGCGTTGCAGCAATTCGAGGTAGGGCTGCACCGGCCGGAGGCTAGCCCGACCGGGCGCGGACGGCCAGACACGGGTGGGGCCTTGGTCGATGACTCGTGGCGTCATTTGACGGTCCGTTCGTCCACGTGGGCTTGCATTTCAGCCCCAGAGTCGCCATGGCAAGGGTCAGCGCTTGGCGCAGAGGGAGGCCCGATCGCGGCCGGAGCGAGGCTCGGCGCCCGCGGCGGCCGGGGTGGTCGGGCTGACCGCGACGGGCGGGCAGATGGAGGGGAACCGCGTGGCTCATTGGCCGCGCGGGTGAGGAGAAGAGGAGGCTACGAACCATGAAGCATTTTGGAATGAGAGCGACTGCGATGTGGGTTGGGGCGGGCTCGGCAGCGGTGGTGTTGCTGGCTGCGGTTCCGGCGGCGCGGGCCGATGTCGTCGAGGCCGAAGAGGTCATCGTCGGTGAGGAGATCATCGAGCCGGTGTGTGTCGAGTGCCCGGACAAGAACAGCGGGCGCGTGAACCTGAGCACCGGGATCGACATCACCAACGCCTACTTCTTCCGCGGCATCCTGCAGGAGCGCAACGGCTTCATCTGGCAGCCCTATGCGGAACTGGATTTCAACCTGCACCAGGGGGACGACCCCTTCACCAGCTGGGAGCTGGCGCTCGGGATCTGGAACAGCGTGCAGAGCGAGCAGACCCTCGCCGAGCCGAACCATCCGGCCGAGTGGTATGAGCTTGACGCCTATGCCGGCCTCGCGACCAACGTCTACGGCCCCCTCGGCGCGGGCGTGACGTACATCGCCTACACCTACCCCAACGGTTCCTACGCGACGGTGCAGGAGATCGACGCGACCCTCGAACTCGACGACAGCGAACTTCTCGGGGCTTTCTCGCTCCAGCCCTCGGCGACCTTTGCGTTCGAGGTCGACGGCAGCAACTCGCTCAGCGGCGACGAGTCGATCTACGCCGAGCTTGACGTCGAGCCGTCCTACACCTTCATGCAGGACAGCGACTACCCCGTGACGCTCTCGGCTCCATTGAGTCTCGGTCTGAGCCTCTCGGACTACTACAAGCCGGCTGGCGGCAGCGACGACACCTTCGGTTTCCTGTCCTTCGGCATGGGGGTCGGCGTGCCACTCGGCTTCGTGCCGGAGAACTACGGCACCTGGGGCGTCGCGCTGGGCGTCAACGGCCTCTACCTGAACGACAACCTCGCGGCGGTGAACGAAGGCGACAATCTCTACCCGGTCGGCACCTTCTCGCTCACGCTCGACTACTGAGAAGCTCGAGGCATCTACCCGCTGAACGGCGGGATGGGGGCCGCCGCGCGAGAGCGCGGCGGCCCCTTCTGCGTCTGGCTCCTGCGGACTCGTCTCATCCCGCTAGAGATCACCGCGACTCGTGCGGACCAGCGGGTTTGCACGCTCGCGCGCCCAGTCCGAGCCTTGACCGCGAGCGGACGGCTGGCGTATGCCACTAGAGACATTTGATCTGCCAATTTGCTCGGGTCTCCTCCCGAGTCGGGAAGCTTGCCACCGGAGAAACCTCGATGATCTGCGCTGCCCTTGTCGTGCCCGCACCCTTCGCACGTCTCCGCTGCGACTCCTCGATCGCGAGTCGCCGTGCGCTCGTCGCGATCTTGTCGGTGGTGGGGATTGGGTCCATGACCATGTCGGCTCGTGCAGACGAGGCGCCGCCGCCCTGGCAACGAACCGAGACGCGTGCCGATTGCGCCGATTATTCGAGCCTGCGCAGCCCCTTCTTCGGCGAGACGCACACCCACACGGCCTACTCCTCGGATGCCGTGGTCGGTGGCACCGTCGCCGGGCCGCGCGAGGCCTACCGCTTCGCCAAGGGCGAGGCGATGGCGCTGCCGACCGCCTACGGGGTCTTCGGACGGACCACGCAGCTCCGGCGACCGCTCGATTTCGCTGTGGTGACCGACCACGCCGAGCAGTTCGGCGAGATGCCTCTCTGCCTCGAAGCGGACTCGGCGGGCTACGCCTCGACGGTGTGCTCGGACGTGCGCGACCAGCTCGCCTCGACCCTGCCGACCACGCCAGCGATCGTGGTGCCCAATGCCTTCATCAACCTCCTCTCGCCATACATGAATTCGGCGACGCCCGCGCGCTTCAGCTGGTGCGGTGCGGGTGGCACGGACTGCCTTGCCCGCTCCTCGATCATCTGGGACGACACCCAGGCCGCGGCGGAGGAGCACTACGACCGCACCGATGCCTGCACGTTCACGAGCTTCGTCGGCTACGAGTGGACGGGGACCCCGAACGGCTTCAACATCCACCGCAACATCGTTTTTCGAAACGAGGCCGTGCCAGCGCTGCCCATCACCTATCTCGAGGAGACGACCGTGCAGGGCCTCTGGGGTCAGCTCGATACGCAGTGCACGGATGCCGGCACGGGCTGCGATGCCCTCACGATCCCGCACAATTCGAATGCGAGCGGCGGGCTGATCTTCACGCCGGCCAATGCCGACGGTAGCGCGCTCACCGCCGCCGACGCGGCCCGCCGGGCCCATATCGAGCCGCTCGTCGAGCTGATCAACCACAAGGGTGAATCCGAGTGCCAGCCCGGCAACGGTACGACCGACGAACTCTGTGCTTTCGAGAAGTCCTGGCGGCCACAGCTCTTCAGCCTGCTCCCTCTCCGCAACCCGGTGGCGTTCAACAATCGGAACTTCATCCGCAATGTTTTGAAGGAGGGGCTCGCGGAGGAGGAGCGGATGGGCATCAACCCCTTCCGCCTTGGCTTCGTCGGCGGCACCGACACCCACAACGCCACACCGGGCGCGGTCAATGAGCAGGACTGGGGCACGGCCGGACACGCCGGGCTGCGCGACCGGCAGCCTAATTTTATCCTTACGCAGTACGCGCCGAGCGGGATCCCGACCAACCCGAGCGGGCTGGCGGTGCTCTGGGCCGAGGAAAACTCGCGTGATTCGCTCTTCGAGGCCATGCGTCGGCGCGAGGCCTACACCACCAGTGGCCCCCGGCCGATCGTTCGCTTCTTTGCCGGTGAGCTCGCCGACGTCGCGTGCGGTTCCGCTACCTTTGTAGAGGACGGCTACCGGGGCGGCGTCCCGATGGGTGGCGAGATCGGCCCCGAGAGCGGTGGCAGGAGTCCGAAGTTCGCGTTGCTGGCGCTGCGCGACGTCGAGGAGGGCAGCCCGCTACAGCACATCCAGATGATCAAGGGCTGGGTCGATGACGACGGCGCCGTGCAGGAGAAGGTCTTCGAGGTCACGGGTGACCCGGACAACGGCGCTACGGTCGATACCGATACCTGCACGCCGTCGGGCGATGGCTTCGACTCGTTGTGCGCGGTCTGGACCGATCCCGAATTCGATCGTCACCAGCGCGCCTTCTACTACGCTCGCGTGCTCGAGAACCCGTCGTGTCGCTGGAGCACGTACGTTTGCAACGCAGCCGGCATCGACTGCGCCAACGCCGCGAGCGTGCCTGCCGACTTCGCGCAATGCTGCAACAGCGCGTGGCCCAAGGCGATCCAGGAACGCGCCTGGACCTCGCCTGTCTGGTACCGGCCCGAGGCCATCGGCAAGGTGAATGCCAAAATACTGCCGGCCCGGGGTCAACTCAATCTGAAGGTCGTTCTCGGTGAGTTGCCGGCCGGCATCACTCCCGACAGCGACGACATCGTGGTGCGGCTTGCCGACGATGGCGCAATCTGGGAGGCGACGATTCCAGCGGGGACTCTCGACGCACTCTCCGCCACCCGATGGCTCCACCTCGACGAAGCCGCGACCAACGCCGGCATCAAGAAAGCGCTCTTTGTCCGCAATGCCTCTGGTCAGGCGACATTGACTCTTCAGGCGATGGGCCTCGATCTCGGCTCGGCAGACCTCGTCGAGCATATGCTGACGCTCGAGGTGTCGGTCGGCGACGCCTGGACGTCCAGGCATACGCGTCGCTGGGCGAGCGATGGCAAGAAGCTCTTCTGGCCGCCGCCGCGGCGCAAACCGGCGTGAGGCGAGACGGAACCGGCGCGATCGCGGTGGGGTGGAAGGGGCCGGGGCGCTTGATGCGGGCCCCGGCCCTTCGCTTCCTCGCGATCGGCGGCGTCATCTTCGGACTGGTGGCCCTCCGGGATCGCACCACCGGGCCCGAACTTGCGCTCCCGGAGCCGCTCGTCCTGCGAGTTGGAGATGTCCTTGCACTTCGAGCCCGCTGGCGGCGCGACCTTGGGGTCGATCTCCGCGGGGCAAGCCTTGCTGCGGCGGTCGAGCGTTATGTCGATGAGGAGCTTCTCTTCCGCGAAGCCCGGCGTCTCGGGCTGCATCGGCTCGACACCGCAGTGCGTGCCCGCCTCCTTGACAACATGGAATTTGTCGCGGGCGAGGGGGACGCGGCGCAGCCCGGGCAGATGGTCGAGGAGGCGCATGCCCTCGGCCTCGACGAGCAGGATCCCGTGGTCCGTCGCACACTGGTCGAGAAGATGAAGCTGCTCGCCGGCAAGCCGCGGGCCGAACGTCCGCCGACCGACGACGAGCTGCGCGCGTTCCATGCAGAGCACGGCGATCGCTGGATGCAGCCGGCGCGCATCCGTTTCGCGCAAGTCTTCCTCAGCCGGGAACGTCACGGCAAGGATCTCGAGCGGGCGGCGCGAGACCTGGCGCTCGTTGTCGCGGGGCCGGCGGCTTGGCAGCGCGACGCTCTGGTTCAGGGCGATGCCTTTCCCCTGGGTACCGCTGCGACCGAGA
This sequence comes from Pseudomonadota bacterium, assembly GCA_005777805.1. Taxonomy (GTDB): domain Bacteria; phylum Desulfobacterota; class Binatia; order UBA12015; family UBA12015; genus SXLG01. The sequence goes on from SXLG01000145.1 coordinate 5,216, forward strand.
TCGATCAGGCGCGCGTGCGCCAGCGCTTCGGCCCCGAGTTCGCTCATGCGGTGTTTGCACTTGCACCGGGTCGCTGGCAGGGACCGGTCCCATCGAGTTACGGCCTGCATTTCGTATGGATCGAGGAGCGGACACCGGGTGCTCTGCAACCTTTCGCGACGGTTCGGGTGCAGGTCGAGCAGGCTCTCGCCGAGCAGCGCACACGGCACCATCTGGCCCGGGCACTCACCCGACTACGGCGTCTGTATGCGGTCCGGATCGAGCTGCCCGCGGAGCCGGCAAGCGCTCCTTCCACTGCCGGCGCTGCGGAAGGAGGCGCGTCGTGAGGTGGCGTGCAGCGGGAAGAGGTGCATGGTGAAGCAACGTCCGGTCGGCGCTCGCGTGGCGGATGCGTTGTGTCGCGGAGTGACCGGGCTTGTCCTATTCTTTGCGCTGTTCGGCGCAAACCTGGCGCGGGCGCATCCCCTCTCCCCACCTCTGCTCGAGCTGGTCGAGACCGACGACGGGGCGTGGCGCGTGCGCTGGAAGACCTCGACCGTGCGCGTTCCGGGGGCCACCGAGCGCCCGATCCTGCCGCCCGATTGCACAGCCGGCGAAGGGGTCGAGGAGATGGGCGAGGGCAGCGTCACGCTACGTTTCATGCTGCACTGCCCGGGCGGGCTGATCGGCCGACGCATCGGCGTGTCCGGGCTCGAAACGGTCGGGGTCGATGCGTTGGTCCGCGTGAGTTTCGCAGATGGGCGTCTCGTGCAGAACATCGTCCGCCCGGCTGCGCCGGAGATCGTCGTGCCGGCGCGCCCGCAGCGCTGGTCGGTTCTCCGTGACTACGCTCGACTCGGCATCGAGCACATCATGAGCGGGCCCGATCACCTGCTCTTCGTGCTTGGCCTGGTCCTCCTGGCTGCAACGCCCGCAGCACTGCTCGCCACGGTCACGGCTTTCACGCTTGGCCACAGCATTACGCTGGCGCTGGCCGTGCTCGAGAAAGTGCGCTTGCCGCAGGGCCCGGTCGAGGTCGCGATCGCCGGCAGTGTCTTCTTCCTCGCGGTCGAGCTGGCGCGACCGGTGGAGAGTCGTGGTGAGATAGGCCGCCGGCCGTGGTGGATGGCGTTTGCCTTTGGCCTGCTGCACGGGCTCGGCTTCGCGGGTGCCCTGCGCGAGGCCGGTCTGCCGGCTGGCGAGATCCCGCTCGCGCTGGCCGCGTTCAACGTCGGCATCGAGGCCGGACAGCTCGCCTTCGTCGGCGTCGTGGTTGCGGCCGGTGCGCTGATCGCGCGCTTGCCACTGACCTTGCCGGCGTGGACCCGGTCGGTCCCCGTCTACCTGATCGGCTCGCTCGCCGCGTTCTGGCTCTTCGAACGCGTCGCCGCGCTCTAGGCACGCACCGAGGGGCGACCCGCACGAGCCCCCCGTTTTCCTCCCGCCCCTTGAACGCGTTGCCGCGCTCCAGGCACGCGCCTCGCCCTCCTGGTAGGGCGTTTGCGTGGATCCGGCCGAGTTTCCGGCGCACCTCGAGCCTTTCCTGTGCGCACAGAGCGGGGCTGCGCGTGCGCGCGTCGGCGGATTTCGCTCCCTGACGGGTGGCGCGACGCGGCGCGCCTTTGCCTGTGATCTCGACCTGACCTGGTCCGATGGACGGGTCCTGCGGCACGAGGCGGTACTGATCGTCTTCCGGCCGGCGGGCCAGCAGGCCCTGGCGGCACGTTCCGAGTTCGCCTTGCTCGAAGCCGTCAAGGCCGCGGGCGTGCCGGTGCCGTGCCCGCTCTTCGTCGGCGAGGAGGCCCTGGGCCGTCCCTTTTACCTGGTTGAGCGTATCGCCGGTGAGGCCATCGGGCGGCGCATCGTGCGCGACGAACGTTTCGTCGCGGCACGCGCGGCGCTGCCCGCCCAGCTCGGTGCGGCACTGGCCGCAATCCACGCGACGCCGATCGCCGGACCGGCGCTCGCCGTCCTGCCCGGGGCAGGCGAGAGCGGTGATCCGGTCGAGCGCGCGCTCGCCGACATCGAGGCCCTCTACCGGCAGATCGCGGTCGAGGCGCATCCCGGCTTCGAGCTGGCGCTGCGCTGGCTCGGGAAGCATCGGCCCGCAGGTTCGGCCCGAACGCTTGTCCATGGCGATTTTCGCATCGGCAATGTGATGGTGGGCGAGGAGGGGCTGCGGGCGGTGCTTGACTGGGAACTCGCGCACATGGGCGATCCGCTCGAGGATCTCGGCTGGCTCTGTGGGCGCTCGTGGCGCTTCGGCCGGATCGATCTGGCCTGCGGCGGCGTCGGTACGCGCGAGGCGCTGGTCGAAGCGTACGAGCAGGCCACGGGCCGAGCCGTCGATCGTGCGGCCCTGCACTTCTGGGAGGTCTTCGGCAATCTGCGCTGGGGCGTGTTCACGCTGGTGCAGTTGCGGGCCTTTATCGAGGGGATTTCGCGCGACGTCGAACTCGCGATGATCGGCCGCCGCACCGCCGAGACCGAGTGGGAGCTGCTCCGGTTGATCGGTGCGCGGGGAGGGGGCTGATGCACGACCGTCCAAACGCGACCGAGATCCTCGAAGCGGTGGCGAGGCTCCTCGCCGACGAGCTGGTGCCGGCGACGACGGGGCGGCTCCAGTTCGTTACCCGCGTGGCCGCCAACGCCGTGCGTCTCGTGGCGCGCGAGATCGCACAGGGCGACGGGCCGGCGCGCGCCGAGTGGCAGGGACTCGACACCTTGCTCGGTTCGCTCGAACTCCCGGCGGACACAGCCGAGCTCGGGCCTGCACTCGTCGAGCGAAACCACGAACTGGCCCGCGCGCTCAGAGAGGGGGCGTTCGACGAGCCCGCGGCCTTCGCGCGGGTGACGCACCACCTCCGCCATGCCGTCGCGGCCAAGCTCGCGGTGAGCGATCCGGCCATGATCGAAGACACGAGCGATTGAGGGACGAGACTTCCGCGCTCGACCGTGGAAACGCCAGCGCGCACGCGAGGTGGCGGGGGTGGGATGACGTTGGTAGCGTGACGCCGCACAGCGCCCCACCCGAGGGCTCGGAGGACGACATGGCTGGACTCCTGGAAATCAGTGACGCGACGTTCGAGGCAGAGGTTCTGAAGTCCGACGTGCCGGTCTTGATCGATTTCTGGGCGCCGTGGTGTGGGCCGTGCCGGGCGATCGCGCCGGTGGTCGAGGAACTCGCACTCGAGAACGCGGGCCGCCTCAAGGTCGTCAAGTTGAACGTCGATGACAATCCGCAGACGCCGGCGCGCTACGGCGTCCGCGGCATCCCGAACCTGATCCTCTTCAAGGGGGGCGTGGTGCAGGAACAGATCGTCGGCGCCGTACCCAAGTCGCGGCTCGGCCAGGCAATCGCCGCAGTCGTGGCCTGAACCCCGGTCCGCCCCGCCGAGCAGGCCGCACCAGCGCTCGCCGGCCGGCCCGGGTCAGAGCCGCGGCAGGCGTTCGCGTGACAGGCGGCGCATGTTGACGTTGAGGACGAGGCCCACGCCGAGCATCAACGTCACCAGTGAGGATCCGCCATAGCTCACGAAGGGGAGCGTGATCCCGACGACCGGGAAGAGTCCGGTGATCATGCCCAGATTGATCGTCGCCTGCCAGAAGATGTTGGCCAGCACGCCGAACGCGAGCAATGTCCCGAAGCGCTCCTTGGCCCGGTGCACCACCACGAGTCCCCGCAGGATCAAGGCGAGGTAGAGCCCGACCACCACCGCCGCGCCGACGAAGCCCCATTCCTCGGAAAGCACTGAAAAAACGAAATCCGTGTGTTGCTCGGGCAGGAAATCGAGCCGTGTCTGGGTTCCTGACAAGTATCCCTTGCCCAGGAAGCCGCCCGAGCCAATCGCGATCTTGGATTGGATGACGTGATAGCCGGCCCCGAGCGGGTCGGATTCAGGATCGAGGAATGTCAGGATCCGTTTCTGTTGGTAGGTCTTGAGCTGGCCGAAGAGGATCGGGGCGATCGGCACGAATGCGGCGACGCCGACGCCGATGATCCCGAGCGTGCCGCGACTGAGCCCGGCCATGCACGTCACGCTGACGGCGACGAGACCGAGCACTCCGGCCGTGCCGAGATCGGGTTGGACCAGGATCAGCGCGGCAGGGGTCGCGGTCCACAGGATGGGCCATCCGAGATCGCGCAGCCGCAGGCCCTCGGGACGTTCGCGATGGTGGTAGTAGCGGGCGAGCAGCACGACGAGTGCAAGCTTCACGGTCTCGGACGGTTGCAGGCGAAGCGGTCCGGCGCCGATCCAGCGCCGCGAGCCGCCACCGACCTGGCCGACGAGCAGAACCGCTCCGAGCAGAGCGACGCTGAGGCCATAGATCAGCGGCGCCCAACGCTCGAGCTTGCGGTAGTCGAACGCCGTCATGCCGAGCGCGGCAAGCAAGCCGATCGTGGCAAATCCGATCTGCCGCAGAGCGAAGCCGGAGCCACCGGCCACGGGGTCGAAGGTTGCACTGTAGACCGTGAGTGAGCCGATGCCGGTGATCGCCAGCGTCGCCAGCAGAAGGCCGACATCGAAGCGGGCGAGCAGTCTCGGATCGAAGATCGGCCGCACGGCTCAGCCCTCGGCGTTCGGCGGGGCCGTGATCGCTCCGGCCCGGACCAGCTCCGTGCCCGACAGAATTCCGCCCGTGCCGGCGAGCTGGTAGTCGCGCCCGCGCGTAGATGCGAACCAGAAGTCGGCGAGGTCGCGGGCGATGGGGGCCGCGGTTGCGCCGCCGCCGGTGCCGGCGTGTTCGATCAGCACGGCGATCGCGATCTCGGGATCTTCCACCGGAGCGAAGGCGACGAACCACGCGTGATCGCGCAGGTGGCGCGGCAGGTCGGCGGTCTTGATGCGGTTCTGGCCCATGCGGAAGACCTGGACAGTGCCGGTCTTGCCGCCGACCTCGACGCTGGGCAGATGCGCGTTGCGGCCGGTGCCACGCGGCGATTCGACGACATCCCGCAGGGCCTCGCGGAGCTGGTGCAGCGTCGTCGGCCGGAGCCCCAGGTCGGTGTCGATCTCGGGCGCGAAAGCATCGACCGTCTCGCCACCCGGCGACTCGACGCGATCGACCAGGTGCGGCCGGTAAAGCGCGCCGCCGGCGATCGCTCCGATCACCCGCGCCATCTGGATGGGGGTCGTCAGCAGGGCGCCCTGGCCGATCGCGACCGACAAGGTTTCGCCGGGGTACCAGCGCTCGTTGAAGCGGCGCTTCTTCCACGCCGTGTCAGGCACAAGCCCCGCTTTCTCGTGATCGAGTCCGGCTTCGGGCAGCCGCCCGAGGCCGAAGCGGCGCGCGTACTCGGCGAGCGTGTCGATGCCGAGCCGGTGGCCGACTTGATAAAAATAGACGTCGCACGAGCCCACCAGAGCGTCGTGCATGTCCACCGAGCCGTGGCCACCGGGCCGCCAGCAGCGGTAGCTGCGGTTGCCGAAGCGCCACGCGCCACCACAGAAGATGCGCGTGAAGGGTGTCACCACCCCCTCTTCGAGAGCGGCCGCGGCAGTCACGACCTTGAAGGTCGAGCCCGGCGGGTATTGCCCCTGCACCGTGCGGTTCTGGAGCGGTTGCAGAACGTCGCCGGTGAGCCCCTTCCAGTCCGATGAGCTGATGCCGCGCGCGAATGCGTTGGGGTCGTAGCCCGGTGCGCTCGCCAGAGCGAGCACGCCGCCGGTGCGCGGGTCGAGCGCGACGAGCGCACCCTCTCTTCCCTCGAGGAGCTGTTCGGCGAAGGCCTGTAGCCGGCCATCGATCGTCAGGACCAAATTGCGACCGGGTTGCGGTGCTTTCTCGGAAATCACGCGCAGCCGCCGGCCGAGCGCATCGACCTCGATCTGCTGGGCTCCCGGCCGGCCGCGCAGCCATTCCTCGAAGGAGCGCTCGAGGCCACTCTTCCCGACCAGGTCTCCCATGCGATAGCTGTGGTCGCGTTCCAGGGTGCCGGGATCGACCTGACCGACGTATCCGAGCAGGTGTGATCCGAGCGAGCCGCGCGTGTAGGTGCGGATCGGTCCGGTGGCGAGCCGCACGCCCGGCAGCTCGGACTCGAGAACCTCGAGCCGGACGACGGTGTCCCAGTCCACGTCGCGCCGCACGGGAACGGGTTCGTGGCGTGGCTGGCGGCGTGCGGCGCGCGCAAATTCAGCCTTGTCGGGCAGGTCGCCGTCGATGATGTCGCCGAGTCGGGCGAGCGTCGCGGCCAGGTCGGGCGTGTCCTCGGGGACGATCTGGACGTCGAACGCCGGTCGGTTCTCCACCAGCGGCTCACCGCGCCGGTCGAGGACCAACCCGCGCGTCGCCGGCAGGCGCTCGAGACGGATCCGGTTGTTCTCGGAGAGTGAGCGCCAGCTCTCCATCTGGCCGATCTGCAACACCCAGAGCCGCGTCAGGATCGCGGCGAACAGGACCACGACCACGGCGGCCGCAGCGAAGATGCGGCGGCGTGGGGATTCTGGTATTTCAGGGTCGTTCAGCAGCACGGGCGGCTCGGCGCGCTCCGGCGCGCAAGTAGCGATCGAGAAGGGGATAGAGAAAGGGCGCTGCAAGGAGGGCCAGCACGGCCTCGGTGCTGAGCGTTCCGGCCAACACCGGCCACGGTACACGGCCGGGGGTGGCGAGCGCGAACCACGTCGCCACCACGATGCTCTTCACGCCGAGTCCGGCGCCGGCGATGGCCAGCCGGGTGATCGGGTTCTCGATCCACATCCGCTGCGCGAGGAGTCCGACCGTGGCGAAGACCAGCGTCATCGCGAAGCAATAGAGTCCGGGCGGCGAGCCCGAAAAAGCGTCGAGCAGATAGCCGAGCAGAAAGGCACCGACGGCACCGGCCGCGCTGCGGTAGTGCAGTCCCAGGTAGACCACGAGCAGGGTCATCACGTCGGGCGGCGCGGAGAGAATGCCGAGCCGGCCGGCGAGCGAGGTCTGGAGCAGCACCGCCAGAATGCTGCCCAGCGAGAAAGCGACCAGCGGACGGGTCATGGCGCCGTCTCGGCCACGGCAGGGGCCACCGGGCGCGTGCCCGTGTCGTCGACCCGGAGCGATCCGGTCTCCGAGAGGGGCGAGGGCACGACCAGGACCTCTTCGAGGTGCGAGAAGTCGGCGGCGGGCGCGATCTCGGCCCCGATGAAGAGGCCGCGGTCCTCCTCGACCAGTGCCGTCACCGTGCCGATCGGGAGGCCGCGCGGGAACACGCCGTCGCGCCCCGAGGTGACGATCCGGTCGCCGACCTGCAGATCCTCGCGACGGCGGACATATTTGAGCCGGCAGCCTGCGCTCGAGCCGCCCTCGACGATGCCGCGCGCGCGCGAGCGTTGCACCAGCGCCTCGATCCCCGTCGACGGATCCTCCAGCAGGAGGACGCGCGCCGCGTGCGCGCTCGAGGCGACCACCCGCCCGACCACGCCATCGGGTGCGATCACGCCCATGCCCGCGATGATCCCGTCGGCGCTTCCCTTGCCCAGCGTGGCCGTCCGAAACAGGCCCGAGGCGTCGGCACCGGTGATGCGCGCCACGACCGGCTGCCCCGGGAGGATCTCACGCAGATCGAGCAGAGCCCGCAGCCGCTCGTTCTCGGCACCGAAGGAACGATGGCGATCGAGATCGCGTTCCAGCCGGCGCAGCTCGAGCCGCAGCCAATCTCGCTCCTGACGCGCTTCGATCAGATCGACGTAGGCGCTCCAGCCCGCGCCGAGTCGGCCGGAGAGGGCGCGCGTGGCGCGGGCGAACGGCGACACGACGTCGAGCAGAACGAACGAGAGCGGATCGATGCGACGTGGTCCGCGCGTGTTCGCGACCAGCAGGCCCGCCGAAATCGCCAGCAGGAGCAGCGTCGTCAGCGGCTCCGAGTGCCGTCTCAACCAGCTCACGAGGACAGGGCCCGGCCGCTATTCGATCGTGACGTCCTTGAGGAGGCTCAGCTCGTCAAGCACCTTGCCTGCGCCCATCACCACCGCGACCAGCGGGTCCGGGCCGACCATCACCGGCAGCCCGGTCTCCTCGCGCAGGAGCTGGTCGAGGTTGCGCAGCAGCGCGCCCCCGCCCGCGAGCACGATGCCCTTGTCGACGATGTCGGAGGCGAGTTCCGGCGGACAGCGCTCGAGTCCGATCTTGACCGCCTCGACGATCTGGTTGATCGGCTCGATCAGCGAATCGCGGATCTCCTCGTCGGAGATCTCGACCGTCTTGGGCACGCCGTTGATCAGGTCGCGGCCCTTGATCTGCATGGTCTGGATCTCGTCCGAG
>SXLG01000146.1 GCA_005777805.1 Pseudomonadota bacterium
ATCGCGTCAAGATTGTCCAGGACCGGCGCAGCGGCGGCTACAAGATCAAGGTCTATCTTGGGACGACGGTGATGGAGCTGGGGCTCTACGGACCGGCGGAGATGGACATTGTGACGCCGAGTGGGGCGACCTACCGCGGGGAGGCGCCGAATTGCCGCGGCGGCGTGCCGCCCGAGGAGCGCCTCTTATGCCTGGGCGGCTGAGAGCCGTAGCGTAAGCTGCTGGTGAGACGCGCAGCCGTCCGGGGAGAGAGTCCCCGGGCGGCCGCGTCGTCGTTTCGGGGCCAGATGCGCCGGAGCCCTGAGGCCCAGAGGATGGCCGGCGGTTCCGTGGGTGAGAGACAGCGGATTGGCCTGCCGTGCGCCGCCTGCAGCAGGGCGGGAGCTTGCAACCGGGTAGCGGAGCCCGATCGCTCGCCGACGGCTTTCGGGCTAGTGTGGCCGCGTGTCGGCCGAGGAGCAGGGCCATGGACCTCTTCGGGCCGCGGCTCCGCGGCCTGTTCCTCTTCGGTTCACGCATCGGCGACAGGCCCCGCTCAGATTAAGACCTTGACCTTGGCGTGTGGCTCGAGCCTCTGCTCCGCCGCGCCACGACGTGGTTGCCCTGGGCCGCTCGGTTCGAGGACCTCGAGCCCGTCCTCGATCCGACCTTCTTCACTCGCCGATCGCTGGACGATCCGCCGGGCTGGTTGCTCGAGGGGATCGCCCGAGGCGTCCGCGTGCTGCACGATCCGGTCGGCGAACTCGCTGGCCACCTGAGCAGAGCTGAGGTCCTGCTGGAATCGGTGCACGTCAAACGGCGCCTCTTCATGGGGTTGCCGTTCTACGAAAGCGTCGGGCGATGACCCACACGGGCGCTCTCGCCGTGAACTACCTCCGGCGATCTCGGCTCTGTGTCCGGGCGGGGGAGGCGCTCATCGCGGCGGGGGATCAGGCTGATGCCGTGCGTGAGAGTCAGGAGACCGTCGAACTAGCCGTCAAGGCGCTTCTCGAGCTGGCCGGCCTCTCGTATCCCCGCGCGCATGACGTGGCACGCCTTCTCCGCGATCCGCTGATTCAGGGGACGATTCTCGAGGCTGGCTGGGTCGGTGAGATCGAGCGCGTCTCGAAGACGCTGCGGCGAGATCGTGAGCTCTCGTTCTACGGCGACGAGGACGTCCTGCCGCTCGAGTACTACGAGCGTGCCGATGCCGACAGCGCGCTCGAACAGCTTCTGCGTGTGCTCGCGCTCGTCTCCGAGGGCTTCGAACGACACGGCACTCCGGTGCTTTAGGAGCTGCTGCGCAAGGCTCGCCAGCCGACGCTTGCGCCGGCTGTGGCAAGCTCCCATGATGCCTCCCGTCCGGGGGAGGGCTCACCATGCCGACGACCGCGCTCCGTCGCTGTAATCTGTGCGAGGCCGGCTGTGGCCTCAGGCTCGAAGTCGAGGGCGATCGTATCGTCGCGGTCGCGCCCGACCCCGATGATCCGTGGTCGGCGGGTTACGTCTGCCCCAAGGGGATGGCGATCGCCGCGGTCCATCACGATCCCGACCGCGTGCGGCGGCCGCTGCGCCGCCGTCCCGATGGCGGCTTCGACGAGATCGGGTGGGACGAGGCGTTCACGTTTGCGGGCGCGCGCCTGCGCGAAATCCGCTCCGCGCATGGCGCCGATGCGATCGCCGTCTACTTCGGCAATCCGATGGTTCACAACTACAGCGCGGTCTTCATGCTGGGGGCTCTGGTCAACACGATCGGCACACGCAACCGCACCAGCGCCAGCTCGCAAGACACGGCACCACGCTTCGCGGCCTCGCACTACCTCTACGGCAACACGCTGCTCCTCCCGGTGCCCGACATCGACCGCACAGACTACCTACTTTGCATCGGTTCGAATCCCGTGGTGTCGCAAGGCAGTGCGATGGTCACGCCCAATGTGCGGGCGCGGCTGCGCGCCATCGGCGAGCGTGGCGGGCGGGTCGTGGTGGTCGACCCGCGCCAGACGGAGACCGCCAAACTCGCCGACGAACACGTCTTCATCCGACCGGGCAGCGACGCGGCCTTTCTGCTCGCCCTGCTGCAGGTGCTGGTCGAGACCGGTCGTGTCGACCGGGAACGCATCGCGGAGGTCGCGAGCGGTCTTGCCGAGGTCGAGCAGCGGCTCGGTGCGTTCTCGCCCGAGGCCACGGCGTCCTTCACCGGCATCGCTCCCGACGTCACGCGAAGGCTTGCGCTCGAGTTTGCCGCCGCCCGCCGTGGCGTTGCCTACACCCGCATCGGCACGTGCAACAACGCCTTTGGCACGCTCGGCACGTGGGCGACCGATCTGCTCAACATTGCGACCGGTCGGCTCGGTGCCGAGGGTGGGTGGATGTTCCCTGAACCCGCGCTTGATGGCGCGCAGTTCACCCGATTCGCGGGTTTGAACGGCCACGCGCGCTGGAAGAGCCGCGTGCGCGGTCTGCCCGAGATCGCCTGCGACCTGCCGGCCTCGATCCTCGCCGAGGAGATCGAGACGCCGGGCCAGGGTCAGATCCGGGCGATGCTCACGCTGGCGGGCAACCCTGTGCTCTCGACGCCCAACGGGCCGCGGCTCGACCGCGCGCTCGAGCGGCTCGACTTCATGGTTTCGGTCGATCTCTACGTCAATGAAACCACGCGCCACGCCGATCTGATCCTGCCACCGGCCTGGGCGCTGGCCGAGGATCACAGCGAGCCGGTGTCGCCGAGCGTGTCGCTGCGCAACACCGTGCGCTGGGATCCGCCGGTGGTGGCGCGCGCGCCGGACGAGCTTGCCGACTGGCAGATCATGCTGCGACTCGCCGAGGAACTCGGTGGGGGACCGGTGGGCGTCCGCTGGGTCGATGGCCTGCTGCGGCGGATCGGTTTTCGCTACGACCCGGAACGAGCGCTCGACCTGCTGCTGCGGCTCGGCCCGCACGGCGATCGCTTCCTGCCCTGGTCGAAGGGCATCAATCTTAAAAAAGTCCAGGCCCAACCGTACGGCCTGGACCTCGGGCCGGCGCGCACCGGCATCCGCCATCGCCTGCAGCATCGCGACCACAAGGTCCATCTGGCGGCCGGACCCTTTCTTGCCGCCATGGAGGATCTCGCGCGTGAGATCATGTGCCCACGCGACGGCGGCGAACTCTTGCTGATCGGCCGCCGTGAGCTGCGCTCGAACAACTCGTGGATGCACAACCTGCCGGCGCTGGTCGCGGGCAGGGAGCGTTGTGTGCTGCTGGTCCATCCGGCCGACGCTGCTCGCGCCGGGCTGCGCGACAGCCAACCGGCCCGGCTCGAGAGCCGGGTCGGCACGGTGATCGTCCCGGTGCGGGTAAGCGACGAAATCATGGAGGGCGTGGTCAGCCTGCCCCACGGCTGGGGCCACGCGGCGAGCGGTCCCTGGCAGGCCGTGGCCGGCGCTCACGCTGGCGTCTCCGCCAACGATCTCACCGACGACCAGCATGTCGAGGGCATCGTCGGCCAGTCGATTCTCAACGGCGTGCCGGTGCGGCTCGGCGCGGTCGCCGACGTCGTCGCAGCCTGAGGCCGCACCGACGTCGGCGCGCTCACCTCACTCGAAATCTTCTGCGGCGATCTGCCACCAGAGTTCGCATTCGGCGCGCCGGAAGCGCTCGACCGGCCGGATCACGGCGTCCAATTCGAGCCGCAAATCGGTCGCGTCCAGCCAGCGCGGCCAGCGGAGTGCTCCCTCACCCCCGGGTTCACCGTTTCGGGCGAAGCGCGTCCAGTAGCCCTGAAGGGCCGTGGCGAGAGCCGCATCCTCGGGCGTCGGTGGCGTCACCGAGCCGAAGACGTAGGCAATCTCGGCGCCGTGAGTCGCCCCCAGAAAAGAAATCGAGGGGATCGGGATCGGGCGCGCGAAGTTGTAGGCATAGACCGGCGCACCCCCCAGCGACGCGCGCCGCGCGGTATCCGACGTGCCGCAGACGAGGAACGAATCGCCCGCGGTGCGGACGAATGCGTCACGCGGCGATGCGAACGCGGTAGCGGGGTAGAGGGCCGCGATCTCGTCCGCCCAGTGCCCCCAGCGGGCCGTGAGTGCGGCGAGATAGTCCGCCTCGGTCTCGAGGGGGGGCAGGTTCCCCGTCAAGGCAAAGAGGGTTCCTTCGTCGGCATTCGAGCCGAGCAGGTAGGGAACCTTGGCGAACTCGCCCCGGTCGTAGAGGGTCCGCGGCTGATCGGGCAGGACGTCACCATCGACGATCGGTCCGATCCCGCCGCCCCGCGCCAGCAGCTCGGCCACCGGTACTGCACGCATGCAGGCGAGCGGGTCGGCGGCCCCAGCGCAGCCCAGCTCGGTCGCCAGCTCGGCACCTCGCGCTTCGCCCTCGGAGCGGGTCGTGGTGCGGAAGGTGCAGCCGCCACTCTCGCTGATCGCGCGGTGGAAGAGTCCGCGACTCCCCGGCGAGGCGACGTGGAAGCAGACGTCGAAAGCGCCGGCGCTCTCGCCGAAGATCGTGACGTTGTCCGGATCACCTCCGAAGGGAGCGATGTTGTCCCGCACCCATTCGAGCGCCAGCCGCTGATCCAGCAGGGCCTGGTTGCCCGAGAAGGCACGCTTCGAGTCTTCGCCTGCCAATGCCGGATGGCTGAGGAAGCCCAACACTCCGAGTCTGTAGTTGGCGCTGACCACCACGACCCCGTGCTGTTCCGCGAGCATCCGGCCGTCGTAGAAAAGGCCACCGATCCCGAGGGGAACTTCGTCGGCGGTCGAGCCGCCGGTGTTGCCGCCGCCGTGGATCCACACCATGACGGGCAGGGGGTGGGAGGGGGCAGGCTCGGGCGTCCAGACGTTGAGGTGGAGGCAATCCTCGTTCTCGCTGTACGGGGACGTGATTCCGGCGTTCTGCGCACAGGCGGGACCCATGGCGCTTGCGTCAAGCACGCCGGCCCAGGGCTCGGCCGGCACGGGCGGCTGCCAACGCCGCTCGCCCACCGGCGGTCGGGCGAAGGGAATGCCGAAGAAGTGGCGCGTGCCGCCTTCGGTTACGCCCTGCACATCGCCCGCATCGAGGTGAAGCAGCGTTCCCGACTGGATGGCCACCGGGCCGGCGGGACCGCCGACGTTGCCGCAGGCGGCGGCGCAGAGGGTCAGTGGCGCCAGAATTGCCCAAACGACCACCCGGCGGGCGGTTCGTTGCGGAGGCATGATCTGCGGGCGGTAGGTCGTGGGAGGTAGCATCAATCTGGCTCTCCTCATTTTTTCGCTGCTTGTGTCGCCCGTGGAGCGGGCTGGTCTCGATTCCCACGCGGCCGGGGCCCTGGCGAGAGTCCGCCGGGAGCGCGGCCGGAGCGGGATTGAACTCGTTCCGGACCGGAAGACTGTGATGGTGGCGCCGGTCCTCTGCAAGCCCGGCCCCGTGCCCCGGCGTTGTCCGCGTGAGTGGCGGGCGTTCCGCCGCGACTGCCTCCCTTCCCTGGGTGCGCCCCGTCGAGCAAGGTGAATCAGGAGGGCAGGCCAGTCGAGGTGGGTACTCCGAAATCGCGTCGCGCAAGCGTCGCGTCGAGCAAGATGAGTCAGGAGAGCAGATCGGTCGAGGTGGGTACTCCGGAGGCGCGCCACGCAAGCGTCGCGTTCGCCAAGATGAGCCAAGAGGGAGGACCTCCTGGCAAGGACGCGACACGGCCACCGCGAGGTCTCATCGGCCGAGCCTCACGGGCTGCCAGGGGAGAGCCTGCGGCGGGGATCTGGCTGAATCTCGCCGCAGTTGCCGCCGTGCTCGCCACCACGGTGTTCATGACCGGGACGCGGAGCGGCGCCTACCATCAATGGGCGCCAACCGGCTCCCCCGGGATGGCCGCGGGCTTCTTGTTGCAATTCGGGTGGGCGGCGCTGCCGGGGGTCGTGCTCGGCGGGGTGCTGGCGCCCCTGCTCTCCGGCGAGAGTGTCGCCGTGAGTGCCGCCATTGCGCTCTCGAGTCTGGCGGGCGGGGCGACCTGCGTTGCACTGCTGCGCAACACGACGGCCCCGACACAGCTCTTCGGAGAGTGGCGCAGTATCCTGCGCTTCGTCGGTGTGGCCGCGCCGATTGCGTCCGCCGTCGTGCTGGCGATCCGTATCCCGGCACTGGATGCCCTGGAGCGCGAGTCCCTGCTCTCGCTTGGGCAGCGGCTCGTCATCGGCCTCCCGGTGGCGCTCTTGCAGATCATGCTCGGAATGCCCCTTGTGCTTGCTGGCGTGCCGGGGAGGGAACCTCTGGCGCGCCTCCCGATGCGCCGGCGCGCCGAGGGGGGTGCGCTGGTTCTGTCTGCGGCCCTCATGGTGGCCGTAGCGACCCGGATTCCCGCGGGTTCGGCGTGGGCCCCTCTCCATTCCCTGGTGATCTTCGCGTTCGTGATGCTCGTGGCGATCGCCTTCCGCTTCGGCTGGCGCTGGCTCGCGGTGACCAATCTTCTCCTGGTCGGCCTGGCCTACGGTCCGACGGCGCAGGGCCTCGGGCCCTTCGGGGGTGGGGCGACGACGGAGAGCGGGCCAATCACGGGTGTGCTGGCGGCACTCTTTCTCACCTTCGCGAGCCTGGGCATCCTGATCATGGCTTGTCGACAGCGCGAGACCGAGCGCTCGCTCGAGCGGGCACGGCTCGTGGCCGAACGCGCGAACGCGGCCAAGAGCGAATTCCTCGCGATAGTCAATCATGAAATAAGGACGCCGCTCAACGTCCTGGCAATGGGTGTCGACCTGCTGCTGGAGGGCCCGCTCGAGGCGCAGGACGTTGGGGTCGTCCGGAGCGTCCAGCGGGCCTCTGTCGCGCTCAAGGCTCTGATCGGTAACACGCTCGACCTGGCACAGGTCGAGCAGGGGCAGCTCGCACTTTCCCGCGAGAGAGTCCGACTGCGCGCAATCATCGAGGACGTGCGCGTGATGCTCGACCTGGAGGTCGCACGGCGAGATCTCCACTTCGAGGTCGAGGTAGATACATCGCTTGATGTGGACCTGATCGGCGACACGGCCCGTTTGCGCCAGATCCTTCTCAATTTGGCTGCGAACGCCGTCAAGTTCACCGAGAACGGCTCGATCGTGCTGCGCGCGGGACGAAGCGCGGACCCTTCGGGCCATGGCGTCGTTCACGTCGAGGTCGAGGACACCGGGGTCGGCGTTCCCGAGGACCTCCGGGAGCAAATCTTCGAGGCTTTCTGGCAGCAGCGCGATCCCGGGGGCGCGAGCCGCCAGGGCGTCGGGCTCGGGCTCGCCATCACGCGGAAACTCGTCGAACTCATGGGTGGTCGAATCACGGTCACGGGTCGATCGGCGAACGGCGCCTGCTTCACGGTGACGCTGCCGCTGGACCTGGCCGGTGTGGCGCCGCCGGCAGTCGTCGGAAGCGGGTCCGTGAGCTGAGATCCGACACGTCCTGTCAAGGTCCCCATCGGCAATCTCGGCGTGGCTGGCGCAGCGCTCCACCACGATCACGACTTGCCAGGGCAGCGGGCGTGGGGCCGCGGGCATGTTGCCGGACTTCCGAATTGCGGATGTAGAACCGACGACGGTGCAGGACGCCCGCCGCGTGGGGCTGCGGGAGTATCGCCGGTGCTGCTAGGAGCGGAGCATGGGCGAGGAGATCGCGCTGCGGGCGGGGGAGGGGCTCACGCTGTTCTGGCATGACACCAGCGGTCGGATCGCCTGGCACCACCTGGACTGGCTCGGGCCGCTCGGGTTGCAGCTCGGGGACACGGGCGAGAGCGGCCCGGCAGCGGTGCTCGAGATGGAACACTTCGCCGGCCGGGATGCGCTCGGGTCCTACGCGGGTCTTCGTTTCACGGCGGGCGCCGGCAATGAGTTTAAGATTGACCTGCGCCCGAGCGTGCGCGCCTACCGCGAGCATGCCCTCCTCGTGTTCCGGCTCGAAGCCGGCCGTGCGCTGGGGGGACTCGCCACGGGCTCGTTCGAGCGACCGGCGGTGGCGTGGCCGGTCATGCATCCGGCCGGGCGCGCTCCCGGCGGGCTGCCGGAGACGGCCTTTGCCTTCGGGCACCTGTACATGGAGTTCGGTCTCCCGACCTTCCTCGATGCGCGGCTCGAAACGTTTCGCATCCCGCCGCCGCCCCACCTGCGTCCCTCGGTGGTCGAGCCCCTGGCGCTGCTCGACGGCGAGGGGCGCTGTCTCTTGCTGGCCCCGCTGGCCGGTTTCCACGAGCTCGTGCTGGCGGTGCCACGCACGGCAGCCGACCACGCGCTCGGGTTGCGCGCCGGGTGGCACGGCGATCTCGATCATGTGCCGGCGGGCTTCGCGACCGAGCTGGCGATGATTGCGGCGCCCGGCGTGCGCGCGGCCGAAGCTCTACTTGGGCAGCACCTGCGCGCGTTGCACGGGCCGCGCCGGCGCTCACGTCATGCCGACGACGCGGTCGGCCGGCTCTCGTACTGGACTGACAACGGTGCGGCCTATTGGTACCGGCGCGAGCCCGAGCTCACCGTCGAGGAGACCCTCGTCACCAAGGTCGACGAGCTGCGTGAGCTTGCGGTTCCGATCCGCGCCGTCGAACTCGATTCCTGGTTCTACCCGCACGCGACGACCCGGACCTTCAGCGCAATCGGCGTGGAAGCGCCCGAGGACGTGCCGCCCACCGGCTGCATCGTCTGGGAGCCGCGCGCCGACATTCTACCCGGCGGCATCGCGGCGCTGCGTCAGCGTCTGGGCGGTGCGCCACTCATCCTGCACGCCCGTCACCACTCGAGCCGCTCGCCTTACGTCGCGGCCTTCGAGAGTTTCGTCGATCGCGAGCGGGCGCATCCGCGCGAAGCGGCTTTCTTCGACGCGATGTGTGCCCAGGCTGCCGCATGGGGCGCGATCCAGATCGAGCAGGACTGGCTGGTCGAGATCTTCCTCGGCGTGCGCGGTCTGCGCGACACCGCCGGCACCGCGCGGCGCTGGCAGCGCGATTTCGATGCCGCCGCCGAACGCCATGGCCTGTCCTTGTTGTGGTGCATGGCGACTCCGGCCGACGCGCTCCAAGCCGTCGAACTCGGACAGATCGCGGCCATCCGCACCAGCGGGGACTACCGCTATATCGCCGGGGCTCGCTTCCTGTGGTGGTGGTTCCTGATCGGCAACGCGTTCGCGCGCGCCCTCGGTTTGCTGCCGTACAAGGATGTTTTTCTCTCCGATCCGACGGGGACGGGACTCGATGGGGACGCCGGGGCCGCCACCGAAGCGCTTCTGGCGGCGCTCTCGGCCGGCCCCGTCGGGATCGGCGACCGCATCGGCCGCACCGATCCCGCCATCGTGGCGCGTGTCTGTCGAGCCGACGGCGTGCTGGTCAAGCCAGATGTACCGCTGGCAGCACTTGACTCTTCGTTTCATCCCGACGTCGTCTTCGGCGACCGCTTGATGCTGGCCTCGACCCATGTGACACACGCGGCGGGTCGCTGGGGGCATCTCGTGGCGCTGCATGTCAGCCAGAGCGGCGAGCGTTTGCGGGCGAGGGTGCGCGCCGACGAAATGGGTGACGACGCGCCGTATGCGACCGGGAGGCCCGGAGTCTGGGGCGACAGGGCCGCTGGCGGACACGGCGTCACGCAGCGAAACGACGAGTCGCGCGGCGAGCGGGGGCGCTCGGCCACGGCGCTGCAAGGAGAAGATTGGCGTGCGCTGGATGTGCGCGCACGGCGGCTCGTTGCGCGATCGACGGACGGTACGATCGAGATCGAGCTTGGCCCTGCCGAGGCGGCCCATCTGCTGCTCTGTCCGGTGCTCGCTGGCGGCTGGGTCGTGTTCGGCGACCTCGGTCGCGACGCCTGCCTTGGCGACCGACGGATCGGCGCCGTCGAGCCGCGCGCGGACGGGCTCGAGATCCTCGTCGTGGGCGCGCTCGGGGAACAGGTCGTGATCGAAGGGCAGGCGCCCGGCGGGGGGCTGCCGCGCGCCAGTCGATGGGCGCCCGAGGGGGAGCAGCGGCTCGGAGTGCGTCCGGGCAGCGTCGTGGGAAGTTTTGCGGTGGACCTCGACCTCGGTGCGCGGGGCTTCGTCCGCCTGCGGCTGCGCCCCGAGGCGAGCGACGGAGTCGGCGCGGCGAGTTGATCGCCCCCGGCCGTGGCAGGACCTGCGGCGGTCTGCCGGGAGAGGGCGAGTGGATGGTGCGGAGTCGGCGCGGATTTCGCAGGCCCAGCGGCGGTCAAATCGGGGCGGATCCTTGATCGGACGCTCATGGAGACCGACCCTGGGGCATGGAATAGGTGTGCTGCGAGGCGGTCGATGGCGATAGCACTTGATACGCTTGCGTACGCGCGACGGTTGCGCGAGGTTGGCTTCAGCGAGCAGCAGGCCGAAGGACAAGCCGAGGCGCTCGCGTTCGCCATGACCGACTCGCTGGTAACCAAGCAGGACCTGGTAGAGTTCGGGGCCCAATTGGAGGCCCGTCTCGAGTCGCGATTCGAGGGCCGTTTCGCGCAGATCGACGCCCGCTTCGCGCAGATCGACGTCCGCTTCGCGCAGGTCGACGCCCGCTTCGAGCGGATCGAAGACCGTCTTGCGCAGATGGACATTCGCTTTTAGCTGATGGACGCACGTCTCCGGGAAGTCGAGGCCGCTATCCGGGGCCTGCGCGAGTTGATCGACGCACGCTTCCTGGAACAGGACCGCCGACTCGAGATCCGACTCGGCGAGATGGAGAAGCGGATCGAACTTCGCTTCTCCGAGCAGGCCTTTCGCTATGACGGCCGGCTCGCCGACATGGAGCGACGACTGACGGTCCGGCTCGGCGGCATGATGGTGGCGGCCATCGGCGCAGTTTCCGCCCTCGTGCGCCTGCTCTGAGGGCCGGCGCGCATTCAGCCGACGATCGTCTGCACCTCGAGGAAGGCCGCGACGCCCTCGGGCCCGCACTCGCGGCCGATGCCCGAGGCCTTGAAGCCGCCGAAGGGTTGGCTCATGTCCATCGTGCCCATGGCATTGACGCCGAGGGTCCCGGTGCGAACGCGGCGTGCGACGGCGAGCCCGCGTTCGCGATCGCGGGTCCACACCGAGCCGGATAGTCCGTATTCGGAGTCGTTGGCGATCCGGAGCGCGGCGCATTCGGCGTCGTACGGACTGACGACAAGCACCGGGCCGAAGCTCTCCTCGCGCGCAATTCGCATGGCGTTGTCCACCCCGGCAAAGAGAGTGGGCTCGACGAACCAGCCGCGCGGGAGATGGCTCGGCCGGCCGCCACCGACCACGACCCGTGCCCCCTCGTCACGGCCGATGCCGATGTAGCCCAGGGCGCGGTCGCGCTGGCGCGCGGCGACCAGCGGTCCCACCGCGGTCGTCGGGTCGGTCGGATCGCCGACAGTCAACGATAAAACTTCCTGCGCCAGTGCATCGACGACCTCGGCGTAGCGCGCCCGGGGCGCCAGGATGCGGGTTTGCGAGAGGCAGGCCTGGCCGTTGTTCATGATCGCGTTGGGCATCAGCAGCGGCAGAGCCGCGGGCAGATCGACGTCATCGAGCAGGATGGCGGCCGACTTGCCGCCGAGTTCGAGCGTGCAGCGCTTGAGCATCTCGCCGCAGATCGCGGCGACCCGGCGGCCGCCCGCAGTGCTGCCGGTGAACGAAACCTTGTCGACACCGGGATGACGCACCAGCAGCTCGCCGGTTTCGCGGCCGGCCGGAACGATGCTCACCACGCCGCGCGGCAGGTCGATCGAATCGAGGACTTCTGCCAGCAGGATGGCGTCGAGCGGTGTTTCGGGCGCGGGCTTGAGCACGATCGGCGCCCCCGCGACCATCGCCGCGCCGAGTTTCATCGTGGAGATGAAGAGCGGCACGTTCCACGGGATGATGCCCGCCGCGACGCCGACCGGGAGGCGGCGTACGAGCGTCGGGCCGAGGAGTCCGGGACGGGCCTCCTCGAACTCGATCCGCTCGGCCAGCGCGGCGAAGCTCTCGAGAACCATCAACGACGCCCCGACCTGCCCCAGCATGCTGAAGGTCGCGGGCGATCCCATCTCGCGCGTGATGACCTCGGCGAAATCTTGTGCTCGGGCAGCGATTCCCGCCCCCAGCGCCCGGATCTTCTCGCCCCGCTCGCGCGGCGAGAGGTGTGGCCAGGGCCCCTCGTCCATCGCCTGACGAGCCGCCCCGACGGCGCGGTCGATATCCGCCGCAGACGCCTCCGGCACGCGCGCGATCACCTCTTCGGTGAAAGGCGAGATGACGTCGATGGTCTGCCGACTCGCAGGGGCGATCCACTCGCCGCCGATCCAGAGGTTCTCATGCTTGTCCATCGCGGGATACCTTCCAATGCTTGCTTGTGGAGACGGGGGTCTGGCTGCGGGTCGGGAGCGGTCGTTAGGCGGTGGGCGAGCTTGCGGCGCGCGTTCAGGCCCCCGGCGCCTGCCGCAGGTGGGTCAGTGCGTCGATCATGTCGGCCCTTGTCAGGCGGTCGGAGACAAGCGCGCGGCCGAGTTCCGGCACCAGGACGAAACGGATCGCGCCGTCGACGAACTTCTTGTCGTGCCCAAGGCTTTCGAGCACCGCTTCGTCCATCAGATCGTCGGGCAGCACGAGCGGCAACGAGAAGTGGCGCAGGGCGGCGAGGACACGCTGGCTCTGCTCTTGGGCGAGCCCGGCGTGACGCTCGGAGAGGTAGAGTGCCGCGCGCAGGCCGAGGCTGATCGCCTCGCCGTGCAACATCCGGCCGTAGCCGGCGGCGTTCTCGATCGCGTGACCGATCGTGTGGCCAAAGTTCAGGTGGGCGCGTGCGCCGGTGGTCTCGCGCTCATCCTGCTCGACCACGCGCGCCTTGAGCGCGACGTTGCGGTGAATGAGGCCAGCGAGACCGGTGCGCGCGTCAAGGTCGGTCACCACCTCCAGCATCTCCGGGTCGCGGATCGCGGCGTGCTTGATGATCTCGGCGAAACCCTCGGCCCATTCGCGCTCGGGCAGGGTGGCCAGCGTGGCGGTGTCGGCGAGGACCAGCGCGGGCTGGTGAAAAGCACCCGCGAGATTCTTTCCCTCGGGCAGATTCACTGCGGTCTTGCCGCCGATCGAGCTGTCCACCTGAGCCACGACCGTGGTCGGCACCTGGACGACGGGTACGCCGCGTTGAAAGATCGCCGCCGCGAAACCGGCGAGGTCACCGACCACGCCGCCGCCGAGGGCCACGACGCACGAAGAACGGTCGAGTCCGGCCCGCACCATGCGCCGGCAGATCGCCTCGGCCTCCGCCATGCTCTTGCGAGCTTCTCCCGGCTCGAGGACGACGCGTTCGACCACGAGGCCCGCGCCGGCGAGCGACGCCTGCGCCGCGTCGCCGTAGAGCTGATCGACGTTGGAATCAGTGACCAGGGCTGCGCGCCGCGTGCTTGCCACCTCTCGCGTCCGGGCGCCGAGTTCGTCGAGCCGTCCGTCGCCGACGATCACCTGACAGGAGCGATCGCCGAGCCGGATCGTCACGGGCGGAAGCCGAGCCATGCCCGACCGGGTAGCAGAGAGGACGCGCGTTGCAGATTCGTCTCGTGTCTCTGGTTGACCGGCAGGAGAGGGCCCCCGCTGCCCAGCAACCCAGCCTCGTACGATCCCGAGTGGTGTTGCTGACGCAGAGGGCGACATCCACTGGGGCGACGAGACCTGCGGCGCCCGGCCCCGTATGAGCCCGAGTGGTGCTGCTGACGCAGGGGGCCCTCGCTGCCCCGAAATCCGGCTGCGCGGGGTTGTCGAGTCGTCGACGCAGCGCAGATCAGGTTCTGGCCGCAGCTTCCGCGAGGCGGGCCTTCGCCCACGCGTAATCGGCCTTGCCGTTGGGCGAGCGCTGCACCTCGGCGACGAAGACCACGGTGCGGGGTGCCTTGTAGCCGGCGAGCTCGTTGCGGCAGCTCGCCGCGAGTTCTTCGCGTGTCGCCGTTGCTCCCGGTCGAAGCTGAACGAGGGCCGCAACCTCCTGTCCGAAGCGTGGGTGCGGCCGGCCGCAGACGACCGCATCCGCCACGGCCGGATGGCGCTTGAGGGCTTGCTCGACCTCCTCCGCGAAGACCTTCTCACCGCCCGTATTGATGGTTGTCGAGTCGCGGCCCAGCACCTCGATCGAGCCGTCGGCACGGACGCGCGCGCGGTCGCCGGGGATGGAGTAGCGCGTTGCGCCGACCACCGGGAAGGTGCGCGCGGTCTTGTCGGGGTCGCCAAGATAGCCGAGCGGCACGCGGCCCGTCTGCGCGAACCAACCGAGTTCGTCGTGCGTGGCGTCGAGCTGGCGCGTCAAATCCTCGGAGAGCACGCACGCCCCAGGCCCCGGACGGAAGGTGCCGGTCGTCGCGGCCGCTCCGGCGCGGCTCTCGTGCTGCGCCTGCCGTCCCGTTTCGGACGAGCCGACGGTGTCGGAGATGCGCGCCCCCGGCGGCAACAGGCGCAGCAGTTCTTCCTTGGAGTGCGCACCCAGAACGGCGCCGCCGTTGCCGAGGACCTTGATGCTCGAGAGGTCCCACGCCCTTCGGCTCATCGCCTCGATCAACGGCCGGGCAAATGCATCGCCGATGATGAGGAGCAGGTTGATGCGCTCGCGCTCGATCGTGCGCAGGATCGATTCCGCATCGAGCCGGCGGGTCTCATCCTGAACCACGACCGTGTGGCCGGCGAGCAAGGCATCGAAAGCCGTCCAGTGCGCCGCATGCATGAAGGGCGCGGTCGGCAGGTAACGCAGGGCACCCTTGCGTGCCCGCTCCACGACCGCCTCGATCGAAGCCGGCTCCTGCCCATCGCGCAGGCGGCCACCCATCGCGGCCACGTATATATCAGCTTGACGCCAGAGGACGCCCTTGGGCTTGCCCGTCGTGCCGCCGGTGTAGAGGATGTAGAGATCGTCCGGGCTGCGCTGCACGGCGAGTTCGTCGTCGCTCGACTGGCGCAGTGCCTCCTCGTAGTCGTGCGCCCCGTCGAGCAGCGGCGTGCCCGAGTCGTCATCCACCTGCAGCAGGATCTCGAGGTCGGGCAGGTGGGGGCGGATTTCGGCCACCACCGGCGCGAACGAACCGTGATAGATCAGCGCCCGCGCCCGGCAGTCGAGCAGCAGCGAAGTCAGCTCGGCGCCGGTGTAGCGATAATTGACATTGACCGGGGCGAGCCGTGCGGCGAAGGCGCCGAGCATCCCCTCGAGATACTCGGGGCCGTTGTAGAGCAGCAGCGCCACATGATCCTGCCCCGACTCCCACGCCGGAAGTCCCGCGCGCTCTCGGTGCAGGCCGAGGCCGTGTCCCAGGAAATGGTTGGCCAGCCGGCGCATCCGGCCGCGTACGTCGGCATACGACAGGCGCCGGTCGCGCCAGACCAGGCACTCCCGCTCGGCAGCGACGTCGGCCACGGCTTCGAAGAGATCGGCGAGGTTGGCTTCCACGGAGCGACGTTTGCGGGTTCGGGATCCCTGCCGCAACCCCAAGGGCCGCGCGGGCTCGTGTCCTGCGCCGCGTCATGCGCCGCCTCTTGAAGTCAGCGCTCTTGCCGCTCGGGGAGGCCTGGCGTAACCCACCGCTCACTCACCCACGACGGCGACGGCGTAAGCCGGTGGCCGTCCGACCCGCCTCTGCGGAGTAAGGAACCGAACATGGCCATCAACAAGGATGCCGTCGGCGAGAAGGGCAAACCCATCCGCCGGTCGTGGACCTCGAAAGACGCGCTACTCTATGCGCTTGGCGTGGGAGCGGGGACCAGCGATCTCGCCTTCACGACCGAGAACACGCAGAACACCCCGCAGAAGGTTCTGCCGACCATGGCCGTCATCCTGGGCGGTGGTGGCGCGCCTTTCGAGAAGCTCGGCCCGCTCAACGCGGCCATGTTGGTGCACGGTGAGGAAGGGATCGAACTCCTCGGTGAGATTCCGACCGAGGGCGAGATCGAGAGCACTGGCCGCATCAAGGCGATCTGGGACAAGGGGCCGGGCAAGGGGGCGGTGGTCGAGGTCGAGTCCGAATCGATCGACCTCAGGACGGGCAAGCCTATTTTTAAGGTCTTCATGTCCCTCTTCCTGCGCGGCGAGGGCGGCTTCGGCGGCGAGCGCGGGGCGTCGGCGAAGTTCGAGGTCCCGGCGCGCGCCCCCGACCACGTGGTGAGCTACGCCACGCGCGAGGACCAGGCGCTGCTCTACCGGCTCTCGGGCGACACGAATCCGCTGCACTCCGATCCGTCGTTCGCCAAGCTCGGCGGCTTTGACCGGCCGATCCTGCACGGTCTCTGCACCTACGGCTTCACCGGACGTGCCCTCTTGAACACGTTCTGCGGCGGCGATCCGGCACGCTTCAAGTCGATGTACGGCCGCTTCTCGAGACCCGTCATGCCGGGCGACACGCTCAGTATCTCGATGTGGGTCGAGGGCGGAAGCTGCCTCTATCAGACCAAGAATCAAAAGGGCGAGGTCGTCCTCGACCAGGGCCGCATGGTCTTCGCCTAGAGCTGCCGGGAGCGGGCGGCCGGCGGGCCGCCCGCGCTCAGCGCGTTTTGGATTGTCTGACGTAACGTTGCAGGTCTTCGCGGTCGATGAGAGCGAGGATCTCGACCCGGTTGCCGTCGAGCGGCCGATAGATCAGGCGCACGTCGCTGGCGATGCGAATGCGGTAGAGGTCGGGCACGCCCTCGAGCGGAATCGCGCGCAGGCTGCCGTGCCGCCAGTCCTCGGCCAGTCGCGCGACTTTCTCGAAGGCAATGCGGACGATCTTGCGGTCCCAGCGCCGGATCGACTCGTAGAACTCATCGGTGAACACGGGGACGCTCCAGCCGGGGCCCTCGCCTTCGGTGGGATCGGCGCGCAGGGGCGAGGCCACGCTGCTCTCGGGCCGTTGACTCTCGAGTTCGCGGACCCGGTTGCGCAGGCGGGCTTCCTCGGCGGCACTCTCCTCGAGGTCGCGCTCGGCGCCATCGGCCCGCCGCCGCTCGCCGTCGAGCTCGCGGCCGAGTCGTGCCACCTCGGCGGGCGTGGCGCTGCCGAGCCGTCGCTTCAGATCATCGCGCTCCACCCGAAGCTGCGTACTCTCGCCATTGGCCAGGTCGCGCGTCGCGCGTTCGCGACGGACGTCCTCGCGAGCTTGTCCAAGCGCCCCTTCCAATTCGACGATCCGGGCGCGCATTTGCTCGATTCGGTGCAGGGCCCGTTCTCGATCCTTCGCTGCGCGCGCGCTCTCGCGCCGGGCCTGATCGGCTTCGTCTTCGAGGCGGCGAGCCTCGGGGTCGGATCCGTCGCTGTCTGTGGTCGCGGCCTGGCGGGCGGCGTCCTCTTCCTTGTGCCGCTCCTCGGCCTCGTCGTATTCGGCGATGATCGCGCCGACGATCTCGGTGACGAGTGGTGCCGTGCCTTCAGCCTTCGAGCAGAGCAGTGCCCAGGCGCCGTCACGCAACGGATCCTTGGCCCGCACCAGCAGGTCGACCAGGGCCATGGCCGAGTCGCTCTCTGCCGCGAATGCGGCCAGCCGCGGTGCTCCGAGTTCGCGCTGTAGAGTGCGATCGACCTCGCTGCCGACCTCGGGATCGCTCGTGTAATAATCCACCAGAGACCAGGCGAGGTCCCAGGTGTTCATCGCGTCGATGCGCTTGCCCTTGGGTGCTGTTCCGAGCCGGCCGACGAGAGTGCGCAGCCGCTTCTCGGGCAGCGCGACGACGAGGAAGGTGGTGCGTGCCTCGTCGTCGAGAGGACTCAGCAGGGCCACGGCCGGAGGCTAGCGGGCCAAGGCGGCAGCGCCAGCCCGGGCGCGGGTTCTCGCGGGCGGATTCACGCTGCGCATCGCCGTCGCGGATCGGCCGTCAGCTCGGGAAGCGGCGCCGGTAGGCGTCGAGAACCAGTTCGGTGGCGACGTCCAGACCGAGCACCTCGGTGTTGACCACCAGATCGTAAAGCGACGGATCCAGGTATGAGAGGTTGAAATCCTGCCGGATGAAGCGCTCGCGCTGCTGATCCTGTCGTGCCACACGCCGCGCGGCCTCGTGTCCGTCGAGGTTGTAGCGGGCGGCGTACCAATCGGCGCGGGCATGACCCGAGGCGGCGACCAGCACCCGCAGCGCCCGATCGGCCGGCAGGATGTAGGTGGCCCCGCGGCCGACGATCACGGAGTGTCCGCGCTGGCCCAGGGTCGTCACGATCTGGACGACGTCCCGCAAATAATCGCTCTCGGTGAAGCTGCGGTGCGAGAAGCCATCGACCACCATGCGCTGAATGGACGTCGCGGAGTGCTCGTCGAGCCCGGTGACCAGGCTCAGCCGTACGCCTTCCTCGCGGGCGATCTGCTCGACGATCTCGCGTCCGAAGAGACCGAAATCGAGCCGGCCGGCGACGCGGCGTCCCAGCTCGGTGCCGCCCGAGGAGGGCATCCGGGCGATGGCGATGCAGGGCGAGGCCGGGCCGGCCGCCTGGCGGCGCGAAGCCTCCCAGCGTTGGACTTGTTGATCGACGAGCTGCGCAGTGTTCTGGCCGGCCATGTCTGGGATCCCTCGTTGGCAGAGCGCGGGCGCTGAGCCCGGCTGCGAAAGCCGCGCGCAAGCTAACAGAGGTCCTCCCCGGTCGCATCCGGTCCGCGCGCCGCCGGTCCACAGGACACGGTTCGGGGAACACCGGGCCGTGTGACGCCGGTCGAGCGCGCCGCGTGTGCCGCAGGGTGCGTGGAGCTGGCCGGTCCCGTCCTTGTCGGCGTACCCGTCCTGCGGTGTACATGTCGCAGCCTGCGTGGAACCACCCCGGCCGGGACGAGGGTCTGCGCCGCGTCGCTTGTCCTGCGGAGTCCGTGCCGCAGCGTGCGTGGAGCTGCCCGGTCGGGACGTAGGCCTGCGCCGCGTCGCTCGTCCTGCGGTCGCGTGTGCCGCTGCCCGCGTGGAACCGCGCCCGCGTGTGCTAGGCGGCCTTCATGCCGTCGCCCACGCTGCGGATCGGAGTCGTTCCGGTGACCCCCTTCGAGCAGAATTGCTCGATCCTGCGCTGCGAGCGCACCGGCAAGGGGGCTGTGGTCGATCCCGGCGGCGACATCGACCAGATCGTCGATGGCCTGCGCCAGATGGACGTCGAACTCGAGAAGATCCTCATCACGCACGGGCACATCGACCACGCCGGAGCGACTCGTGCGCTGGCCGACCGCTTCGGCGTGCCGATCGAGGGCCCGCACCGCGACGACCTTTTCCTCATCGCGGCACTGCCCGATCACGGGCGGATGTTTGGGCTCGATGCAGCGCAGTCGTTCGAGCCCGATCGCTGGCTCGAGGACGGCGACGCGGTGACGGTGGGCCAGCACGTCTTTGAAGTCCGCCATTGTCCGGGTCACACCCCGGGGCACGTCGTCTTCTACTCGCCCGAGGCCAGCGTCGCGATCGTTGGCGACGTACTCTTCGATGGCTCGATCGACCGCACCGACCTGCCGCGTGGCAACCCCGCCCAGCTCATGCAGTCGATCCACGACAAGCTGCTCTCGCTCGACGACCAGACAGGCTTTGTCCCCGGGCACGGCCCGACCTCGACGATCGGCCGCCAGCGCCGGATGAATCCCTTCCTGGTCGGCGAGTCCGCGTAGCTCCGGGCGCGGCTCGTGCGGCCCGCTCAGGGTTCGCGTCGGACGAGGAGGGTCGCGGTCTCGAGGTGGGGGGTCTGTGGGAAGAGATCGAGCGGGACCACTGTGCGAAGATCATAGGCCGTGCACAGGTGGCGAAGGTCGCGCGCGAGCGTGGCCGGGTTGCAGGAGACGTAGAGGAGGCGCTTCGGAGCGAGCGCGAGCAAGGGCTCGATGACGTCGGCAGCACCGCTGCGCGGCGGGTCGAGCATCACCAGATCGAAGTGGGGTCGCGCGTCGAATTTGGCCATGGCCCAGGAGCGCAGCACGCGGCTGACGTCGCCCTCCTCGAAGGTCAGATTGGTGAAGCCGAGGCGCTGCGCACTGGCGCGGCCGCTGGCCACGGCCGCGCGGGCGCGCTCGACGACGTGGACCGAGCGGCTCCGGCGCGCGAGCGGTAACGCAAAATTGCCGGCGCCACCGTAGAGGTCGGCCACGCGCTGGTCGGACGCGGGTGCTGCCAGCTCGAGCACGGTCTTGACCAGTTCGAGATTGCCGGCGTCGTTCACTTGCGTGAATTCGCCGGCGCGGGTCTCGATGACGAGATCCCGCTGGACTGGCACGAATACCCGGTCGTCGCCGATCACCTGACGGAAACCCCGGCCGTGCAGCACGAGGGCTGTCAGGCGCGGATTGCTGCGCAGGAAAGCTTCGCTGCGGGCCGGGTCGCCGACGTCGAGCGGACCGTCGCATTGCCCGACCAGCACGATGCGGTCGCCGTGGCCGACGCTGGCCACCTCGACGCGACCCAGTCGCGAGGCGAGTTCCGCGACCCAGCGTCCCGCGAGGTCGACGCCACCACGCAGCTCCTCGGCCGCGAGCAGGCACTCGTCGATCGCGACCAGCGTATGGCTCGCCGCCGCGTAAAAGCCGACCCGGCCCGCCTGCACGCGCAGGCTCAGTCGTCGTCGATAGCTGAATTCCTTCGAGGGCCGGCGTAGGCGTTCGAGCGGTGGATCGGTGAGGCCGCCGATCCGTGACAGCGCCGCGCGCAGATTGTCCTCCTTGGCTTGTGCCTGCGCCTCGGGTGTGACGTGCTGCCACGCGCAGCCCCCGCACGCCGGCAGCCACGGGCAGGGGGGCTCGCGGCGCGCGGGGCCGCTCGCCAGCAGCGACACGAAGTCGGAAAAACAGTAGCTGCCATGGTCCTCGCGCGGGCG
Organism: Pseudomonadota bacterium; assembly: GCA_005777805.1. Lineage (GTDB taxonomy): Bacteria > Desulfobacterota > Binatia > UBA12015 > UBA12015 > SXLG01. The sequence goes on from SXLG01000146.1 coordinate 20,648, forward strand.
GAAAGCGATCTCGTCGCCGGGCGCGGTCTGGCGAACGAAATGGACCTTGCCGGCATGGCGGACGACAGCGTGCGGGCCGTCGGTGAGCCCGCTTGCGCGCCCGTGCAGTACCTCGGTCGACATACCCTGGGAGGATGCGCGCTCACCGGAGTTCACGGGCCGCGTGTACGCATCAGGCGAAGATCCCGCGAGACCGGGCGGTGCCGGGAGGCTCAGGCGTGGGAGTTCACGCCCGAGCGACGCCCCCGGCCGGGTCCGGTGCCCGCTGGGGCGGATAGGCCGGCCGCGGTCGGGGCACGCCAGCTGGCTGGTCGCCGCTGGCCCCGCGTTGGCTGAGGGGAGTGCTTCATTCGGCGCGCGAGGTCCACAGTTCGTTCGAGGTGGGCTTGAGGAAGGGCTCGAAGGTGTCGTCGTCCGCCAGCGTTGCCTGCAGGAAGGGCATCACCCAGCGCCGGACGCGCTCGTGCGCCTCGCCCTGCGTCAGCGTGCGGGGCGGATCGCAGTCGGCCGAGGGGAAGCATTGGTCGGCGAACGCGTAGTGTCCGGTGCGGAGGATGCTCACCTCGATCTTGCGTGCCGCGCTGCGGTCGAAAGCCGCGCGAATTCCATCATTGCTGACGACGCTGTCGATCTCGCCGAGGAGCGTGAGGGAGGGAATGGTCAGCGCCGAGGTCGCGTTCGTCGCCGCGGCCATCGGAATCGCGACGTCGATCCGCGGGTCGCGCGCGGCGACGAGGTAGGTCGTGAGGCCACCAAAGGAATGGCCGGTCATCGCGATCCGCTCGGGGTCGGCGATACCCTCGAGGAACGAACCGGGCGTGGCTGCGAGGGCCAGGACCTCATCAAGGGCAAAAATTATATCGTCGGGCCGCTCCACCAGGGCGCGCACGAGGGCCCCTTGCTCCCGGCACGCCGGGAACTCGGTGAGCGTGTTGCCCGGATGCGGTGGCGCGACCACGATGAAGCCATGTGTTGCGAGCCAGGGCTGGAGGAAGATGCTCTGGTGGGCGTAGCCGCACGAGCCGTGAGAGAAGAGCACGATCGGGTAGAGCCCGCCCGCTCGGTCGGCTGGGGCCGCGTCGACGGCAGCATAGTCGGTGCGGCGTGCCCCCGAGTCGGGTGGGGCGGGGTACCAGATGATCGTGTCGAGCACGCGATCCTCGCCCGGGACGGCGCTTGATTCGCGGGTCATCCGCACGACCCGTACGCCCGGGTCCCAGGGGCCGTCGGCGCGAGCGTCGATGCACGTTCCCGCGGCCCATTCGGTCGGGACGTCGCAGGCCGGCGGGACCGGGGAATTTGACCCGCCACCACCGCAGCCGGCGACGAGTGTGCAGAGGAGCGGAACGAACCGGGGGGGCAGAGCCATCATGGTTTCTCCGTGGCAGGTGCAGGGTCGGTTACGACGCGCGGGCCGGCGCCGGCGCGGTGCAGAGCCATCATGGTTTCTCCGCGGCAGGTGCAGGGGAAAGCAATATGCCGGAGGTGGCGCGAGTCCGGCAGCACTGAGTCCCGCTTCGGATTTGGATGTCATACCTCGCGAGGACTGTCGAGACGGTGCAGCCGGTACTTGCCAAGGATCGGGGCAGGTTGCCGCTTCATCGGCTCGTGCCAGGGGCTTTCGCTGGCGGAGGTACGCCTCAAACGGCATCCTCGGGCTAATGAGGCCGTACTGTCGCTCGCGTTCGTGGATCACCGCATTCCTGCTGGCGGCGGCCTGCGTCGCCCCGCGCCCGCCTGCGCCGGTGCCCACACCCAAACCGCGCCCCACCCTGCCTGCCTTCACCGGGCGCTGCATCTTCATCAACACCATCAGCAACTGGAAGGCGGTCGATCCCTTCCACGTCCTCGTCCAGACCAGGGCCCGGGGCTGGCAGTGGGAGATCACGCTGGAGCGCCGCTGCAACGGGGTTCTTTGGGCCAACACGATCGCCTGGATCGGTGACAAGAATCAAATATGCGACTACCGTCATGATTCGATTGCTGTGCCACAGGACCGCTGCCTGATCGCCGCGATCCATCCCTGGGCGCCCGAGGTGGCGGCCGAGCCGGGGCCGGCGGGCGTGGCCCCCACGCCGCGTCCGACACCGCGCAGCTGAACCCCCGGTGGGGGTCGGCGCTTTGCGAAAAAATTTACGATTGTCGAACGCCGCGCAGGTGCGGAGGCAGCGTCGGCATGCGCGGCTCGGGCCGTTCCGGCGAATTCAACGCCTGTCGCGGTCCGCGAGCGGCGTCGCGAGCAAGCCGCGCAGCGACTGGCACTCCGTATCGTCGAAGCCCGCCAGGCCGAACCGGATCTCGCGCGGGTCTGGCCGTTCGCGCCAGGTGTCGAAGATCCGGTCCCAGACCGAGAGCAGTGCCGCGTAGTTTGAATTGGTCTCGGCAGGAACTCTGGAATGATGCACCTTGTGCATCGCGGGCGTCACGATCAGGACGCGCAAGAGTCGATCGAGCCGCGCCGGCAGCGCAATGTTGGCATGGTGCCACTGCACGACCGCCAGCATCGCCGTCTCGTAGAGGACCAGCGTTTCGAAGCCGAGGCCGACCAGCGCGATTACGGGCAACCGCAGCAGCGACGAGAGCACGATCTCGCCGGGGTGAAAGCGATTGGCGCTGGTCACGTCCATCGCTGGATCGGAATGGTGCATGCGGTGGAAGCGCCAGAGCAGGGGGAAGCGGTGGTTCAAGCGGTGCCAGAGCCAGGTCCAGAGGTCGAAGGCGAGGAGCGCCACAGCCGTGCTTGATAGACCTGATCCGTCGAATCGATGGGCCAGTCCGAAACGGTGGTGCGCACTCCAGATGGCCACGGCCTTCCAACTCGCGGCGAAGAGGATGGCCGTCAGGGCAGAGTTGGAGCCACCAATCAGGAGATTGCGCCCACCGTGAACCAGCCGCTCGCGAGCGGTCGGGAAGAGCAGACGTGAGGGCCGGCGCATCTCCCACACCAGTAGGGCGCCGAGCCAGAGCACGGCCGCGAGGCCGCGCCAGCGCTCGACCTCGGCAATGTTCCACGACGCTTCCGGCACGGCGCCAGCATGACACCAGCGGCGTGCGGTGGCGACGGCCACCATTCCGGAAAGGTCCACCCCGGCTCGAGAATCCCACCCCGGCAAGTACCGCAGTGCGGCTTTGGTGTGATCGCGCCGTCGGAGGCTCGGCCGGCACCCGAGTCTGGCGGCGAGTCTCAGCTTGCGGCCACCGCCTGCTCGAATCCGACCGCATCGAGGGCGGGCCCCAACTCGGTGCGGGCCGCCTCGACCACCTGCCGGTGGTGCGTGAACACGATCACTTGCACGCTGCGCGAGAGGTCGGCGAGGCAATGCAGGGCCGCAGCGCCGCGCTCGTCGTCGAAGTGGACGAGCAGGTCGTCCGCGATCACCGGCGCGACCAGACCGCGCTGGGCATGGTCCTCGATCGCCGCCAGGCGGAGCGCCAGGAAGAGCTGATCGCGCGTGCCGTCGCTCAGCTCGGCGAGCCGCCGTTGCGTGCCTTCGGCGCCACGGGCGAGCAATTCGTGGCCATGGGCGGCATTGGTCGAGGGGACGAGACCGGTCCAGCGGCCGCGGGTCAAGCGCTCGAGGAACCGGCCCGCGCGTTTCAGTTGCCTGGGCTGGGTGCGCTCGCGCTCCGCTTCGAGCGCACTGGCCAGCAGTAGCGCTGTCGTCTGCAATTCGAGCCACTCGGCGGCCTCGCGCGCCAGTGCTGTGCGCTGCCGGTCGACTGCTGCCGCCTGATCCTCGGTCTCCGCCAGGGTTTCGAGCGTCCGGACCTCCGCCTCGGCCTCAGCCTGCCTTGCGATGGCCGCCTGCTCGGTGGCCTGGAGATCGGCAGTTTGTGCCATGAGGCCCGCGAGTTCGGCCTCGACGGCGTCGGGATGCCGCTCGCGGGCCTCGCGGCGGGCTTCCTCGAGATCGAGTCCCGGGGCCAGCCGCAGGATTTCGGCCTTGACTGATCGGTGCTGGGATTCGAGACGACCGAGGGTCGCGGCCCGTTCCAGGACATGGGCTGCGGCGGCGTCGTCGGCAGCACCGAGGGTCGCGAGCAGGGCCGCACGCTCGCGTTCGAGATCGGTCAGGCGGTTGCTGGCGCGTTCGAACTCGACCCGCTGACGCTCCTCGTCTTGACTGCGCACCTCGCGTTGCGCGCGGGTTTCGCGTGCTGCACGCAGGTCCTTCTCGAGACGAAGCGTCGTGGCGAAGGCATCGAAGGAGGCGTCGTTCCGGTTGTCCGCACGTCCGGGATCGACTTGTCGTGCATCTCGGCGAGCCTCCTCCTCGAAACCCGCAAGATCCGCGGCGATCGAGCGCGTGCGGCGTTCGGCCTTGGCGAGGACAGGGAGAGCGCGCTCGAGTTCGTCGAGGAGGGCGAGTGTGGATGTGGCTTCGGCCGCCTCGACGTCGGGGCGGCTGCCGATGCGCTCGAGTGCTGTGGTGCGACGCTGGCGGGTTTCGTCGAGTCGGCGCTGAGCATCGGCTTGGGCCTCTGTACACGCACTCGCGTCGCGTTCGAGGCGCTTGCGCTCGTCGGCCGCGAGGCGAGCCTCGGTGGATTGATCGTGAATCCGGTCGAGTTCTCGTCGCGCGGCGGCGAGCAGGACCTCGACCGCGTTGGCGGGGTCGGCGGGGAGGGCGGGCGGAGTCGCGCCGGTTGCCTGAAGCAGCAGGGCCAGGTCGGCCGTCCAGGCGTTGGTGCGCCGGAGGAGTTCGGCGCGTTTTCGTTCGAGCGGGACAAGGTCGCTCAGACTGGTCGTGATCTCGCGCTGTTCGCGTACCCAGCGGGCCATGGCGATGGGCGGACCCGGTCGGATGCCGCTTTCGCGCCAGCGTTCCGCCCAGTCGGCATCGCGCCGCAGGCGCTCCTCATCGGCGCGGGCGAGTCGCTCCCGCAGGCTGGTGCAAATCGCCTCCCTCTCCTCGTGGTCGCGCCGGCTCGTGCGCAGGCGCTCCACCTCTTCGGCGCGCGCGTGCCGATCGTCGGCGATCTCGTCGGCCGCGATCAGCTCGTGCGAGAAGATCTCGGCCAGCCTCGTGGCGGGGAGTTCCGTCTGTGGGTCAGCAGCGCGATTGCTGTCGAGCGGCAGTCCCTCGATGTGGTGGCGACGCAGAAAGCTCCACGAATGGTCGCGCGTCGCGCGTGCTTCCGCGAGTCTCTCGGGTGACGGGATGTGGCCTGCATCCAGTGACGCAATCTCGCGCTCGACCAGGCGCAGGCGCTCACTCTCGCGCTCGAGCTGGGATCGGATCTGCTCGCGCTCGCGCGCACTGGTCTCGCCCAGTCCGACCAGATTATCGATCTCTTCGGGGGAAGGCAGGTCGAGGCGGGCGAGCTGGTCGAGCGAGCCACCGAAGCCGGTGAGGCTGGCGCACCTCGTCTCGAGACGGGTGCGCAGCGCGCCTCCGTCCTCGGCGAGCTGGCGCAGCTCGCGGCCGGGAGCGGCTGCGCTGATGCGCGTGAACGCATCCTCGAGCGCGTTGACATCGACGTCGGGTGGGCGCTCGGCCGGCGCTCGCGCTGCGGCCTCGTCAAGCCTAACCCGCGCTTCGGCCAGCCGCTCGCAGGCGGCCTGCAGCTCCAGCCCGGCCCCGTGGTGAGCCACCAGGATCGCACGCAGGCCGTCGCGCGCGGGCCGGGGGGGGACGAGTGCGGCTAGAGCCGCTGGGTCGGCATCGGCGCCGCCGGGCGATCCGAGCTGTGTGCAGATGTCGGCGACCTTCTCGCGGGCGGCGCGGAGTTCTTCCCTGCGCTTGGGCAGGTCGGCGGCAGATCGATGTGCCGCGCCGAGCCGCTGCACCAGTCCGTCAATCTCGGCCTCCGCGGCGAGCAGGTCCGGTGCCGGCGCGAGTCGCCCGAGGTCGGCCCGCGTGCGTTCCAGATCGGCCGCGAGTCGATGCAGATCGCTGTGCGCGACCGTGGTCTCGTCCCGGAGCGTGATCCAGCGGGCGGCGGTCTCCGGGGCGAGTGGCGCGACGGGCCCGAGATCGCGCAGCGCATCCTCGGTGTCCGCGAGTTCGACGACCAGGGGGGCGGTGTGCTGGATCCGCTCGAGTCGTCGGAGTTCCGCACGGTGATCGGCGTGGGCCGCTCGTGCCCGTTCGAGATTCGAGCCGGCGCGGCGCACGGCATCGTCGAGCTCCTTGAATCTGGCGGGGGAGACCACCTCTTGCGCGCCTTGCAAGTCCTTGACGCTGTCGCGGTATCTCTTGACGGTGCTGCGCAACTGGCCCTTCGTCCTCGGGCCGAGGAGTTTCTCTGCGCGCTCGAGGAGATCGCGCACCAGCTCGGGCAGGCCGTCGAGGCCACTGGCTGCGGCAAAGAGCGCGGCGGCATCGCCGCCCTTGCCGGTCGCGAGCCTCTCGCCGCCCTGGCGCAGGCCGAGATGATCGAGCGCGAAGAGGTCTGCGTAGAGGGTTTCGTCGATGCCCGCGAGGAGGGTCCGGATGAGGCCCTCGTCAAGGAACGATCCAGACGGGTCGCGCAGAGGGTTGCGGCGTCCCCCATGGCGTCGCACCTCCAGAGTCGTGCCGTCGGCGGTGACGAACTGTCCTCCGATGCAGAGATCCTTGCCGTGGAGGAAGGTCGAGCCCGTGCGGCGCTCGCGGATGCCGAAGAGGAACTCGCGGATCGCATGAAGGGCGGTGCTCTTGCCCGCTTCGTTGGGAGCGCAGAGGACATGGACGAGCGGCTCGCCGGGGAGGGGGGTCCGGAAGCGCAGGGTCTCGCCGCTGAAGTGCCCGAAACGGATCAGGTCGATTCGTTCGAGTCTCATGACTCGCCGCCTCCGAGCGTGAGCAGCTCAACGAGAGCACGCTGACGCGCGCGCCCGAGCAGGGCCGTGTAGTCGCGACGCCGCAGCGCTTCGAGCAGGGGTTCCTCGGCATCGCAGTCCGACGAGAGGAGCCGGGCCAGGTCGTCGAGAGATTTCGTCCAGCCATCGAGCCGCTCGGGGTCCGCTGCCGTCATGGACGCTTCGCGATCGATCACCCGGAGAAGAACCGCAAGTTCGGAATCGCCCGTCGCGAGCTGCTGGAGGTCGCGGGAGGGACTGGTGCTCAGCACGACTTTCTCGAGCCAGAACCCACCGCCAGCCCCGTCGGCGGCGAGGATGAAGTTGGCCCGTAGCTCATCGGGATCGCCGCGAGCCAGGCGCGCGTGCAGCGAAGTCGCGCCCGTGATCTCGATCCGGAGGGCGATCGGGCGCGCTCCCGCGGCCGTTCGTTCGGTGCGCATGGCGGCGCCGGCGCGGTCGTAGATGTCGTCGACGGAACGCAGGTCGCTCGCGTCGATGTGAAGTTGCTGCCAGCGCACGACGTCGCCGGTCACGAACCGGGGCGTTGCGCGACCGGTCGCATCATCGATTTCGACCAGGACGAAGCCCCGTTCGCCGCATTCGCGTGCGTGCCGGCCTTGCAGGTTGCCGCAGAAGACCACCGGTGGCTCGTCGACCAGAGTCGTGCGTTGGTGGACATGCCCGAGCGCCCAATACTGGTAGCCGTGCGCGGCCAGATCCTCCGCACGGCAGGGCGCGTAAGGAGCGTGCTCGCGCGTGAGGCCATCGGCGGCGGTGTGCAGGAGGCCGATGTTGCACAGGCTACCGAGCGGCTTCGGGTAGTTCGCGGCGAGATTGGCCGTGGTCTCCGGCCGGGGGAAGCTCTGGCCGTGGACGGCGAGGCCGAGACGATCATCCCGCCACGTCTCGGGGTGCAGGCTCGAGAGTACCTTGACGTTCGCGGGCAGCTTGAGCCGGCTCGTGATCGGACTCTGTGCGTCGTGGTTGCCGTGCACGAGGATGCAGCGGATCCCGGCATCGGCGAGTCGGTTGCACTGTCGCACGAAGGCGAGCCCGGTGCGGTTGTCCTTCCAGGTCCCATCGAAGAGATCGCCCGCGATCAAAACGGCGTCGACCGCTTCCGCCAGCGCGAGATCGATCAGGCCGGCGAAGGCTCTCTCCGGGGCGCGCCGGATCTCCTCGACCGAGACGTCCTCCGCCGCATCGCGCGTGGGATCGAGACCCCGCATCGGGCTGCCGAGGTGAATGTCGGCGGTGTGGATGATCTTCACGGGTGCTCTCTCCTCTGCCGGGCGCGTGCGAGTCTACACCGCGCCCCGGTCGTGCGTCGAATTGTCGTGCCCGGATGTCCCCGCGGCCCAGGCTCACCCCACGGATCGCCCCGGTCGGGCGACCGGGAAGCCCCGCCCGTCCGCCCGAGAGCACGGCCAGATGCCACGACGGTGGGACGTTTGCTGTCCCGCTCGCGGTCCGGCGAGAAGAGGAGGGCCACGGGCAGCCGACGGATGGTTGCCCCGGGGCTGGTGCGCTCGCCGGCGCGGGCCGCCCCTCGTTGCCTGGGCCCGCGCCTCGGCCTCCGGCTCGGCCTCCGCCTCGGCACGTTTGTCGAGTCCGTTGGGCTGGCGTCGCGAGGCACGCCCGGTACCATCGGCCCGGTCATTCCGGACGAGCGCGAGCGCCTGACCCAAGGGGGCGCCTGCGTGTGCCCAGATGACGACCTGCCAAGGAAACCCATGTTCGAACTGCTCGAAACGGCGCCGCCCGACCCGATCCTGGGTCTGTCCGAGGTTTTTCGCAACGATCCCCGGCCCGACAAGATCAACCTCTCGGTCGGGGTCTTCCAGAACGAGCGGGGCGAGACGCCGGTGCTCGACGTGGTCAAGGAGGCCGAGCGCGCGCTCGTCGCAGCCGAAGCCACCAAGGACTATCTACCGATTTCCGGAGAAGCTGAGTTCGGCCTTGCGGTGCGCGCCCTGGTCTTCGGCCCGGATGTGCCCGTCTTGCGCGCCGGGCGGGCCGTCACGGTGCATACCCCCGGTGGAACCGGTGCGCTACGGGTCGCGGCCGACCTGCTCGCCCGGCATCGCGGCGGTGCGCGCGTGTGGCTCTCCGACCCGACCTGGCCGAACCACGCCGGCGTGTTCGCCGCGGCCGGCCTCGCGACCGTCTCGTATCCATGGTATGACGCGGCCACGGGCGGCGTCGAGCGGGCGGGTCTGTGCGCGGCCCTGCGCTCCGCTGCGGCGGGCGACATCGTGGTGCTGCACGCCTGCTGCCACAACCCGACCGGCGCCGACGTCGACGCCGACACCTGGCACGAGATCGCGGCCATCGCGCGCGAGCGCAGCTTCTTGCCGCTGCTCGACTTCGCCTACCAGGGCTTTGGCGACGGCCTCGATGCCGATGCCACCGGGGTGCGGGCGTTGGCCTGCGTGGTACCCGAACTTTTGGTGGCAAGCTCCTTCTCCAAGAACTTTGGCCTCTACCGCGAGCGCGTCGGCGCGCTGACCCTGGTTGCGGGTACGGCGGCCGTGGCCGAGGCGGCGCTGAGCCAGCTCAAGACCGTAATCCGCGTGAGCTATTCGAACCCGCCGGCGCACGGCGGCCGGGTCGTGGCGCGCGTGCTCGGCGATCCGGGGCTGCGCGGGCGTTGGGAGCGCGAGGTTGGGTCGATGCGCGACCGGCTCAACGCGATGCGGCGCCTGCTCGCGAGCCAACTCTCAGCACTCGAACTCGGGCGCGACTTCTCCTTTCTCGAACGCGGCCGTGGGATGTTTGCCCTGACGGGGCTCTCGGCCGATCACGTACGGGCCCTGCGGGAGAGCCATGGCATCTACCTGGTGGGCTCGGGACGCATCAATGTTGCCGGTCTCACCCCCGCCAACGCCGAGCGCGTCGCACGCGCGGTGGCAGACGTCCTCCGCGCATAAATCCCAGCCCGCGCGCGCTCGTGTCGATCCCGGAAGGGAAGGCGGCTCGCGCTACAGATCGTAGGGCTGGCTGAAGTGGGCGTGGCGCGGGTGCACCAGTTGCTCGAAGTCGCCGTAGTCCATGTGGACCGTTTCGTGATGGTTGCCGCCGGCGAAGATCATCTCGCGGTTGCGGGCCAGGGTCTCGTCCATCCACACCGGGATGCCCCAGAACCCGCCGAAGGGCGGCAGTGCCCCGGTCTCGCATTGCGAGAAAATATCGTTGAGATCGCCTTCGCCGGCGAGATGCACCTCGCGCGCGCCCAGGGCGTGCCGCAGGGCGCGCATGTCGATGCGCCGCGAGGCCGGAACGAGCACCATCTGCATCTGGTCCCCGCTGCACGTCACGACCACCTTGGTGACTTGATCCGGGCCAACGTGTTCGGCGCGAGCGAGAGCTTTTGCCGTGAAGGCCTCGGGATGAGGGTGTACTTGGTAGTTGATGCCGCGCAAATCGAGGAGCCGCTGGAGTTTCTCGAGAATCGCCATGGTCTCACGATCTCCTTCTCTGCGGCGCGTCGGGGGGCGCCGCTCTGCGTTCCTCCATGGAGTCTAGGACGAAGGGCGGGCTGTGGCGATGGGGGCTGGCGGCAGACGCCTGTTCGAGGCAAGAGAGCGATGTCGGGGCCATGAGCAAAATGGGCGAACGGAGCGAGAGGGCGTGCGGGTGTGTCGTGCACGGCGAGATCGCCGCCGGAGCACTGCTGCTCCTCGGCCACCCCGGCCACGAATTGCGCCTGCATGCCTGGCTGGCCCACGCCCGGCCGACGGTCGCTGTTCTGACCGACGGTTCGGGGCGTTCGGGCCGATCGCGCCTCGATGCCACCGCCGAGACGCTGGCCCTGGCGGGCGCACGGCCGGCGGCGATCTTCGGCGTAATGCGCGACGTCGATCTCTACCAGCTCCTGCTCGCCCAGAATGCCACGCGGGCCTGGGGACTGGTGCAAGGCGTTGCCATCGCACTGCTCGATGGCGCCGCGCCGGCGCTGATTTGCGATGCGGCCGAGGGCTTCAATCCGGGCCACGACCTCTGCCGCGGAATCGGCGGCTTCGCGGTCCGGCTCGCGGCGGCGCGGGGCTGGAAGGGTGCGTTCTATGAGCTGCCGCTCGAGGGACCACCCGTGCGTGAGGGCGCAGCAGCTGGTCTCGCCCTCGATCTCTGCGCGGGCTGCTTTGCCGCCAAGAGGAAACGCTCGCGGGCCTGCCCGGATTTATTGCCCGACGTCGATGCCGCCGAGCGCGAGTCCGGCCTCGAGGTGTTCCGGAGTGAGGCCTTCTACGCAACCCTGGCCACGCGCGCGCCCGGAGCGGGTGCGGACGGTTTCGGGGCTGCGGAAACCGTGCCCTACTATGAACTCTGGGGCGAACTGCGGGTGGGCGAGGGCAAGTATTCGAGCGTGGTGCGTCGTGCCGGCCACGTCCTGCCCTTGTTTGCGGCCCTCGAAGCCTGCCTCAGGCGTGAGCTGGCGGCTGCGGCTGGTGGCCGATGAATGCGGATGCGGGTGCGCCCAGAGCACCGCTCGAGATCCTGATCACCAACATCACGCTTGCCACCCGCAGTGGGACCGAGACCTTCGCGCGTGATCTGGCGCTCGGCCTCGCGCGTACCGGCCACCGCCCAACCGTTTTCAGCCCCGAGCCGGGCGGTGTCGCCGACGACATCCGGGCCGCCGGAGTCCCCGTGGTCGCCGACCTCGCTGCACTCGAGACACCCCCTGATCTGATCCACGCGCACCACCGTCTGCCAGCGCTTGCCGCGCTGGCGCGCTTCCCGGAGACGCCGGCCATCTTCGTCGTTCACGACCGCCGGCAGTGGACCGATGTACCGCCGAGGCATCCCTCGATCCGGCGCTATGTCGCCGTGGACGAGAACACGCTCGACCGTCTCGTTGGCGATTCCAAAATTCCGCGCGGTGCGACACGGGTGATCCACAACGCCGTCGATCTCGCGCGCTTCTTGCCGCGCACGCCTCTGCCCGAGCGGCCGCGCCGGGCGTTGGTCTTCAGCAACTACGCGCGCGAACAGGATCTACTCCCCGTCCTGCGCGAGGCATGCGTGGCGCACGGCATCGATCTGGACGTAGCCGGTGCGGGCGTCGGCCGACAGGCGGAGTGCCCCGAGGCGATCCTTGGCAGCTACGACCTCGTGTTCGGGCGCGGGCGCTGTGCTCTGGAGGCGATGGCGGTCGGCTGTGCGGTCGTCGTGCTGGACGCGAGCGGACTCGCCGGGCTGGTCACGGAGCGCGAACTGCGGGCATGGCGGCGGCTCAACTTCGGCGCGCGAACCTTGACGCGGCCGCTGCGCGCCGGTCTCGTCAGCATTGAAATCGGGCGCTACGATGCCGCCGTCGCGGCCCGCGTGTCCGCGCGCATCCGCGCTGAGGCGGATCTCGACCGACAGGTGAGTGCCTTCGTCGAACTCTATCGCGAGTGTCTCGATCCCGCCGCACCACCAGCGATGGCGGGCCTGGCCCGGGGCGATCAAGCACTGGCGGCCGAGATCACGGGCCTGCTGCCCGTCTGGCGGGACTACTGCAACCTGGAAGGGCGACTCGGAATGGAAACCGAGCGGGCGGCGCACTTCGCCGACGAGATCGCGCGGGTGCGTGAGTCGGCCGAGACTCGCCGGGTCTGGCTCGAGGGTCAAATCGCTGATTTGCGTACGGGCGCGGCATCGTCCGAGAAGGAGACGCTCGCTCTTCGCGCGAACTGTGCCGCGCTCGAAGCGGAACTGACGGTAGCGGGTGGACGTGTCGCCGCGCTCGAAGCCGATCGCGCCGCGCTGGTGCAGTCTTCGATCGAGGTGGCCGACGAGCAGGCGCGAGTCCGGGCTTGGCTCGAGGGGCGTTTCCGGGATGCTCTGGCCGAACGCGATGCGGCCCACGCCGTCCTGCAAGGGATCGAGGCGTCGCCCCTGCATCGGCTGCGGCGGGTGCTCTTGCAGATGCCGGTCGCGGGGGCCGTCCTGCGGAGGGCGCGCGCGCTCGCGCGCCGGTTCCGCACTCCAGCGCTCTAAGACCACCAACTCGCGAACCGACGGGCCAGCGCGCTTCGACGAGGGCTCGCCCGTCGCTCTCGGCCGGCGCGCCGAGCTGCACCTGAGCCCGGACGACGACTCGCCCCGCTTCTCGGCCGGAGAGCAGGCTCGGCCGACCGGGCGAACAGCGGCTACGACCACAGGCGCGGGACACCCTTCGCCGCGAGTCCGTTGGGGGTCGCACGTCTGTCCGGCGACCGGTAGCGTAGGTGGCACCCCGCGTTTTTCCAAAGATCTGCCGGCGGAATCTCACCGGCTCCCGAGGTTGATGATGTTGCGATTGAAACTCTGCTCCCGTCGAACCCTGTCGGTCAGCGGTGTGCTCGGCGGGCTCGTCGTCCTTGTGGCTGTCGCTGGTCCGAGTCTACGGGCTCATGCCGACCATGGACCCGCCGCGCTCGAATTGCCCCAGCCGGGGTCCACGCAGAGTGGCATCGGCATCGTGTCGGGCTGGAAGTGCGACGCCGGAGAGGTCACCGTTCGCTTCGACGGCGGTGCGCCGATTGACGTGGCCTACGGGACGACGCGCCAGGACACGGTGGGTTCCTGTGGTGACGACGATAACGCGTTTGTGCTGCAGTGGAATTACGCGCTGCTCGGCGACGGCGCACACGAGGTCAAGGTTTTCGACGACGGTCACGAATTCGCTGCGGCGACGTTCGAGGTCGTGACGTTTGGCGTGCCCTTCCTGCGCGGCGCGTCGGGAAACTATGATTTGCCCGCGTTTCCGACGGAAGGTGACTCGGTGCGGGTGAATTGGCAGCAGGCCGCACAGCGCTTCGTGATCGAAGAGCATTCCACGGCCTCTGGGGGCACCGGTCTGGCCGGTCCGGGTTCGGCGTCGGCAGGTGCGGGGCCGACGGCGAATGCTGCTGCCGCCACACTCGGCGTGCTCGAGGTCCCGCAGGCCGCAGCGACCATGAGTGGCATCGGGATCGTCTCGGGCTGGGCCTGCGACGCGGCAACTGTGGAAATTGTCTTTGATGGCGACGTCGCTCAGGCGAAAGAGGCGGCTTACGGCACGACACGCCAGGACACGGTGGCCTCCTGTGGTGACGACGACAATGCCTTCGTTCTCCAGTGGAACTACGCATTGCTCGGCGATGGCCCGCATTCGGTTGCCGTGCTTGCCGACGGTGAGCAGATCGCCAGCGCGAGCTTCCAGGTGCAGACGCTTGGCGTGCCTTTCCTGCGCGGGGTGACGGGGCTCTTCGAACTCCCGGACTTTCCCACGGTGGGCCAGCGCGTCACCGTCGAATGGCAACAGGCCGCGCAAGGCTTCGGTGTGATCTCGACGGAATCTGGCCCGACGCCGGTGCCGACCGCGACGCCCGCACCGACGGGCGGGCCGACTCCGACGCCGGTGCCGACCGCCACGCCAACCCCCACCGCCACGCCCACGCCGACCCCCACCGCCACGCCAACGCCGACCCCGACGCCCAGCCCCGCGCCGACCCCGGCGCCGCCGACCTGGGCCGGCCAGGTCTCGGCCATCCTCAACTCCCGCTGCGCAGGCTGTCACACCGGTGGTGGCTCGCTGGGCGGCTTCTCCTTCGCGGGGCGGACCGACATCGTCAATGTCCCGTCCAACGGATCGGCTCTCGACTACGTCGAGCCGGGCAGCACGGTGCAGAGCTACCTCTGGCACAAGCTCAATGGCACGCAGGGCTCGGTCGGCGGGAGCGGCGGCCAGATGCCGACCACCGGCGTACTGCCGGCGGGGGAACTGGCGACCATCCAGGCCTGGATCCTCGGCGGAGCGAACTGAGCCGGCCGGTCCGAGCTTGACCTTGGCGCCGTGCGCGCCCACCCGCTCGCCCCGACCCGCGCTGGCGGGTGGGGGCAAGCGCGGGTGCGTGCGCTTCGAGCCCGCTGCCACACTCGTGTCGGGCCCCCGACCGCGGGCAGGCTGCTGAACCTCGTCCGATCAGGGTCCTCCCTCTGCGCGCCCACGCCTCGCCCGCGGGAGACGGTCGGCGCTCGGGATCAATCCTCGGTGAGGTGGCGGTGCAGCGTTCCCCAGATGTTGCTCTTGATCATCGCCATGCTGGCGCGGGATTTCGCCGCCAGCGGTGCGGCCAGCGCGCACGCCCGGGCCACGAGGTCGGTCTCGCCTGCGCTGGCATCGATGATCCCGGCCGCGAGGGCCTCGCTCGCGGGGTAGCGCCGGCCGCTCAGGAAGGCGTCGCGGAGCGCTCCGGGCGAGAGCCGGCTGCGGACGAGTTCGAGAACCGCAGGGTCGACACGCATGTTCAGATCGACCTCGGGCAGACAGATCCAGCCACGGTCGGCGCGCATCACCCGATAGTCGAAGGCCAGCGCCAGGATCGCTCCCCCGGCGAAAGCGTGGCCGTTGAGGGCTGCGACGGTGGGCATCGGGAAAGTCACGAGACGCCCCAGCAAGTGGCGAAAGTGGCGCATGAACTCGTGCTGCTGTTCGTGCGAGTAAGCGGCGATCGTCCCGACGTCGAGGCCGTTCGACCAGAACTTGCCGTCGGCGGTGACCACAAGCGCGCCAGTGTGGGCGCCGAGAGCTTCGGCGCGATCGAGCGCCGAGTTCATCCGCTCGAGGAAGTCGAGCTGGATCCGCTGTTCCTCCGAGCCCATGGTGACGACGACGTCACCCTCGCGCTGCTCGACTCTCATGACGTTCCTCCCTCTCGTCTCTTCGCTGTTCCTTCTCACATCGGCCGAGGGGGTGCCACCGCAGGATCGTCTCGGGTGCCCCGCCGCGGCGGGGAACGTCGTCACGGGCCAGAACCGTCGACTACTCCGCCGGCACGTCCTGGTGCGCATCGAGCAGTCCGACCATGACCTGCCGCACCATGGCCTCGATCTCGGGCTGGTCGCGCGGTAGCCCGCCGTAGATTGCGCCAGTGAAAGGCTTCTCTCGGGTCGGCGCTTTTGCGTAGGCGACAGCATGCGCGAGATCCTCACGGAAAGCCTCGGTCACACCCGGTTTGGTCTGGGGCCGCGTGACGCACATGTGGACGGCGTTGGGGTGCTGCTGGCCGTTGAGCCGCCAGCCGCGCGTCCGGAGCGCGTCGTTGAGGTGGTAGATGTCGAAGACATCGGAGAGAAAGGAGAAGCAGAAACTCGGCTGGCCGAGGATGCGGAGTTCGGAGTGGCTGCGGACGGCCTCCTGCATCGCGGCGGCGGTCGCGAAGATTGCCCGTGCGTAGCGCAGGTAGCCTTCGCGGCCGAGGCTCACCATCGAGGCCCAGGTCGCTGCCAGGATTCCACCCGAGCGGCTGCCGGCGAGACCCGGCGAGAAGTACTTGCCGCCCGACCAATGCTGGCGCAGGAAGTAGAGCTTCTCGCGCAGGTCACGCGAACGGAAACAGAGGACCGATGAGCCCTTCGGGCCGTAGCCGTATTTGTGCGTATCGGCCGAGATCGAGGTGACGCCGGGCAGGCGGAAGTCAAACACTGGAATATCGTAGCCAAGGGCCTCGCCCCAGGGCAGGATGAAGCCGCCGAGACAGCCATCGACGTGCAATCCAATACCGCTAGCGAGAGCCAGCTCGGAGAGCCCGGCGATCGGATCGACCGTGCCGTAGCCGTAATTGCAGGCCGAGCCGACGAGGAACGCCGTGCGCGGCCCGATCGCGCGACGCACGAAGTCGAGGTCGACCTGCGTGGTCACCGGATCGATCGGTGCCGGGACGACCTCTACTCCGAAGAGATGGGCGCCCTTCTCGAACGCGGCGTGAGCCGTTTCGGGCAGGATCATCTGCGGGCGATCGATGCCGCGTTCCTCGCGCGCCCATTCGCGGTAGGCGAGGATGGCCGAGAGGATGCTCTCGGTGCCGCCCGAAGTGACGGTGCCGCAGGGCGTGCCCCCCGCGGCTGCCTTGCCTGCGCGGGTGAGGGGGCCGGCGCTCACGCGGGCTGCGTCGCCGTGCAGCATGTCCAGCGTCATGGCAATAATTTCGCCCTCGAAGCGCGTAGCGCTCGGGCAGATGTCGCGCTGCAGGACGTTGACGTGCGAGTAGAGGCCGAACGCTTCGGTCATGAAGGCGTAGTGCTCCATGTCGCCGCAATACATCGTTCCCGAGCATTGTCCGGTCTGCCAGAAGCCGTCCTCCTCGCGCGCCATCTCGTTGAGCTCGGCTGTGATCTCGGCGCGCGGGCGGCCGTGCTCGGGCAGCTGGCGATTGACGCCGAAGCGCTCGGCGTAGGGGTACTCCTTCTGGCTCATCTTTCCTCCGGGTCGGGACGTGCGTTGCAGTTCGGCCGAGTGTCGCAGGATTTTTCGAGGCTTCAACCTCGCCCCAACGACGCTGTCGGCGGGGGCGCCGGGGGACCGCCGGGGCGCTCGGACCCGACTCAAATTGCGGTCTCGGGCACCCCCGCCACGCTGCGCGCGAACGGTGGCTCGATGCGGGTCACGTCAGGACGGCCGCAGCACTCGTTTCTGATCTGCGGGGCCTGCAGGGCGGTGGTCTGTCGATGTGGGTCGCGTCAGTCCGGCTGCGGCGTATGAGACCGAGCTGCTGGACGCCACGGGGCGCGGGTGGGTCGATGCGGACCGCGTTGGAGCGTCCGGCAGAGGCGTCTCCCTCCTCGTAGAGAGCGGAGTTCGCATCGCGCGCGCATCCTCGTCTCCGTGTGCCGCGGCTGGATCTGGAGCGCGCGCGAGCGACGGTGTCGCAGGGATCGGAAGACCTCTCCCGAATCTGCGAGAGCGCGTCGGTCCGCACCGAAGGGCGAGCTCGCATACGCAGTGCTTGCCGCGTGCGCGGTCCGACGAGCGCGGCGCGTGCACCGTGCCACGCCGCAGAGCTGGCCCGCGATGTGCACATGCCGATGAGAGTTCGGGACCAGATGTCGCGCTGCAGTCGCCGCTCGATCGTCGAGACCGTGCAATGCCGCGGCAAGAGACCTGGTCGAGAGCGTGTTTTGCGCAAACGGAGAGATGGGGGAGCGACACAATGCATGACTCAACAGAACCGGCTACCACTCCAACCGGCGCGTGCCCGAGCGGCGCGCTGTGGATCTGGTGCGGCCGCTCTATGCCCGCATTCTCGCCGAGGAGAATCGCCACGCCGATCGGAGCGCCGGCCTCGGCGCTGGAGTCGCGCTGGTCGGCTCGCTCCTGGCCGAGAAGAAGGTCTCCTGGGACGAGTTCGTCTTCTCCCTTTAGGCCAGAGTCGAAACGACAACTTTCGCAAGGAAAAAAATAGGGAAAAGACCATGATGGCGAGCAAGGAGGATCGAAGTGATGCGGCCGGGGCAGGGGATGAGTCGGGATTGCGGGATCTCCTCGGTCACGCGGCCCTGGTCTGCGAGGCGGCCGCGCGTGGCGATCTCGAGGCGCGCCTCATCGGCTACGGCGGGCGCGACGACGAGATGGGCCGAATGGCGTTCGCGATCAATCATCTGCTGGACCTGACCGATGCTTACGTTCGCGAGAGTCGGGCTTCCCTCGAAGCCGCTCGTGACGGCCGTTTCTATCGGCGTCTTCTGCAGCGGGGCCTGCGCGGGACCTTTTGCAGCGCGGCAGGCGTGATCAACGCCGCGATTGGAGCGATGGAGGAGAAGTCGAAGGCGCTCGACGAGGCCGATCGTCAGCGCCAGCAACTCGCCAGCGATCTCGAGAGTGGCGTGGGCAGCGTGGTCGCGACCATCGCGTCCTCGGCGACCGAGCTGAGCGCGACGGCGGCCTCGCTCGCGGGCGGTGCTGCCAGCACGACCGAACGTGTCGGTGCCGTTCGCGAGGCCGCGGTGCAGACGATGACGAGTATGGAAGCCGTGGCCTCGGCTACCGAGGAGCTGACCTCGACCGCGGCGGAGATCGAGCGTCAGGTCACGGGTTCCCGGGGCAGTGCCCGGGCAGCCGTCGATGAATCCGAGCGTGCGAACGCGACCGTGAGCCAGCTCGCCGGAGCGTCGCAGCGTATCGGTGGAGTCGTCCGTTCGATCAGTGCGATCGCGCACCAGACCAATCTGCTCGCACTCCACGCCACGATAGAGGCGGCGCGCGCCGGAGAGGCCGGCAAGGGATTCGTGGTGGTGGCCTCCGAGGTCAAGACACTGGCCCGGCAGACCGCCGACGCGACCCACGAGATCGAGACCCATATCGAGGCGATCCGCCGCGCTGCGGGCGGTGCTGCGCAAGCGATCGACGGGATCGGCACGACGATTCGTCAGATGAGCCAGTCGGTCGATACGATCGCCACCTCGGCGGGTGAGCAGAGGGTTGCGACCGAGGAGATCAGTCGCAGCGTTCAGCAGACCGCATCAAGTACGGCCGAGATTTCGCGCAACACCGCGACGGTGAGCGACGAGATGCGGGCGACCAGCGATGCTGCAGAACAGGTGTTGCAAGCCGCCGGCGATCTTTCCCGCCAGGCGGAAGCTCTGCGTGCGATTCTGGGAAATTTTCTCGATCACATCCGTGGAGAGAGAGCCGCCGACAGGGCCGCCTGAGCGTCGAGGCGTGCGGCCGCCCACACGACGCCCTCGCGGCGCGCCTGTCCTGGTGGCACGACATGTGGCTCGCCGACACGCATCGTGTCTTGGGTTCCCTGTACGTCTCGGCGCGGCCGTCCTGGCGACACGACATGCGGCCACGGATTGTGCCGCCGGAGTCGTCCACGCGATGCCTTCTCCGAGCGGCTGTCCCTGGCGGCATGAGGAGCGGTTGTTGGGTCGGGCCGGGCCGGGCCGGAACGTTGGCCGGGCTCGTGCCGTCGCGGCAGCGGCCGGGATCTGCGAGACTGCGTGAGACCCCGGCTCCGGCGCAATTTTTGCGTTGGTGCCGAACATGCACTCGCGTGTTCACCGGACGGTGGCGGGTCCAAGCCATGGCAGCGCAGCCCCGGCGGCCGATTTCACGCGCGCCCCCTTCCTCCTCGTCTGGGAGATCACGCGTGCCTGCGCGCTTGCCTGCGGGCATTGTCGGGCGGCCGCGATCGACCAGCGTGATCTCGACGAACTGACCACTGCCGAGGGGCATGAGCTGCTTCGTCAGACCGCGGCCATGGGCACGCCGGTGTGCGTTCTCACCGGGGGCGACCCCTTGCAACGCCCCGACCTCGAGGAGTTGATTCGCGAGGGCACCGCGGCGGGCAATGTCCGTGAGCAGCCGATCGCGGGGATCTATCGCGACAATGAGCTTTTTCGTGAACTGCGCGACCCCGAGCGCCTGCGCGGACGCTGTGGGCGATGCGAATTCCGTACCGTCTGCGGGGGATCGCGGTCGCGCGCGTTCGCCATCAGCGGCGATCCGCTTCAGAGCGATCCCTGCTGTGCCGACCGTCCGGGCCAGATGTCGGCGGAGGCCCTGGTCGCGCTGGTGGGGTGAGGCCCGAGCCTCGAGATGTCTTGGACAGTTGCGTCGAGGTCAGTCCGGCTGCTGGCCGCGCTGGTGGAGTGAGGTCCGCACCTCGAGCCGGACACGGGTCGCCAGCGGCGGCTGGTCAACCTGTCGGGCGGAAGAGCGGTTCGAGCGCGTCGTAGGCCGCTTTGTGCTGGTGAAAGAGGGCGTCGTAGAGCGCGCTGTGTGCGCGCGCGGGCTCCCACGTGCGCTTGACCGGGCGGAAACGGGCGAGGTCGCCGCGGGCCACGAGCCCGAGGCGGTGGAAAGCGAGGAAAGCGACGCCGCGGGTGTTGGTCTGACGCGGTGTCTCGAGTTGTTCGACCGGACGGCCAAGCACGTTGGCAGTGATCTCGGCCCAGGCATCGGAGGTCGCGCCGCCGCCCGAGAAGGCAATCCGCGCGAAGGGTGCACCAGCGAAGGCCTCGACCGCCGGCAGCATCCAACGCAGCGTGCAGGCCACCCCTTCCAGCACGGCCCGCGCCATGTCGGCGCGGGTGGTCTCGAGCGACATGCCGATGAAGCCGCCGCGCATATGAGCGTCGGTGCGTGGCGCCTGCGAACCGGCGAGCCACGGCAGGTAGACCAGTCCGCTACTGCCGGCGGGGGTTTGCTCGACGGCGCGGTCGATGCCAAACCAGATATCGTTCGAGCCATGGTCGCCCAGTGCGTCGCGGGTATGGACGAGCTGCGCCAGGAAGTGGTCGAGCAGCTTGCCCCCGAGGCCGGACTCCGCCAGCGCCATCCATTCGCCGCGCAACGGGCTCGGCATGCTGACGATCGAGGTCTCGATGTCGGTGTGCTTGCCGGGGGCGCTGCCCAGGATCTGAATTGTCGTGCCGATGTTGGCGCCACCACTGCCGGGCTCGCAGGCACCGGCACCGACGGTCGCGGCCTGCGTATCGTTGACGGGTGCGAACACCGGCGTCCCCGGTCGCAGGCCGAGTTCGGCGGCGATACGCGCCCGCAACGGACCGATGCAGGCATCGACCGGCACGAGATCGGGCAGCTTATCGCGCGCGACGCCGGCCAGCTCGAGCAGTTCGGGCGACCAGTCGACCGCATCGATACAGCGATTGTCGGTGAGCAGCATGAGGAAGGCGCTGCACGGGTTGCTCGCGATCTGGCCGGTGAGTTCGAGTGCGAGCCAGTCGGCGGGTTCGAGGACCCGGGCCGTGCGCGCCCAGATCTCGGGGCGTTCGCGGGCGAGGAAGAGCAGGTGCGATAGCGGGTCGTTGCCCATCGGCACCGCGCCGTGCACGTCGAGCCAGCGCAGAAAAGCGTCGTCGCGCCGCGCGAGCACCTCACGCGAGTAGGGTGTGCCACGTCGGGTGAGCCAGAGGATCAGGTCGCCACTGGGCGTACCATCGGCGCCGATCGGGATCAGCGAGGCGAACTGGCTCGCGCACGCAACAGCCACGACCTGATCGGGGCGTGCGGCGCTCTCCGCCACGACCGCGCGGCAGGCATCGAAGATCGCCTGCCGGATCTCGCGCGGATCCTGCACGGCAAGATCGGGCTCGGGCGTGCGGGTGCGCACCGAGCGGGCCGTGGCGGCGACGATGCCGCCGTCGAGACCGACCAGCGCCACCTTCGGTCCGCCGCTGCCGAGGTCGATCGCGAGGACCAGAGGCTGCATGACTCCGCAGCGCATATCAGGTCCGCAAGCAGCGTGCCCGGAGTGGTGTGAGCGGGCGCTTGTCCGCCAGCGTGGTCGGCGCGGCTACTCGTCCGGGAACCAGTTGCCGTGGAAGCCGTACGGCACCCGGCGGGGCAGGTGGATCGTCGCCACCGGCGCGCGCTCGATGTGTTGTGCGTCGAGGATGACGACGTCGCTGGCACCACGCGCCTCGTCGAAGGCATACGCGATGAGCCAGCCCTCGTCCTCGCCGGCCGTCGCCTGTGCCGGCGCGAACACCGCTTCGCTCGGGACGCGACCGCCAAGGTCGTGGACCTGTCGCGTGCCGGCCGTGAGATCATACTTGACGATGATGGGTCGCCCCTGGCGTTCGAAATCGCCCACCGGCGGGTTCGCCGCAGCGTAGCCGTAGCGGGCGCGCACTCCGGCCCGGCGGTCGTCGATGCGCGGGAACTCGGCGGCGTCGTCGAAGAGCGGCGTCTCGGCGACGCTGCCGGCGGCGAGGTTGATCGTGAAGCGATGCGGGCGTGCCGAATCGAATTCGCCCGAGTTTGTCGCCCACAGTTTCGGATAGCGGCAGACGTCGAGTACGATCCGGCCGTCGTCCGTCTCGAAGGCGTTGAAGGGATGGAAGATGTAGCAGGGGGAGATCTCGAACCAGCGCAGCGACTCCGCACCCGCGCCGCGCGGCATCACGCCGATCCGCGCGCCGTAGTCGTCGCTCCAATGATAAGGCAAGCCGTCGCCGCGCTGCTCGGCGCCGGCCGAGGCGCTCTGCGGCGCCAGCCCGGCCATGGCTTTCTCCAGGTCGAAGACCACCGGCAGGTCGAGGAAGAGCACATGATGTTCGGTGATGGCGAAATCGTGGATCATCGTCGGTCCCTTGACCGGGATCTCCTCGGACTGCACCAGGGCTCCGGTGGCATCGACGCGGTGATAGGTGAGATAGGGCGGGAAGAAGCCGTAGCCGAAGAAATGCATCTCGCCGGTGAGTGGGCAAAGTTTCGGGTGTGCCGTCATGGCGGTGGTGAGTCGGCCGCCGAAGTCGTGCAGGCCGATCGTGTCGAGGCCGGGCGTGACCTGAGTGGGGAACGAACTCTCGACCAGCGCCAGGATGCGGCCCGCGTGTCGCACGATGTGTGTGTTGGCGACCGCAACGCTGCGATCGACCGTGCCGTCGGGAGAGATCAGCGCTGGCGGGGGATCCTCGTTGAAGCTCCGTGTCCGCAGCCAGCGGTTGCGGTACCAGGCGGCGCGCCCGGCCTCGAAGCGGATGCCGTGCAGCATCCCGTCGCCGACAAACCAGTGCGCGGAGGATCCGCTGCGTGGATTCGGCCCGTTACGCACGAAGAGTCCCCGCAGCTCGGGCGGGATCGCGCCTTCGACCCGCAGGTCGGTGAGCGTGACTTCTTCCTGCACTGGCGCGTAGTTTCCGCGCAGATGGAAGGGCAGGGGTTTCTCCGCGGCCGGCGCTCCCATGGTTCCTCCTGATGATGGCTCGACTCCGGCAGCCGGCGGCCACCGTCTCGTCGGTTATGGCGCGCGCCCGGGAGTGATGCCAGAGCGGAGTCGGCGCGGCGGCTCGGGTTTGCGCTCCCGCGAGGCCCCAGGCCCCTGGCGCAGGGCGGCGACGGGAGGAGTTGGCGTCGGAGGGCGGGGTTGCGCCCGGGCCGATCGCCGCGCCGGCTCCGCGGCCGCTCGGCGGGTCTCGGCGTACGCTCCGCTCGCGGCCTCCTGCTCGCGAACACGCCACCCGATTCTCCCTGGGCGGTCTAGCCCGTGCCCGCGCGCCACGTCCGCGGCCCCGATTCCCCCTGGGCGGTCTCGGCGCGTGCCCGCGTGAGGGCCGGCTAAGGTCGCGCCGGTCCTGCGCCGACGCAGCACACGGGTACGGCGGCGGCCCCAGGTATACGGAGGCCGTCGGGGAGGCGAGTATGAAGGTCGACGGCAAGGCGATGCGCACGATCTGGGTCGGGGCAGATGGGTGCACGGTTCAGATCATTGACCAGACGCGCCTGCCGCACCGGCTGGAGATCGTCGATCTGCCGGGCCTGGCGGCGGTGTGTCGCGCGATCCGCGACATGCAGGTGCGCGGTGCTCCGCTGAGCGGCGCCACCGCGGCCTATGGCGTGGCGATCGCGCTCCGCGCCGATCCGTCCGACGCGAGTCTCGACCGGGCCTGCACCGAGCTCGCGGCGACCCGGCCGACGGCGATCAATTTGCGCTGGGCGCTCGGGGAGATGCGCCGTTCGCTCGCGGGCCTGCACGGCGTGGCTCGCGTCGAGCGTGCCTGGCAGCGTGCCGCCGAAATCTGTGACGAGGACGTCGCCATCAACGCGGCCATCGGCCGCCAGGGCCTCGAACTGCTGCGCGTGCTGGCCAGAGGCAAGCCACCGGGTGCGACGGTGAACGTGCTGACCCACTGCAACGCGGGCTGGCTTGC
>SXLG01000147.1 GCA_005777805.1 Pseudomonadota bacterium
CCGCAGTCACCCATCGGGCCACCGATCACAAAGCGCCCGGTGGGATTGATGTGATACTCGGTCGTGGCGGAGAGGAACTCGGCGGGGATCACCGGCTTGATGACACTCTCGAGCATGGCCTCGCGCAGCGTCTTGTTGTCGACATCCTCGGAGTGCTGGGTCGAGATCACCACGCTGGTGACGGCCACCGGACGGCCGTTTTCGTAACGCACCGTGACCTGCGACTTCGAGTCGGGGCGGAGGAAGTCGTACACACCTTCCTTGCGCACCTGGGAAAGCCGCTTGACGAGGCGATGCGCCAAGGCGATCGGCATCGGCATCAGCTCGGGCGTCTCGTTGCACGCGAAGCCGAACATGAGCCCCTGATCACCGGCGCCCTGGTCCTCCTCGCGCACGCGATCGACGCCCTGGTTGATGTCGGGCGACTGGCGGTCGAGCGCGGTCAGCACGGCGCAGGTCTTGTAGTCAAAGCCCATGTCGGACGAGGTGTAGCCGATGTCCTTGACGGTTTCGCGGGCGATTTCCGCGTAGTCGAGCCTGGCCGAGGTGGTGATCTCGCCGGCCAGCACGATCATGCCGGTCTTGCAGAGCGTCTCGCAGGCGATCCGGGCGCGCGGGTCCTGGGCGATGATCGCGTCAACGACCGCATCCGAGATCTGGTCGCACATCTTGTCCGGATGTCCCTCGGAAACGGACTCGGACGTGAAGAGGAAGTTCTTCGGAGGCATCGTGTTCGCTCCCTGGGGCGGGCCGAATACCGGCCCGCGGACGAAAGTTTCCCGCTGTAACCATGCGCTCCGGGTAGGTACAAGACGCAGCGTGGACGGTTCGGGCGAGGACATCCGCTCCGCCAAGGCGGCACTCAGAGGCCTGCTGCGTGCCCGGCGCCGCGCTCTCGGGCCGAGCGAGATCGCGAGCGGTCGCGCCTGCCTCGCGACGATCGTGGCGGACCCACTGCTGGCGGCACGCGCCACCGTGGCCGGCTTCGTCGCGCACGAGAACGAGCCCGACCCCGAGGGACTGCTCCGGCGGCTTGCCATGGCGGGAGCACTAGTCCTGCTGCCGCGCCTGGGCCCAGACGGGATCGAGCTCGTTGGCGTGCCGGGCGCTATGCCGCCGCTGGTTCCTGGACCGTTCGGACTCGCCGAACCGACCGGCCCGGCGCAGCCTCCGGAGACGGCCCCCCTGCCCGCGCTGGTGCTCGTCCCGAGCGTGGCTCTTGCACCCGATGGCGCGCGTCTCGGTCGCGGCGGTGGCCACTACGATCGCCTGCTCGCGCGTCTCCGGCCCGTCGGCTGGACCATCGTCGGGGTCTGCCACGAGAATGAGGTGCAGCAAGCCCTGCCCATCGAAGCGCACGATCAGCCGGTGGACTACATCTTGACGGAAGGCGGCCTGCGCGCAGCACGTGGCACTCCGGGTTCGGACCCGGTTTCCGCAGCCCACGCGGAAGCGCAGGCCCGGCGACCATGAGCGTCCTGGTGGCCGGCACGCTGTCCTTCGACTCGGTCGAGACGCACGCGGGATGCCGCGAGAACGAGCCCGGCGGCTCGGCGCTCTTCGCCGCCTTCGCGGCGGCACGCACGACAGAGGTACGCCTCCTCACCGTGATCGGGGCCGACTTCCACGAACCCACCCTGACGCAACTCGGCGACCTCGGCACGGACCTCGGGGGGGTCGAGCGAGCTGCGGGCCCCACCTTCCGCTGGCGGGCACGCTACTTCGAGGGTGGCGACCGCCGCGAGACGCTGGCGACCCAATTCGGTGTGCTGACGGGCTGGGCGCCGCGACTACCCGAGTCCTACCGTTCGAGCCCGCGGGTCTTCCTTGCCAACGCCGCGCCCGACCTGCAGGCGATGGTGCTCGACCAACTCACCGGGCCGGCGCTGATCGCGCTCGACACGATGGGCAGTTGGATCGAGCGCGACCGCAAGGGCCTGCTGGCACTCCTGCCCCGCGTCGACGCGCTGCTGGTCAATGAGGAAGAGGCACTGCTCCTGACCGGCGTCGCGGACCCGCGCCAGAGCGCCCGCTGCCTGCGCGCCATGGGCGCCCGCGTGGCGGTGGTCAAGCGTGGAAGCAAAGGGGCGGTCGCGGCGTGCGCCGGCGGCATTCTCGCCCTGCCCGCCTGCCGCGTGCCCCAGGTCGTCGATCCGACCGGCGCGGGCGATGTCTTCGGCGGTGCTCTCGTCGCCGCCCTGACGGCGGCGCCCGGCGGCGGCCCCGAACTCGTGGCCCTCGGCGAGGCACTGGCATGGGCGAGCGCGCTGGCGAGTGCCGTCGTTGAAGATTTCGGCTTGGCGGGACTGACACGCCTCACCCCCGACGAGGCCCGGCACCGGCGCGACGCGCTCCGGCGACAACTGCGCTGTGTCGAGTCCTGAAATGCGGGGAGCACCTCCACGCAGGCGGCCCAGCGGGATCGCGGGGGACTGTGCTGCATCAAGTCCCGAGACGCAGGGCGCCACGACTCGTCCGGGAATCGGCATCGCTGCGCTCATCGTCGCCGGCGGCCCGAGTCGCCGCATGGGCCGCTGCAAGGCGCTCGTGGAGGTGGCCGGTCGCCCGCTCCTCGCACGTGTCCTCGATGCCGCCGCGCCACTGGTCGAGGAGATCGTGCTGGTGCTCGGCGCCAGCGGCACGCGCCCGCCCGCGGAGGAAGATGCCCTCGTTGGCCTGACGCGAGCCACCGTCGGTGAAGCCGCGGTGATCGTCCGCGTCGCCCGCGATCTCGGCGGTGCGCAGGGCCCGCTCTCCGGGCTCGTGTCCGGTCTCGCAGCAACCACAGCAAAGCGCGCCTTGGTGCTCGCCTCCGATGCACCGACTCTGGAGCCGGCGCTGCTGCGCCTCGTGCTGAGTGATCTCGAAGGGCGGCCGCAGATGGACGCGGTCGTGCCACTTCGCACGGGCCGCCCCGAACCACTGGTCGCGGCCTACCGCCCCGCGCGCGCCGTGGCGCCACTGCGCCGGGCGCTCGAGGGGGGCGAACGTGCGCTCCATCGGGCGCTCGCCCGTCTCGCTTGGCATCCGCTGGAAGAAGCCGTCTGGCGCGCCGTCGATCCCGCGGCCCTGAGCTTCGTCAATCTCAATTCTCCCGATCAGCTTGCCGCCTTCGAGCACGCCGCGCAGCGCTGAGGCGAAGAGCGGCCGCCCGCGCCGGGCGTGGCGCCGGTGTGACTGAAGAGTGGACTCTCTGTGCGACCAACGTGCGCGACAAGCGGCCCGGAGATCCTGGCCGATCTGCTGGATGATCGCGGCCATGTGGGCGTGGCTGCCTCGGCGAGGCGGCTCGCGTTCCCCGCCCGCGCGGACCGGACTCCGCTACCCCATGGACGATCGGCAGACGACCGCCCGGTATCTCCTAGAGTCACGCAACGGGGCACAACGCGCGGGCCGACAATGGCCAGGCATAGTGTTCGTCGGGCGGAGGCCGGAAGGCGGGGCTCTGCGAGCCGACGATCGGGTAGCTCGCGGGCAGCAGGCTCTCCTCAGGCAGGCAGCAGGTCGTCGACGCGCGGCGCGAGACGGTCGCGCAATCTCGCCAGGGCGTGCGAATGGAGCTGCGAGACGCGCGACTCGGTGATGCCGAGACGCTCGCCGACCTCCCGCATGGTCAGGTCAGCCTGGTAGTAGAGCGGCAGCACCAGACGCTCGCGCGGGGAGAGGACCAGGAGGGCTTCGCTCACGGCGCGCGCCCGCTCCTCTGCGAAGAGCGCCGCTACGGGATCGCCGGCCGGCGCCGCGAGGAGCTCCTCGTAGCCGAGCATCTCGCCGGCCTGACCGCTGCCGAGTTCGTCGAGCGACACCATCCCGAGGTCACCGACCTCACAGCGCAGATCGTGCAGGGCCTCCAGCGAAAGCCCCATCTCCGACGCGAGTTCGTCGACCGCTGCCGGCCGCCCGAGCCGGGCCTCGATCCGCCGCGCGCTGCGCTCGAGCCGAGTCGCTTTCTGGCGCATCGTCCGCGTCGCGAAGTCGTGCGTGCGGAGCTGATCGAGGATCGCTCCACGGATGCGAATGCGGGCGTAGCCAACAAAGCTCATGCCCCGCTCCGGGTCGAAGCGCTCGAGCGCCGACAAGAGCCCGTCGAGCCCCCAGCCGATCAGCTCGTCGCGCTCGACGCCCGGAGGCAGGGTGGCGTGAATCTGCTGGGCGAGCTGTCGCACGAGAGGCATCCACCGCAGCAGACGCTCGCCTGGCGCCGTCGTCCCGGCAGTCCGCTCGACCGTGTCTAGTGGCCTGTCTAGATCCGTCCCGTTTCCGGCCTCGGCAGCGGCATAAGCCGCTGCCGGACGCGCCTGCCCAGCTCGCATCGTCCACTCCCCGTTCGTTCCGCACCCGGGGAAAAAGCAACGGCCATGCCGTCCATCCCTACATGGGCGGGCGCCATGGCGCCGCGCGATTTCACGACCGCCGGTCGCCGCGACTCACGGCGGACGGGACCCCGGTGGGGGCGAGTCGCGACTGCCGCTCGCCGCTCGCCTACGCGGGTCCGCCAAGGATTCGCCGCGGCGCCATCGACGCAACACGCCCGGTCCCACGCCGCACCGATGGCGGGCGCCGGAGTGCCGTCCCGCCCACGCGGCCGCGCCAGCGGATGCGCCACGGGTGCTCGCGATGCGCCCGTGGCAATCGGGGAGACTCTTCCCGCGCACCACTTGCCCAGGACCCCTCCGGAACGCGAACACCCGTGCATGGGACCGGAGGAACTCCGTCGTGCGATCGTCGCCGCGGGCGAAGTGCTGGGCTTTCGCCAGATCCGCGCGGCTCGCCCAGCGCGCCTCGACCGAGAGGCGTTCTTCGAACGTTGGCTGGCCGACGGCCGCGCCGGCGACATGCGCTTCCTGCTCCACCACCGCAAGGCCCGTCTCGACCCGCGGACGCGCTACGGCTGGGCGCGGACAATCGTCTCGGCGTTCGCCCCACACCCTCCACCGCCGCCGTTCCCCGGCGACTGGCGCGGGCGCCTGCTCGGGCGCATCGCGGCCTACGCCCGCGCACCCGACTATCACGACGAACTCGGCCGGCGGCTTGCGGCGTGGGCGGCGCAAATCCGCACGCTGGCGCCCGACGCGCGAATCGCGAGCTACACCGATACCGGGGCGATCTTCGAACACGAGTGGGCCGCGCAAGCGGGCGTCGGTTGGACCGGCAAGCATACACTCACCCTGAGCGAGGAACGTGGCTCGTACGGCTTCCTCGCCGAACTCCTGCTCTCGCTCGATCTTCCGGTGGACGAACCCGTCGCCGAGCGCTGCGGAACCTGTACTCGTTGTGTTGAAGCCTGTCCGACGGGTGCCATCGAGGGGCCGTGGCTCCTCGACCCGCGCCGCTGTATTTCCTATCTGACCATCGAGCACGGCGGCGCCATCCCGGAGCCGCTGCGACCACTGCTCGGCGAGTGGGTTTTTGGCTGCGATCTCTGCCAGCTCGCCTGCCCGTGGAACGCCCCAGCCAGCGACGCGCTCGAGGCCGAACTCGCACCGCACCTGCCCGAGTTGCTCACGCTCGACGAGCAGAGCTTCGCGCGCCGCTATGGCAACTCCGCCGTCCGCCGCACCGGCCGTGTCGGACTCGCGCGCAACGCAGCGGTGGTGCTCGCCAACACCGGACGCCCCGAGGCGATCGCCCCGCTCCTCGGTGCTCTTGCCGGACACGATGCACCACTCGTGCGCGAGCACGCCGCGTGGGCGCTCGGCCAGCTCACGGCCCACGCCCCGCAGGTGGTGGCTTCAGCCCTCGAGCACGCGCTGCGCGATTCTTCGGAACCGGTGCGCGACGCCGCCCGGGCCGCACGTGAGCGGCTCTGAGGGGCCGTGCGCGACTCGGTGAAGGCGCAGGGTCACTCGGCCTGGAAGCCCGTGCCGCCAGGCGCCCGCCACGGTCTCCGTTTCGAGTTCAGCCTTCATCGTTCCGAAGAAACTCTCGGCGACAGCGTTGTCCCAGCAGTTGGCCTTGCGACTCACCTTCTCGCCATCTTCCCTGAGATCCTCGTGGAGCCGGTGGCTGCCATACGTACGTCGGCTCTTCTTCCAGGCCGCCCGAATGCTGAGCCGCAGGCGTCGATCTTCCTTTGCGCGATGCGACTCCGGCCG
>SXLG01000025.1 GCA_005777805.1 Pseudomonadota bacterium
AGGACCCGATCGAGTTCGTCCACGATCACAAGCGCTGCATCGTCAATCAGCGCGAGGTCTTCGCCGACACGCAGAGTTTCGGGGCCGCTCTCAAGCACATTCTCAGGCAGGATCCAGACGTCGTCCTGGTCGGTGAGCTGCGCGATCTCGAGACGATCGAAGCCGCGCTGACGATTGCCGAGACCGGCCACCTGGTCTTCGCGACACTGCACACCAACTCGGCCGTGCAGACCATCAATCGCGTGATCGACGTGTTCTCGGCCGGCCAGCAGGCGCAGGTGCGGGCCCAGCTCTCGCTGGTGCTCGAGGCGGTGATCTCGCAGACCTTGCTGCCGCGCAGCGATGGCAGCGGTCGCGTCATGGCCTGCGAGCTGATGATTCCCAACCCCGCGATCCGCAATCTGATCCGCGAAGAGAAGGTCCACCAGCTCTACTCGCAGATGCAGGTCGGACAACAGAAATTCGGAATGGTGACGCTGACGCAATCGCTCGCCGACCTGGTCGAGCGCAAGCTGGTTACGGCCGACGTGGCGCTCGAGGCCGCGACCGAGCCGGAGGAACTCAAGCAGATGCTCGGAATCAAGGGCGGTGGTGCCGGTGTGCTGGGGCGCTCGGCCGAACCCGCAGCCACGCCCGGCGCGAACGACAAGACGTCCACGCGGTTTGGCCGCGTGACGCTGGCGCGGTGACCCGATGGCCGTCTTTGCCTACGAGGGACGCACGCCGAGTGGCAAGGTGTTGCGTGGCACGATGGAGGCCGCAACCCGCGAGGCGGTGATCAACCGCTTGCGCGCGCAACGCATCCAGCCCGTGCTGCGCCGGATCCGTGAGAGGGGCAAGGGTCTCGACCGCGAGCTGACCCTGCCCTCGATCGGCCGCTCGGTCAGCGCGCGCGACGTCGTGGTCTTCACGCGCCAGCTCACGACCATGATCGAGGCCGGGATGCCGCTGGTGCAGATCCTCGACGTGCTCGGCACGCAGTCCGATAATAAAGTCTTTGCCAAGCAGGTTCTTGGCGTCAAGGAATCGGTCGAAGCCGGTGCCACGCTCTCGGCCGCACTCGGCGAGCACCCCAGGACCTTCGACGAACTCTACGTCAACATGGTGCAGGCCGGCGAGGTCGGCGGCATTCTCGACACGATCCTGGCGCGGCTTGCGACCTACATGGAGAAGATGGTCTCCCTCAAGCGCAAGATCAAGGGGGCCATGATCTATCCCGCGACGATCGTCAGCGTCGCCGTGATCGTCACCATGATCCTGCTGGTGTTCGTCATTCCGGTCTTCGCCGAGCTTTTCACGAGCTTCGGACAGGCCTTGCCCTGGCCGACGCAAGTGGTCATCAACCTCTCGAACTTCACCATCGCCTGGCTGCATCTGATCATCGCCGCCGCGGTGATGGTCGCCATCGGAATCCGTCAGGCCTACCGGACCAGTCGCGGCCGACTCGTGATCGATCGGTTCCTGCTGCGCGTGCCCGTCATCGGTGAGCTGCTGCGCAAGGCGTCGATCGCGCGCTTCTCGCGCACGCTCGGGACGCTGGTCTCGGCTGGCGTACCGATCCTCGACTCGCTCTCGATCACCTCGCGCACCGCCGGCAACCGCGTCGTCGAGCTGGCGGGGTTCGCGGTGCGCGAGAGCATTACCCAGGGGCGCACCATGGCCGAGCCGCTGGTCGAGAGCGGTGTCTTTCCGCCCATGGTCTGCCAGATGATTTCCGCTGGCGAGATGACGGGCGCGCTCGACCAGATGCTCTCGAAGATTGCGGATTTTTACGAGGACGAGGTTGACACTGCCGTCGCCAACCTGACCGCCTTGATGGAGCCGCTGGTGATCGTCGTGCTGGGTACGGTGATCGGCGGGCTGGTGGTCGCGATGTACCTGCCCATCTTCCAGCTCGGCTCGCTGCTCTCGTCCTGAGGGGGTGCGATGGGCGAGGCCCTCCGGCAACGCCTGGAGATCCTGTTGCTGGCGCGCCTGCTGGCGTTGGCGGTGTTTCTCGCGGGTTCCGGGACGCTGCTCTTTACCGGCGTGGCGTCGCGGGCGCTGGGCGGGCCGGCGTTCCTCTGGGTGGGCAGCGCTTTCGTGGCGACGCTGCTCTCGGCGCTGGCGCTGCGCGCGGTCGATGCGGCCGCGCGTGGCGCGGGCGGACCGGACGAACGGGTAGGGGAGCGCGGGGGCGAGGCAGGCTCATACGACATCGCCTCGATGGGCGATCGCGGCATTGGCGAGCAGGTGCGGGAGCGCCAGTGCGAGGCAGGGCATGTGCCCGGCGCGCCACCTGGGGGGCGACCTCCGGCCCGGACGGCGGGCCGGGACGCGAAGCTCGCCGGGATCGCCTGGGCACAGCTCCCGGTAGAAATTGTGCTGGTCGCGGGTCTGGTTGCGCTCGGCGGCGGTGCGCGCGGTCCGGCGGTTGGCCTGCTCGTCCTGCCGGTGCTCAACGCCGCGGCGATCTTGCCGGCCCGCGGGCCTGCCGTGGCGGCCGGCGGTGGCGTCGTGGCGCTGGCCCTGCTCAGTGCGTGGGAATTTTGGACTGGACTATTCGGCGGCTTGCCGGCGCTCACGCTGGTCGCGGGTGGCGCGGTCGTTCTGGTCCTGGTCGCCGTGGCGGTGGGTCGGCTCGCTCGCGCAGCGGCGGCCGCGGAGGCCCGTGCGTGCCACAGCGAGACCGAGGTCGACGCGGCGACTGCTGGACGGGACGCTCTCGCCTCGGCGTTGGAGGCCGGAGTCGTCGTGCTCGACTCCGCGGGTCGCATCCGCTCGGCCAATCCAGCCGCACAGCGGATCTTCGGCTTGTCGAGCATGGAGATGCAGTCCCGCCGACTGGCAGCACTCCTGCCCGGCGTTGCAGCGGAGTGCTGCCCGGCCGGGGCGGGCGCGGCGGATGCAGCGGATGGGGCGGTGGCTTGGCTCTGCGGGGGCCCGGGCTCGGCGCCGACCCAGCTCCGGCTCAGTCGCGTACCGCTCGCCGATGCCTTCGGGCGGGCGGTCGGTGAGATTGTCGTGCTGAACGAACTTGCCGCAGCCCCGCTGGTGGACGTGCCCGAGGAGGAAGCACTGCCGACCGAACCGATTTCGCTGGCGGAGCTGACGGCTGGTGACGCCGGACCGGGCGCGGCCGACGGTCTCCTCGGCGCCACGGCGGCGATGCGGGAACTCTGGCGGATGATCGAGAAAGCCGCACCGACCGACGCCACCGTGCTGATCACCGGCGAGAGCGGCACCGTCACGGAACTGGTTGCCCGAGCGCTGCATCGCCACAGCCGCCGCGCCCACGGGCCCTTCGTCGCGCTCAACTGTGGCGCGATTCCCGAGGGGCTCATCGAGAGCGAACTCTTCGGCCATGTGCGCGGTGCGTTTACCGGCGCGACGGCCGATCGGCCCGGCCTCTTCCGGCGCGCGCAGGGCGGGACGATCTTTCTCGATGAAATCGGTGAGCTGCCGGCGCGGCTGCAAGTCCGCTTGTTGCGCGTGTTGCAGGAGCGCGTCGTGGTGCCGGTGGGCGGTGGCGACCCGCTCGCGGTCGACGTGCGCGTCATCGCGGCGACCAACCGTGATCTCCACGCCGGCCGACACAGCTTGCCCGCGAGTCTAGCCCGCCGGCCGCCGACCGGTGTGCCGAGGCCGCCGCCAACGCGCAACGAATTCCGCGACGACCTCTACTACCGCATCGCCGTGCTCGCGCTGGTCTTGCCGGCGCTGCGCGAGCGCCGTGACGATCTGCCTCGCCTCGTGGCCGCATTCGTCCAGGACGCGGCGGGCCGTCACGGGCGTTCGATCGGGGCGATCGAACGGGCCGCACTGGAGGCGCTCTGCCACCATCCCTTCCCCGGCAACGTCCGCGAACTCGAGAACAGCCTGGAGCACGCCGTTACGCTCGCCGACGGGGGCACGTTGCGGCTTGCCGACCTGCCCGATGCGGTCCGTGCCACGATGGCCGACACGCGCGGGTCGCGTTTGATCCACACGGGCCATCGGGCGCTCGATCCGGCGGCGAGCGCCGTCGCGCACGGCCCGACCGGGAGCGCGCGTGCGGCAGGTCTCGCCGAGCTGCGGCACGCTCCGACCGAAGACTCCGTGGTCGCGGGAGCGTTTGCGGCGAGCGAAGCGACGGGGTTCAGCGGGTCCCGACGCGAGGCGTCGCAACGGGTACCCGTCGGAGTGGGGGCGGCGAGCGAGGCGCCACGGCCCGATGACGCTTCTGCGTGGCGTGCCGGCAGCGCACGAGACGCTGACGCCATCGCCGCAGACCTCGACGGGTCGCAGCGGGATCCTGATCCCCTCGATGATGCGGCCTTCTGCCTCGACGAATTTCTGGAGCGACGCGAGCGCGCACTGATCCTGGCCGCCCTCGACCGAAGCAAGGGCGTACGGACGCGCGCCGCCGAGCTGCTCGGCATCGGCTACCGCTCGCTGCGCCACCGGCTGGCGCGGCTCGACCTCGGCTGAAGCGAGGCGGGGCGCAGCCAAGCGGCGCGGCTGTCGAGGAGGGCCCCGGCTGGCGCGGCTCGACCTCGGCTGAAGTGGGGCGGCTGCAGCGCAACGGCGCGGCTGTCGGGGCGGGCCACCGGCTCGCGCGGCTCGACCTCGGCTGAAGTGGGGCGGCTGCAGCGCACCGGCGCGGCCGTCGAGGCGGGCCCGGCTCGCGCGACTCGAGCTCGGCCGAAGCAGGGCGGCCCGCAGCGCAGTCGGCCGCACTGCAACGGCTGGGCTGCCGGGGCGGGCCACCAGCTGCTCGCCATGCGGGGTTCTTCAGCGCCCTGCCGATAACCCCTACAAGCATCAGCAATTCACCCTTGATGACGCCAGAGTGTCGCTCCTCAAGCCGCGCGACGGCAGCGCTGGGTGCGCCGTCAATCTCTCGACGGACGCGGCCCGTCAACCGCGACGTCTGCAACGCTCGGTTACTCCCGAGCCAGATCCCTCGCCGACGCGGAATCTGGAAAAGGGCTGAGTTTCCAAGGGCATTCGGTTGGCGATGGCCTTTGCGCCCTGCTGCCCGAGCGCTGGCACCTCGCTTGCTGAATTCCCCCCTCGGAGCTGGGCGCCATGGGGGCGTCGGCCGAGGTGGTTCTGGAGGCGGATGCGGGGGAGGCCCGGCTCCGGCTCGATTAGGAGGCAGCAACAATGCGGGCACGGAACGAGGAAGGCTTCACGCTGATCGAACTGCTGGTGGTCGTCGCGATCATCGGCATTCTGGCAGCCATCGCGATTCCGCAGTTCTCGGCGTACCGCGCGCAGGGTTTCAACGCGCGCGCTTCGTCGGATCTGCGCAATCTGGCCACCGCCGAGGAGGCCTACTTCGCGGCCAACGCCGCCTATACGGCGACTCTGACGCAGCTCACCGGATTCAAGCAGTCCCCTGGTGTGACGATCACGGTGGCGCCGGGCGCGTCTTCCTTCACTGCGGTGGCGAACCACGCCAACGGCGACAAGACCTTCAACTGGGATTCGGCGAACGGCGGCCTCCAGAACGCCCCGTGATGACCGACCCGATGACGACCTGACCCGCCGCAGCGGCGGGTCCGTGGCCCCGCCCGGATCGATTTCGGGCGGGGCTTTGCGTTTCGATCGATCGGTATGGCGTCGCCCCGCACGCCGGGCCCGAACCGGTGCTGTGACGGGCGGAGTCGCGCCAGGCGGCGCGTCTTTCCCCCACTCGAATGATTCCGTTCTCGAGAGGCTGCATGAACGAGCAAGGCAAGAACCCCGAACGGTCGCGCCCGACTCTTGCGATCGCGATCCTCTTCGTGGTCGCGGCTTCTCTGCACTTCCTCGGTGGCATGGGCGCCGATCCCGATCTGTGGGCACACGTCCACTACGGCGGGATGATCCTCGACGGCCACGGCCTGCCGCGTGTCGATGTCTTTTCGTACTCGGCGCCAGGCGCGGCCTTCTACGATCACGAATGGCTTGCCGATCTTCTGCTGGCCGGTGTTTGGCGCCTCGGCGGCGCGGTCGGGCTCGGCGCTTTCAAGCTTCTGATTGGCGCGGTGATCGTGCTGGCCCTGCTCGACGCGACCCGCACGCTGCGGCGCGAGCTGCTGGGGGATCGGCCGCTCGAACCACTGCTCTCGGCCTGTCTCCTGGTGCTGGTGCTGGCCGTGATGCATCCGGGCGCGACCTTCCGGCCGCAGCTCTTCACGATGCTCCTTCTGGCGCTCGAGCTGGCGCTGCTCGCGCGGGCCGAGCGGCGCCTGCGGCATCTACAATCGATGAATCTACGCGGGGGAGGTGCGGCATTCGTGCCTGCCCTCGCGCCCGCGGGCCTGATCGTGCCGTTGCTGCTGGTCTGGGCAAATCTCCACGGCGGTTTCCTCGTCGGGGTCGGCATTCTATGCGGCTGGGTCGGAGTCGCGACCCTGCGTTTGCTCTCCAGCCCGGGGCCGAGGTGGGGCGTCGTGGTGATGCTCGCCGGAATCGGCGTCGCGGGCGCGATCGCACCGCTGGTCAACCCGTACGGGGCAGAACTTTATATCTACCTCTGGCGCACCCTCGGGATGCACGAGGAGATCAGCGAGTGGCAGCCGGTCACGCTCGGCGACACCAATTTCCTTCGCTACCAGGTGCTTGTCGTCGCGACCGGGATGGCGGCGGCCCTCGTCCTGCGCGGGGTGCCGCGCGGCCGCGCCCGCACCTCGCTGGCGTGGCTCGTGCCGCTCGCCACCATCGCGGCGCTCTACGGCTACCGGCATCAGCGCCATACCGTGCTCTTCGCCGAGGTCGCAGCACCCTTGCTGCTGGTCGGCGCCGAGCAAGCGCGTGGCTGGGTGGTCGGGCGCTGGCCCGTGCTCGTGCCGCGGCTGGGGGTTCGCCGGCTGCTCGTGGGAGGCATCGCGGCCCTGGCCTTGATTCAGCTCGCGAGCGTCACGCATCGTGTCCAGAAGGAAGGCCTCGCGGTCCGCTTCGGCCGGCTCGACTACCCGGTCGACGCCGTGGCTTTCCTCGAGCGCCACGGGTTCCACGGCAACCTCGCCGTGCCCTTCGAGTGGGGGGGCTACGTCATCAACAAGATGGGAGAACGAAGCCGGGTCTTCATCGACGGACGCTTCGAAGCGGTCTATCCGCCGGCGGTCATCGATGATTACTTCCGCTTCACCAGCGGCGTCTCGGGCTGGGAGCGGATGATCGAGGCTTATCCGACCGACGTGGTCGTTGTGCAGCGCTGGCGCAATATCCACCCGCGTCTGTTCGCGCGGGCAGACCTCGAATACGTCTATTCCGATCCGGCGGCGCTGGTCTTCGTGCGACGCAACGCGGCCACCGCACCGCTGCTCGCGCGCCTGGCCCACGCGGCCGACCGCAACGATTTCCCGCGCTACGCGACGGTGTTCCCGTGA
>SXLG01000148.1 GCA_005777805.1 Pseudomonadota bacterium
CGGGTCCGCCAGCGAGCGAGGGCAATCCCTCGCAGGTCGGCCTACATCGCTGCGTCGTTCAGCTCGTCGCTGGTGCTGCGTCCACCCGCGTCCGATTTTCGCAGGACGCCATGGGGAGGGCGCCCTTGAAGTCGTGTTCTTGTCCCCCGTGGGCGAACCCCGTGTCGTCGCGGTGGTGAGCCAGCTTGCTCGTATCACTGTCGATCCGTCCGTGTGTCACGGCAAGCCCGTGATCCGCGGCCTGCATGACCCGGTCGAGTCCATGCTCGACTAGCTGGCCGCGGGTGACAGCATCGACGACCTGCTTGCCGAGTTCCCCGATCTCGAACGGGAAGACCTGCCTGCCTTCAGTTTGCGGCGATAGCCATCAAGCTGAAATTCTTTACATACATACAGACAGCGGCGGGAAGTTCCAGACTGACGCTCATTTGCCGCCTTCTCTGTGCCGTGCCTTGGCGGCTGCGGGGCACGATGCGATCCACACATCTGCCCTCCCGGACGGAAACCTGATGACGGACGAGACGATCATATCCGGGGCTATCGCCCAAGGGGGTGTCTTGGTCACCAAGGACCTCGACTTCTTTGATGGTCTCGTGTTGCACGGTGCACCGCCGAAAGTCGTACTCATTCGCTGCGGTAACGTGAGAAAACGTGACGCAGTGGCGCTGGTGGTGAGCCAGCTCGAAGCGCTCGTCTCGGGCATTGAAGGCGGTGATCTTGTCGAGGTTGAATAGGCGGCACGACGGCCGCAGCACGAGGTGGCGAGCGCGTTTGCGTGACCACTCTTGGCGAGTGCGGGGCGCCTCTCTTCAGGGGCGAGGGCGCCGGCCGAGCCGCGGCAACCAGCGGGGCACGGTGCGGCAGTATTCTTCGTACGCTGGGCCGAAGCGGTGGCGCAGGTCGGGCTCCTCGTAGAGGACGACGAAGAGGTGGAAGCCGGCGGCAACGCAGGCGGCCCAGCCGAGCACGGCCGTGCTCGGCAAGGCGAGGGTCTCGCCGAGCAGGATCGAGACGACTGCGACGTAGCCGGGGTTGCGGCTGTGGCGGAAGACCCCGCCCACGACCAGTCGTGACGGCGGCAGGATGGGCGCGGGAGTGCCGTGGCCCTCGCGGACGAAGCGCACGAGAAAGCGGGTCAGCCCCACGAGGCCGGCCGCGATCAGCCCGATTCCCGCGATGCGCGAGAACTCGCTGCCGAACAGCGGCGGGCCGATGGCGAAGCCGCTGAGCCACCACGGGACGAGGCCCACCACCGTCCCCGGAAAGAGCAGCGTGAACACGACCGTCGCCGGTGCCGCCCAGGGCGGCGGCAGGTCGAGTGCGCGGCCGGTGCTCGGTGGCGTCTCGGGCATGTGCCGAGTCTGCCCGCTCCGCCGTCCGAAGTCATGCGCCCCGAGCCGAGGGCGGCACGGCGGCGGCCGGCCCAGAGGCGGCGCAGCTCAGCTCAGCCGGGCCAGCGCCTCGGCGGCGCCAATCGTCGCCACGAACATCGCCCCGAGGCGCAACGTCATGCGCTGTTCGAGGTCGGCGAGCCGCCCGTCGAACCGCGCCGAGAACTCGACGAGACGTATCTCGAAGCGCCGCTCCAACTCGACGAGACGCATGTCGACGTGTCGCTCAAGAGTTTCGAAGCGGCCGATCATTTGCGTCGCCAGCTCGCGCAGATCCTGTTTGCTCGCGGGTTCGTCGGTCATGACTGCGCCCAACGCGGCGGCCTGCCCCTCGGCCTGCTGCTCGCTGAATCCAGCTTCTCGCAATCGTCGCGCGTAGGCAAGAGTATCGAGTGCACGCGCCATGAGGATTTCGCTCCGCTCTGTGTCCGAGGCGGGGACACTTCCTTCTCGGCGAGGAGTGCTCAGGCCGGGCCAGTCGTCGCCCCGAGGAATGCCTCCGCGAGCCGGGAATCGCCATGTCCCCCGCGACAAGAATCCGTGCCGGGGCGGGCCGGGCTCTCTCCCCCGTCATCGGGTGCCGGCTTCGCTGCACGGCGCCGTGGTCTTCGGCCGGCCCCGGCCGGCGATCGGGCGCCTACTCGGACAAGCAGGCGCTTGGGGCGGAGGAGTCCATCGCACGCCAGCTTCGCCCCGCGACGAAGCTCTGTGTGCCGCCAAACTCGAGGCAGAGCGGCGGCTGCTCGCCGAACCCGAGACGGATGCGTGCCGTGGTCGGATCTTGTGCAAGGTCGATCCCGAGCCCGCCGTCGACTTTGACCAGGACCAGTTTACCCGGCTTTACGATCACCGCGATCTTCTCGCCCGCGACGCGACCGGCGAAGCGGTAGCCCGCATTCCGTCCGGCCGCGCCGATGTAGCTCCAGGTCTGCGCCGGAGGATCCTGCGGCAACACTCGGCTCAGGTCGCACGGACCCGAGCAGCCCGCACTCGTCGTCAAGTGGAGGTGGCCACCGTGCAGGACGGGATCGTCCGCCGAGCCGTTGCCGGCACCGAGGTCACTCGCGCCGTCGAGAGAGAGGACCGAGATCCGCTGCGTGGCCGGATTTGCGGGAACCTTGAGCGTGAGACGTTTGCCGGAAAGGAGGAGCGCCGCAGGCGCGGGGGTGGCCGCGATCCGCCGGATTTCGCCGTCAAAGAAGGCGGTCACGTACACGGCACCGTCCGGTCCGCGGACCAGATCGACGATACCGCCGGCGTCGGTGACGATCGTGGTCGGGGCCAGCAGGCCATCGCGGCCGGCCGTGGGATTCGCGAGATGGATGGTGCCAGCGGTGAAGTCGGCGAAGACGTACGCGTTCTCCGCCGAGAGGAAGGCACTTCCGGCGAAGGTGCCGCCCGTGATCGACGTGCCGAGTGCAGGCAGGGTCGCTTCGCCGGGGCAGCCGGTGCCGTGCGAATAGCTGAAGATCGGCGCCGCGTAGCTTCCTGGATTGCAGCCCGCGGGAAAATTGGCCTCACACGCAGGCCAGCCGTAGTTCTCGCCCGCGCCGACGATATCGATCTCCTCGAAGGCCAGATCTCCGACGTCGGCGACCCAGAGTTTGCCAGAGAGGGGGTCGAAATCCATGCGCCACGGATTGCGCAGGCCCCAGGCAAAGATCTCCTCGCGTACGCCGGCCTGCCCGACCAGTGGATTGTCCGCCGGTACGGCGCCATCGAGAGTCACGCGAAGGATCTTTCCTTCGAGCGCATTGAGATTCTGCGCGTAGGGGTTGGTCGATGACCCCGGACAACCCTGATTGTCGCCCCGGCCGGTATCGCCGACACCGATCCAGAGGCTGCCGTCCGGGCCAATCCGGAGGCCACCGCCGTCGTGGTTTCCGAAGTCGGTGCGGAAGCCCGAGAGGAGGACGACCATCGAGCCCAGATCGATCGTCGAGTCGGCGTTCATGGTAACCCGCACGACCTCGTTCGAGCGCCCACTGGCGCTGGCGCAGCCGCCGGTTGCCTCCGTGCGGTAGAGGAAGATCCGGCCGCTATCGGTGAATCCGGGATCGATCGCGATGCCGAGCAGGCCCATCTCGCTGCTGCTGCAAACCGGAAGCGTCACGAGGGTGGTCGTACTTCCGTTATCTACGAGTTTAAGCTTGCCGGCTTTCTCCGTGACCAGCATCCGTCCGTCGGGCAGGAAAGCGATCCCGGTCGGCTGCGAGAAACCGCTCGCGACCAGCGTGTCGG
Organism: Pseudomonadota bacterium; assembly: GCA_005777805.1. GTDB lineage: Bacteria > Desulfobacterota > Binatia > UBA12015 > UBA12015 > SXLG01. The sequence continues at coordinate 3,633 of SXLG01000148.1, forward strand.
TAAAGCCCGGCGCAGGCACTCCGGCCCGCGCGAGCGTCGCGCTGGCCAGAAGGGCCGCGAGCAGAGGAGGGAATGCGCGCATCTTCAAGGGCCAGCGTACGCCCTCCATCGCTCTCCGAACAGGGATGGCACGGGCTGGTCGCATCGCGTGAAGCATCCGGGTCAGCGCCGATGCGGACCCGTCCGGGCCTTGTACACCCGGGCGTCATTGCGTTGCGCGGTCGCGAACTCCGCCTGCCAGCAGGCGGGGCCGCCGCTGCGCACCAAGCGGGCCGTGACCGTGCCATTCAGGTCGAGGGCCGTGAGGCCGAGTCCTTCGCCCTGGCCGCGGGCAAGGAGACCGGCCCGACCAGCCTCTCCCGAGCGCAGCAGGAGGTGCTCGATGCCGTCTGGAGTCCTTTCCGAATCGACATACTTCAACTTTGTTGGGTCGGCCCGCCAGCACGGCTTTTCGTGACAGGTCCCGGCCGCGGGCACGGTGCTGCTGAGTTTCAAGCCGCTCTGGTCGAAGATGCAGAGGGTGAGGTCGGTCACCGTGGTCGGTGACCCGAAGTCGAGCAGCGCCACGGGCGAGCCACTCGTGAAGCGCCACGCGACGGAATCGTGCTTTGGATCATTCGGGTGGTCCACCAGCAGCAGGCTGGCGGCTTCGGTCGACATCGCGTCGCAGAGTACGTGCTCGGGGGGCACGCAGCCTTGCGGTGGCGAACAGGTGAGGCACGGGTCGCAGCGAACGGTCCCGCCGGTGCAAACACCGGAGGTGCAGACGCCGCCCACGGTACATTGGGCAGGGTCGTCGCAAGCGGTGCCATCGGTGGCCGGGATCTGACAGTTGGCTGAACAGCAATCGCCGTCGGCCGTGTTGCCATCGTCGCAGGTCTCGCCCGCGTCGAGCGTACCGTTGCCGCAGTCTGCGCAAATTTCAAGGCCCCAGCCGTCGAGCCAACCCGTGTCGTTGGTTTCGAGATCCTCGACCTCGAGTGTCCAGGAGCCGGCGGCCGCCTCGCCGAGCAGTGGCGCAAGCGGCGTCGCTGGCGCGCGCAGGCGATGGTCGTTCAGTGGACAGTGCAACGTGGATCCGCCGTCGGCGACGTCGAAATAAAAGTCGTCGCTATCCCCGCATGTCCCTCCGGGGAGCAGCGTTGCCGTGGTGCCCTGTGGGCTCCGCAGGGTCATGCGCAGATCGGAGACGTAGGTGTGGCGGCCCTCGAGATTCACCACCCGGAGGTGCTGGATCAGTCCGAGGTCGGCGATGGAGAGCGTGGAGGTCACGCTCCCTTCATCGAGAATCGCCATCGGCAAGTCCGTCGCCGAGTAGACCGGGCAGGTGATCGCGGGAGGCTCCGGGGGTGCTCCGATCGTGACCGGGACCGACGCCGAGTTGTTGCTCTCATCAGCTTCGGTGATCCTGGAATCGGCATCGACAGCGACACGCAGCGTGTAGGTGCCGTCGGGGACCGCGGCATCGGTCAGGTCGATATACTGACACGGCAAGCCCGCATCATAGACATCGGAGCAGCCGGCGGAGATCCCCTGGAAGCCGCAGGTGTACACCGGGTCGTCGCAGTCCAGGTCGAGGAGACAGAAACCTTGTTTGTGACCGCTCACGACGACCTGGCCCGTTGCGTCAATCAAGTCGGCACGAGAGAAGCCCTCGAAGTGCGGGTGGCCATGCGCTTCGCTGCAGACGTAGAGAGGATTGCCACACACAGCACCGGGGTTTCGCGAGCAATTGGGGCAAGCCGGATCACCCATGATCAGGTCGTCGGGGCCGAGATTGCGGGTGCGCAAGGAGAAGTGCAGCAGGCGGCGCCCGGTCTGGGCACCAGCGCAACCCTCCACGACGTCGCCGGGATTGACGGTGTCGCTCTCGGCAATGTTCACGTCGAAGACTTCCGCCGTCAGATCGGGCAGTGCCGAGGATCTCTCTGGCAGCAGGATCAGGGCGAGTAGGGGAATGAGCCGAAGGCCTGACGCCAGCAGGAACGATCTATCTGCGTTTCTCATGGAACCTCTGTCGTGAAGGAACCCCGGGGCCCTCGGCGGTGCCCGCTGGGACTCCACTCGTCCTGCGGCCAGGGAGCCGCGGGAGGCCAGACCCCGGAGCCTCCAGCTGGGATCGGCCCGAGCATCCGGAAACATCTTCGGCCAGTCGTGGGATTTGCGCAAGCATCGTTCTGAAGGGAGGCAGCCCGAAACTCTCGGCTCGGATCACTCCACCGCTGTGACCCTATCGCCCAGCCCCCGGCGAGGAGGACCTTTCGACAGACGGGTCATTCCGGTCGCTTGACAGCGGGTGGGCCTCCGGCCAGCCACCCCGAATGTCGCTGTCACGCTTGCTGGTCGAGAGTCTCGGAGGAGACCGAGACCGGATTCAGGGCTCATCGGGGCTGGCCTGGGTAAGTTCCGCAGTGCCGACCTGGTAGTCCCGACCGCAGAACTCGCAGCGCACCGACTCGATCCGGCCGGCCGCGATCTCGGCGAGCGCGTCGGCACCGAGGGTGCGCACCGCGATCACCGCGCGTTCGAGCGAGCAGCGGCAATTGTAGATTACAGGGTCCTGGCCCAGCGCCTGCAGGCCCAGCCCCGAGAAGAGCGCCCGTGCCGCGTCGGCGGGCTCGTCTCCTGCCCTGACCAGATCGTCGAAGCGGGCCTGGCCGAGCGCGCGCGTGACGCGCTCGAGTTCTTCGCGCGCGCAATCCGGCAGCGGCTGCACGAAGAGGCCCCCGGCTCGGAGCACTTCTTCCGCATCGTCCAGCACGGTGGCGAGCGAGATGGAGACCATGCTCTGCTCGGAGCGGAGACAGAATTGCTCGAGTGCTGCGGCGATGTCGCAATGCGCCACCTCGACCCGGCTCTGGTAGAGGCTGCCGGCGCGCGCACCCTGGCGGGAGACGACGAGGGCAGTAGGGGCGTCGGCAGCTCGTTGGTTTGCCGCGTCGCAGGACGCCCGTCCCCGGACCTCGGGCCCTGGCCAGACGTCGGCGAGCAGAGTGCCAGCCGCACCCTCGTGTTCGATCAAGCACTGCACGCGGTCGGCCGGACACTGGGCGAGTTGCATCAGCGCCGTACCGGTCAGCAGGTTGCCGTAGAGGCGGGCCAGTGGGGTTCCGATCTGCGCCACGCGCACTGCGTCGGCGACGGCCTCGGTGGTGGTTGCCACGAGGACACGGACCGTGCCGGCGTCGGTCATCCAGCGCTCGATGCGGTCTGCCACGTCTCATCCGATCGCAGACCGATGGCGCGAGGTCCATGGCCCGTCGAGCTCGAGGTCACACCGGTGCCAGAAGGGAGGGCTTCCCCCGACACCGCTCAAGGAGCGTATCGTTCGGCGGCGTCGCTCGTGACTCCGGAGGCGTGGCTTCAGGGCAGGAAGGCGAGCGTGAGATGGGCGTTGCCCACGCCCGTGGCGCTACCGCCACGGTTCTGGAGCAGAATGCCCTCGAAGTCGAGCAGCTTGGCGACCTTGCGGGTGTTCTGGACGCCGATGCCGAAGAACTCCCGGATTTCATCTTCGACGGTGTCGGCCGAGCCGGTGTATTCCGTCGAACCGAGGGCCTGGGCCAACCAGACCGCAACCTCGGCATAGAGTGAGGTGGCGTCACCCTGAAAGACGTCGTTGGTCGCCGGGTCGGCATCGCAGCCGCCGATCAGCAGCGAGAGACCGGCGTCGCGGGTCAGTCGTGCCCGAAAGGCCGAAGACACCCGTCCGCGATTGATCCGGGCGTAGAGGTCCATGTGTCCGCTCTGACCCGTCAGCGTGGCGTCAATGGTGCAGGTGTGCGTGCCGGCCAATCCGGGGTTGGGCATGATGTACCACTGGCCGCCGACCCGGATCGCGCGCGGCAGATCGAAGGTGACTTCACCCGATTTCGATGCACCGCTCGGGACCGCGAGATACACGACGTGCGCCTGCACCGTCTGGGCAGACGCGGTTCCCGCGCCGAGGACCCCTGCCATCACTGCCGCGAGGGCCAGTATTCCGCGCAGGTGGCGTCGCGCCGTGGTGGTGCCGGTCCCGGATGCCCCGTCTCTCCGGGCGCGAGGTGCGTGCTCATTGCAATCTTCGAGATGAATCATGTGGGGGTACTCCGTTGGAAGAGGCGGTTCAACCAGGTCTGCTTGCATAGGCTCTGCGGGCAGCGGTCAGATTCATTGCTGTTATCTAGGGCGCGACGGGCGGGCAGGTCATCCCGCGCGTCCCGACGGTACACGAGCTGAGGCTCACGACGCGGTCGATCCCGCGCGTGGTGATGGCAAGCAGAAGCGGCGGGTCGGTGATGTCCGGAATATTGATGTCCTTGACCGTGATCTGGAAGCGATAGGAGCCGTTCGGGACTCCGCTGGTGCGCAACGGGGTGAAGAGCGCGCGTGCCGTCGTGTCCGCCTTGCGGCAGTCATAGCCGCCGTAGCGTTTCGTCAAGCATTCCCCCACGGCGAAGCTGATCGTCTCGTCGGTGGCGCTGGTGCCCTCGAGATGGATCCGCAAGCCCGCCAGCGGATCGAAGATGTCGGCGACACCGAGAACGCCGGTGGCGAAGCTGCCCGTTGCGACGAGCCGGCCGGGTCGCACCACCCAGGTGAAGCGTGCGACGAGCTTCGTCACGGTCAGCGCGGCTTCTTCCGGGTCGCAGTTGTCGGTGGTGCCGTCGCCGTCGAGGTCGCCGCCGGCACAGTTGCAGAAACCGTCGATGCAAAGATCAGCGCTCGTCGCGGGGTCACTGTCGTCGCAGGTCGCGCCGTCGTCCTCGTAGAGGTCGACCGGACATGCGGCTTGCGCCCCGTTGCAGGTCTCCGCGAGGTCGCACGGGTCGGCGGCAACGCGGCAGGAGGTGCCGTCCGCCGCGAGGGCGTCGGCCGGGCAGTCGATCGCCGTTCCATCGCAGGTCTCGGCCACGTCGCAGGTGCCCACGGAGGCACGGCACTCGGTGGCGGCAGGTGCGACGGCGTCGACGGGGCAGGCGGTGCTGATGCCGTCGCAGACCTCCTGGACGTCGCACACTCCTTCGCTTTTCCGGCAGATCTTGTCGGCGCGCCGGATCTCGTCCGCGGGGCATGCTGCGGCGGAACCGGTGCAGGAGTCCGGCAGGTCGCAGTCGCCGTTCTTGGCGCGGCAGAGAAAGGACGAGGGCTGGAACGAATCGTTCGGGCACTGCGCGCTCACGCCCGAGCACTCCTCGAACCGATCACAGTCGTCGGCTTCTTCGCGACATTCCGTCTCGAAGTCTTCAAAGACGTCTTCGGGACAATCGGCGACGTCGCCGTCGCATTCCTCCTCCAGGTCGCAGAGGCCGGCGGCGGGCCGGCAGATTGTGCCGAAGTCGAGTTCGTCGAGAGGACACTCCGCGTCGAGGCCGTCGCAAGTTTCGGCGAGGTCGCAGACGTCAACCGCAGCGCGGCAGACCGTCTCGTCGCCGCGCAGTTCGTCGGTGGGACACTCGTCGCTGGTGCCATCACAGACTTCGGCAATGTCGCAGATGCCGAGTGAGGGGTTGCAGACGGTGCCCGCGGTGATCTTGGCATCGGCGGGGCAGGCGGCCTGTGCACCCGTGCATTCCTCGGCCAGGTCGCAATCGTCCGCGGCTGCGCGGCACTCCGTGCCGGCGACTTCGAAGGTATTGGCGGGGCAGGTGATCGCGGTGCCGTCGCATTCATCGTCGACGTCGCAGTCGTCCGCGGCGTCGCGGCACACCGTGCCGCTGAGCGCGACTTCGTCGGCGGGGCAAGCCGCGTCGAGGCCGTCGCAGTTCTCGGCTTCGTCGCAGGGGCCCGCGGCCGCCCGGCACTCTGTGGTATCGGCGGCGACCTCGTCGAGCGGGCAGTCCGTGTCGACGCCGTCGCAAACGTCGGCGACATCGCACGATCCGGCAGCCACGCGGCAGACGGTCTCGCCGCCGCGCAGGGCATCGGCCGGACAATCATCGCTCGAGCCGCTGCAGGTTTCGGCCACGTCGCAAACGCCCAGGGCGGGACTGCAAACGGTTCCCGCTGTCGCCTTGGCATCGGCCGGGCACGCCGCCGAGAGGCCGGTGCATTCCTCGGCCAGGTCGCAATCGCCTGGGGCTGCGCGGCACTCCGTGCCGGCGACTTCGAAGGCATTGGCGGGGCAGGTGATCGCGATGCCGTTGCATTCATCGTCGACATCGCAGTCGTCCGCAGCCGGGCGACAGACCGTGCCGCTGAGCGCGATCTCGTTCGCCGGGCAAGCCGTGTCGAGGCCATCGCAGTTCTCGGGCTCGTCGCAGAGGCCCGCGGCAGGCCGGCACACAGTCGTGTCGGCGGCGACGGTGTCGAGTGGGCAGTCGGTGTCGGCGCCGTCGCAGACCTCGGCGACATCGCACGATCCGGCAGCAACGCGGCAGACGGTCTCGCCGCCGCGCAGGGCGTCGGCCGGACAAGCATTGCTCGAGCCGTTGCAGGTTTCGGCGATGTCGCAGGCGCCGAGGGCGGCATTGCAAATGGTTCCCGCCGTTGTCTTGACGTCGGCTGGGCACGTCGCCGCAAGCCCGGTGCAATCCTCGGCCAGGTCACAATCGCCCGCGGCCGCGCGGCACTCGGTGGCGGCGACTTCGAAGGCATTGGCCGGGCAGGTGCTCACGAGGCCGTCGCATTCCTCGGCGACGTCGCAGTTGCCGGCGCTGGCGCGACAGACGACGCCCATGGCTGCGACCTCGTTCGTCGGGCAAGCGGCATCGAGGCCATCGCAGGTCTCGACGGCGTCGCAGCTCGTGCTGGCGCTCCGGCATACGGTCCCGGCGCTGGCGAGAATATCCGCTGGGCAATTATTGCTTGAGCCGGTGCAGGTCTCGGCGGCGTCGCAGAGGTCGGACGCGGGGCGACAGCTCGTGCCGGCCGTGGCCTTCGCATCCGTGGGGCAGGCGGCCGCCGAGCCGCTGCAGTTGTCGGCAACGTCGCAGGCGCCGGCGCTGGCACGGCACTCGACGGACGCGGCGGCGAAGCCGTCGGTTGGGCACGACTTGCTCGCCCCGGTGCAGGTCTCCTGTACATCGCAGGCCTCGGTCGCGAGCCGGCAGACCTCGCCCGCGACCTGCACGATGTCGGACGGGCAGCTCGGGCCCGTGCCGCTGCATTCCTCGGCCAGGTCACAGGCTCCCAGGGCTGCGCGGCACACCGCTCCGGCAACCCGGTAGCTGTCGCTGGGGCAGGCTCCGGCGGCGCCACTGCAGGTTTCGGCGACATCACAGGTCCCGGCGCCGGTGCGACAGGTCGTTCCGGCGGACACAAAGCTGCAATCTGCAGCACAGCAGGAGGTCGCGCTGCCGTTGGAGGCGCCGAAGTCACAGCTCTCGCCGAAATCGACCACGCTGTCGCCGCAGACCTGGGCGCTCGCGACCAGCGGCGACCAGAGCAGTGCGAGCAGCGCGGCTGCCAGCATCGTGGGAGCGAGCCAAGCTCTTCGTCCGAATTGTCGAGCGTGACGATCGAGCATGAGGGTTCCCACGGGTGCGGCGTCGCACGCCACCTGCGACACGGATCCAGGAAGAGGCCAGCCCGGGGGTGACGCCCGGGGCGGACTGTCGTCGAGGTTAGCCGCAGTACGCTCGGACGGGCAAGCCTCTTTTCCCAAGAGATGGGACGATCGCGGGGCGACCTCGCCGATGCCATATGCCGCGCGGTGTCGGCGGAGCGGTCGCCGGGCCGTTCGGGCGCATCGATGGCCCGCAGCACCACCCGATGATGTTGGCGATGCTCGGAGGAGCGTTGGCGGGTCCGTCGAGGTCCGCGGCGCAGCCGGCTCCGCTGGTCCCGGTGAACGGAGGAGTGGGGCTGGGTCAGTCGAGCGCTTCGACCTTGGGCAGCACCTTGCGCTCGGCCACGATGCAGGCAGCGAAGGAGGGGCGGGCGTGGAGGCGGCTGAGATAGGCCGCGAGACCCGGCCAGCGCGTCGCGTCGACTCGAGCCCCGGCGTGCAGCAGGTTCACGAACTGGCTGGCAACGGCAATATCGGCGATCGAGTAAATCCCGTCGAGCAGGAACTCGCGCCCTTCGACCTCGCGCTCGAGGTAGTCGAAGTGGGGCGGCAGATCCTCGCTCAGCGTCTTGCGGGCCGTGGCGAGGTCGGGCTCCCGGCCGAAGAGGCGACTCAGGACGAGGGGGCGGAAGATGCCCGCGCCGATGCGCGCTGCGAGCTCCGAATCGGCGAACTCCTCGTACCAGAGGGCGCGCGCGTGGGACCAAGCGTCCTGTGGGTAGAGCGCGGGCGAGGGCTGCTTGCGCTCGAGGTACGCGCAGATCACCGACGAATCCGGCAGCGTGCCGGCCGGGCCTTCCGTGCCCACCGAGCGGTCGCGCAGGACCGGGATCCGCTTCGCTGGGTTGAGCTGGACGAACCAGTCCGGCGCCGGGAAGGGCATCACGGCCTCGATGTCGAAGGCGAGTCCTTTCTCGGCGAGGAAGACCTCGACCTTGCGCACGAAGGGTGAACCCTTGACCCCGTAGAGGAGAAGTTCCGCAGCCATGCCGTGCCCCCGTCGTGATGGCGGCCGCGCGGCTCGCGTCCGTCCCGGTAGGGGACGGCGGGCCGCTCGACCGCGTGTCGATGGCGTGGCTCCTAGAGATAGGGACGTGCCCTTGCCAGTCGGTCCCTCGGTCGCGCTGCGGCCCTCTGGCGCTCCTCGCTTGCCGCAAGGTGTAGGGCAGTACGATTCCCCTGCGCGGCGGCGACGAGCTTGCCGGACGGGGGCTCCTCGTTCGCGGCAAGGCGAAGGACGGCTCATCGCCTGCGCGGAGGCGACGAGCTTGCCGGACGGGGGCTCCTCGTTCGCGACAAGGCGCAAGCACAGCGCGTCGCCAGGGCGCGTCTCGCGCGGGCAGGGGTTCCTTCGTGGGCTTGTCTCAGGCGCCTGCGGTGGTGCCGTCCCCGAAGCCGCCGCGACGGCGGATCTCGGCCTCGAGCAGCCAGATGCGATCCTGGCCCCATACCGGGAAGTCGGATTCGGGATCAGGCCCGATCAGGCGGTAGCTCGGCACGCCCCAGAGCCCGAGTTCGAACATTTGCGCCCGGTTGGCTTCCAGCTCGGCGCGCCAACCCGCGTCGACGTCGAGGTGCGGGCCGGCCTCTTGCCAGTCGAGCCCGGCCGCGGTGACGACGTGGCGCAGGCCCTCGTCGGTGCCGCAATCGATGCCCTCGGCCCATGCGGCGCGGGCAAACGCGAGCAAGTACTCGGCAGCCCGGCCCCTCGCGCAGGCGAGCGGGTAGAGCGAAAAACCGCGCTCGACAGGCCGGCCGACCGGATCGGAGATGTGTCCGAAGGGGATGCCGGCGTCGTCCGCCTCGCGCTTGGTGTCGAGCACGATGTACATGCTCTTTTCCGCCGGGATGGGCAGACCGCGCATCACCATCGGCAGGACGGGCCTGAGTCTGAGTTCGATGCCGTAGCGCCGGGCCAGGGCGTAGGTCCGCTCCATCGCGATGTAGGTGTAGGGGCTGCGCAGTGAGGGGTAGAACTCGAGCGCCATGCCGGCGCCGTTGCCGCCGACGACCGGAGCCTGCGCATAGTCCGGACGCACGATCGTGGGACCAGCCCCGGCGCCCGCCCGCGCCAGGCCGAGATCGTGCAGGCGTCGTTCGAGATGATGCAGTCGATCGACACCCCAGTACCACTCGCCGCCGTAGTGGAAGGTGGCGCCAAGGTAGTGGCCGAGTCCCTTGCGCCGCTCGTCGCCGCGGCGGCAGGCACTTTCGATCTCGGCGGGAGTGGCGACGCCGAGCCCTTGCGGCGGGTGCTCGGCGAGCGCGTCGAGCCGTGTTTCGTCGAGACTCCAGAGAGCCGCGCCGATTTCGCCGGCGTGCTTGACCAGGGCTTCGGGCGAAGCCGCAGCGAGCAGGCTCGCCGCCCGCTTCAGTGCGCGTTCCGAGGGCTGGCGCGCCCGGTCGGCGAACTCGAGGCCGTAGTAAGGCGCGACCCGTGCCGCATCGAGGCGCGACCAGTTCTCGAGCCGCGCGCGCTCGGGGGCGGCGGCGTCGGGAGGCGGCCCGACGAGAAAGGGCTCGATCACGACGTCCCAGCGCGCGGCAAGCCGCGGCAGGATCTGGGCCGTGAGCTGGCTGTAGGGGTCGTCGAGCTGATGGAAGTAGAGAACGCGGTGCGGCTCGCCCCCGATCCGGCGCCTGACCTCGGCCGCGCCGCGCCGCACCGAGCGCAACGCGCCGCTGGTGACGGCCGAGGTGACCCAGGGCGTGATGGTTCGTGTGATCGACGACATGGAGGCCCTCCGGCTCGGCGGGCACATCTAGCAGGGACTTTGTCGGATGGCCGCACGGCGGTCGTCGCGCGGGCGCCGCCGCTGGAGCGAGATTCGCGTTACCCGCGCAAGGGTGCGCAGACCTCGGTGGCAAGCCATTCGAGTTGCTCGAGCCACTCCTCCAGCGTCGCGCAGTTGCGCAGCGGGGCGCTGGTCCAGGTGACGCCGGCCAGGGCGAGCGCGCCCAGCGCGTCGATTAACGCCTGCCGTCCGCGGGGCAGCCGCGCGCGACCGGTCCCGGCCTCGTCGGTCGGGCGGTGGTGTTCGTCGACCGCCGGTGAGGCCGCCGGCACCCAGACGTCGAAGGGTCGGGTGCCGCGGTGGGCGAACTCGGGCTGGTCGCGCAGCCAGGCCAGTTGTCCCGGCAATTCTTCATTCTTGACTAGCCAGGGGCACCAGCCGTCGCCGTGACGGGCGGCGCGGCGGAGCGCGTTGCGAGAATTGCCACCAACCCAGATCGGTGGGTGGGGTCGTTGCACCGGCCGGGGCTCGAAGGCGATGTCCGAGAACGTGCTCCACTGTCCGTGGAAGCTCGGTGCGTCCTCGGTCCAGCAGGCCTTGAGGACCGCGAGCGCCTCGTCGGTGCGGCGGCCACGCTCGGCGAACGGGATGCCGAGGGCTGCGAACTCACCCTCGGCATGGCCGGAACCGATCGAGAGCATGACGCGTCCGCCCGAGAGAAGGTCCAGCGTGGCGACCTGTTTCGCTAGATTGACGGGCTCATGATAAGGCAGCACCACCACGCCCGAATTGATGCGAACGCGCTCGGTCGCGCCGGCGATGAAGGCCATCGCCGTAAGCGCGTGCGGCCAGAAGGCGCCCATGATCGGGACCATCGCCGTGGGTATGACGATGTGTTCGGGGACATTGATCGCGTCGAAACCGAGTTCGTCGATGCGCCGCGCCATGCGGCGCATCTCGGCGGGGCCGATGCCCGCCTCCCACGGCTGCACCGTGGGCGGGAAGCGGGTCAAGCCAGGCATATTGACGGTAAACTTGAGCGGCATCGGCGTCTTCTCCTCGGGTGCTCTGGATCGGCGTGACGCGCGCCTTCTGCGTGATCACCGGAGCGGACGCAACCGGGGTGAGAAAGCACCGCAACGCCGCGTCTGCCTACCCCGTGTCCGGTCTGAACATCTCCGCGGCGCCCGGCCCGCGGGAAGGCCTCCACCGCGACGCTGTGCCCGGCCGGTGTTCGGCCTGAACATCGCCGTGGCATCCGGCCCGCGGGAAGGCCTCCACCGCAAGGCCGTGCTTTCGTCGGTGGCCGGCCTGGCGTAGGTTCGGCGCATCTTTCACCCCGCGCCGAGTCGGGCAGCCGGCTTGCGGGCCGCAGGAGTCGAACCATGACGACCGTCAGTGCCGTGCTCGAACTCGATCCTTTCGCCTGGACCTTCCACGACGACCCCTATCCGATCTACGCGCGCTTGCGGGCCGAGGCGCCGCTCTATCGCAACGAGCAGCGTGGCTTTTGGGCCCTCTCGCGTCACGCCGACGTGGCGGCGGCCTTTCGCGATTGGGAGCTCTTCTCGAGTGCCGGTGGCGTCGCGCTCGAGCATGGCGCCGAGGCCAGTGCCAGCGCGTCGTTTCTGGCGATGGATCCGCCGCGCCACGACCAACTGCGCGGCCTGGTCTCGCGGGCATTCACGCCACGGCGAGTGGCGGCGCTCGAGCCGCGCGTGCGACAACTCGCGCGCCACTATCTCGGCGGTCTGGCTCAGCGCGGTGGTGGCGATTTCGTCGATGATTTCGCTGCACGCCTGCCCATGGACGTGGTGAGCGAACTCTTGGGTGTACCGGTCGAGCAGCGCACCGAGTTGCGCGAGTGGGCCGACACCGTGCTGCACCGGCCCGAGGGCGTGGTCGGGATCCCGCCCGCGGCGCGTGTCGCGTCGGGCAAGATGGTGGCCTGCTTCGTCGAGCTGTTGCGAGAGCGCCGGCGGCAGCCCGGCACCGATCTGGTCTCGGCGCTGCTCGATGCCGAGGTCACGGGCGAGCGCCTTCCCGACGGCGAGATCCTCGCCTTCCTCTTTCTCATGATCATCGCCGGCAACGAGACCACGACCAAGCTGCTCGCCAACGCGATGTACTGGCTCTCGCGCAATCCCGAGCAGCGGGCGCTCGTCGAGAGCGACCCTGGGCTTGCCGCGCGCTGGGTCGAGGAGACGCTGCGTTACGACAACTCGACCCAGATCATGATCCGCACGCTCACCCGCGACCACGAACTCCACGGTCGACGGATGCCGGCCGGCGACAAGGTGGCGCTGCTGATCGGCTCGGCCAATCGCGACGAGCGCGTCTTTGCCGACCCCGACCGCTTCGACATTCTGCGCGACACGCGCGAGTCGCTCTCCTTCGGGGTCGGCATCCATTTCTGTCTGGGAGCATCGCTGGCGCGGCTCGAAGGTCGTGTTGCCCTCGAGGAGGTGCTGGCGCATCTGCCGCGCTGGACAATCGACGAATCAAGGCTGGTGCGCGTGCATTCCCCCAACGTTCGCGGCTTTGCCCGGATGCCGCTGCGTTGCGGTTGAGGGCAGCGCCCGCATCTCCCTCGGGCTTGCCCGTCGTCGGCACCAGGCGCACGGGCAAGGTACGCCGCTCGTTGCCGGCCCGCTTCGAGCGCGAGATCACGACGAACTTCTGGATGACCGAGCCGGTTGGTGCTGCGGGACGGGGGAGGCGCCCTGATCCCATCGATCGGCGTCAAGCCCAAGTAATAGAGCGAGCCGACGGGTGCTGCGGGCGAGCGGTTCAGGGCGCCAGGGTGAAGCGGGCGCAGAGCGGCGTCTCGGCCGACGAAGGGCCCACCTGGAGTTCGTACGCGCCGGGCTCGATGATCCGGCGCAGGCGAGCGTCGTGGAACGCCAGACGGTCGAGCGGCACGGTGAGCGTGACGCGCTTGCTCTGGCCCGGCTCCAGCGCGACGCGCGTGAAGGCGACGAGCCAGTGCAGGGGCCGCACCACGGTAGCAACCGGATCGTGGGCGTAGACCTGCGCCACCTCCTCGGCGGCGCGCGCGCCGGTGTTGCGCAGCGTGAAGGCGAGTTCGATCGCCCCCTCGGCCAGTGCCGCCTCCGGCGCCAGGCTCAGGTCTGCGTACTCGAAGTGGCCGTAGGTCAGGCCGTGGCCGAAGGGGAAGAGCGCGTCGGAACGCTGGTCGGTGTAGTCGCCGCTGAAGCCCGGCAGAAGCGTGTCGGTCCACGCGCGGTCGTAGTGCTGCGGCAACTGGCCGACCGAACGCGGCATCGACACCGGCAGGCGGCCCGAGGGCGACACCGCGCCGAACAGAATTCGCGCCAGCGCGGGGCCGCCCTCTTCGCCGGGCAGGAACGCCTCGACGATCGCGGGTACGTTCGCGCCGATCCACGGCAAGGCGAAGATCCGCCCACCGAGCAGCACGACGGCGGTAGGTGTGCCGGTGGCGACGATCTCCTCGATCAGGCGCTGCTGGTGGCCGGTCAATCCCAGGTCCGAGGCATCGCGGAACTCGCCACTGGTGCAGCCTTCGATGAGGCCCGAGCGCCCGCCGACGAAGACCAGCGCGACATCGGCGGCCCGCGCCAGGGCGACCGCCTCGGCCATGCCCGAATCGTCAAGATTGGTGATTCCGCAACCACGCGCGTGGCTCACCTTGCCGGTTGGGCCGACGAGTTCACGGATTGCCTGAAGTGGCGTCTTCATCGGCGGGAAGAAGGGCCCGGCGGCGAAGCTCGACTCCTCGGGGCGCGGCAGCAGCCCGGCCTCACCCGTGCGGCGGTAGAGGATCTCGAGGTGCGCCGGGTAGTGGTAGTCGCCCTCGAGCAGGCGCACGTCGTCGGCCGCCGGGCCGAGCACGGCGATGCGCTGGGTGCGCTCGGGATCGAGCGGCAGGAGGCCGCCCTCGTTGCGCAACAGCACGATCGAGCGCTCCGCCAGACGGCGCGCGAGCTGGCGCGCTTCGGGCGACTGGAAGACCTCGGGCGCGCGTTCCTCGTCGACGCAAGGGTTCTCGAAGAGGCCGAGCCGGAACTTGAGTGCCAGGTTGCGCCGCGCCGAGCGGTCGATCAGCTCGATCGAGATTCGACCGCTCTCGACCGCGCGGGTCAGATGTTTGTAGCAGGCGGAATCAGGCAGCTCGATGTCGAGACCCGCCTCGAGTGCCAGGACCGCTGCGTCCATGCGATCGGCGGCGATCCGGTGCGAGAGAATCAACAGGAGGGGTGTGAAGTAGTCCGCCACGACCAGACCCTCGAAGCCGAGTTCGTCGCGCAGCAGGTCGGTCAGGATCTCGCGCGAACCCCCGCAAGGCAACCCGTCGATGTCGTTATAGGAGTTCATCACGCAGGCGAGGCCGGCCTCGTGGATCGCAGCACGGAAGGGTTCGGCGAACGCGTTGCGCAGTTCGCGTGGTCCGAGGTGAACCGGCCGGTGGTTGTGACCGCCCTCGGAGAGGCCGTAGCCGATAAAGTGCTTGGCGGTGGCGGCGACACCGTGCCGGAGATCCGCGCCTTGCAGTCCGCGCACGAAAGCGACGCCGATCCGGCTCGCGAGCAAGGGGTCCTCGCCGTAGGTCTCCTCGACCCGGCCCCAGCGCGGATCGCGTGCGATGTCGAGTACGGGGGCGAGCGCCAGTCGGGCGCCGACGGCCCGCATCTGGTGGCGGATCAACTCGGCGCCGCGCTCGACCAGTTCGGGATCCCAGGTGCTGGCGAGCCCGATGCCGTGCGGCAGTTGGTCGGCATCGCGCGCCGTGAAGCCGCCGGTGGCTTCCTCGTGGATCAACGCCGGAATGCCGAGCCGGGTATGGTCGCGGAGCCAGCACTGCGCCTGGTTGGCAAGGGCGGCCAGCTCGCGCGGCCTGAGGCCGCTCGCGCCGGCGATCCGCGTGATCTGGCCCGCGCCGTGCGGCATCCTCTCGGCGGCGCGCGCCGCCGAGAAAGCATCGTTTTCGACGAGCTGAGTCGACCATGTGCCCCCGAGCTGGGCGACCTTCTCGGCCAGGGTCATCCGACCGAGCAGGTCCTCGATGCGTTGCTCGACGGAGCGGGCGGGATCACGGAAAGGGGCGTCGTTCATGCTCATGCGATCACTCCCTGCGCGACCAGAGCTGCGACCTCGGTGGCGCTGAAGCCGGCCTCGTCGAGGACGCCGGCGGTGTCGGCTCCGGGGTAGGCCGGCGAGTGGCCGGGCGCACCCGGCGTGCGCGAGAGGCGTGGCGCCGGGCGAAGTTCGGGCATCGGCTCGCGCGCCAGACAGGCGCCGCGCGCGACGTTGTGCGGGTGGTCGAGCGCCTCGGAGAAATCGAGCACCGGAGCGAAGCAGGCATCGCTGCCTTCGAGCAGGGCGGCCCACTCGTCGCGCGTCCGTAGCGGAAAAAGTTCGCCGAGGGCGTGGCGCAGCCCGGGCCAGCAAGCCTGATCGTGGTGGTCGGGAAAGCGTGCCGCGTCGAGGCCGATGCGAGCGCAGAGTTCACGGAAGAAGTGCGGCTCGATCGCCGCAATCGCGACCCAACCGCCGTCGCGCGTCGGGTACATCGCGTAGAAAGGCGCGCCGCCGTCGAAGAGATTCGTGCCGAGTGCGTTGCCGTGCATCCCCGAGGCGTGCATGGCGTAGAAGGGTGCCGCGAGCGACATCACGCCGTCGATCATCGCGACATCGACCACCTGGCCGAGCCCCGAGCGCTGCGCCTCGAACAGGGCGCACACCACGCCATAAGCCAGATGCAGACCGCCACCGGCGAAATCGCCGACGATATTGAGCACCGGTACCGGCGGGCCGCCGGCGGGGCCGATCGCGCGCGCGAAGCCGGTGAGCGCTTCGTAGTTGAGGGAGTGTCCGGCGGCGCGCGCGAGCGGACCCGTCTGACCGAAGCCGGTGAGGCGTGCGTAGACCAGGCGCGGGTTACGCCCGCAGGCCACGTCGGGCCCGAGGCCGAGGCGCTCGGTGACACCGGGCCGGAAGGATTCGAGGAAAGCGTCGGCGCGCTCGATCAGCCGCAGCACCGTCTCGACACCGGCCGGGTGTTTGAGGTCCACCGCGATCGACCGCCGGCCGCGGTCCCAAAAGCTGTGCGGCCGCGGCGTGCGCTCGGCGGGCACGTCCGCGAGCCGCTCGACCCGGATGATGTCCGCTCCCATGTCGGCAAGCTTGAGCGAGCCGAAGGGCAGTGCCCCGAGTCCAGCCAACTCGACGATCCGCACGCCCTCGAGCGGGCCGCGGCAGTCCTTCCTCGTTTCTCGATTCTGCCCGTCCATATGCTTGCTCTCCACTGGCCCCACTCGGCTCTGCTGCGCGCGCGACCTCCGCGTGCGGGTATCCCGCGCCGCCGGCCGCGCCGCAACGGCCCGGGCCTCGGCAAGCTCGATCGGCTGGCGCGCGAGACGGCCTTCCGGGCGGCCGCCGTTTCCGGACCCCCAGAAGGCAGAACCAGGCTCCTCCCCGGAGCGGCCAGCACGCACAACCCTGGAGCCGATCGGCGCGCAGGGCGGGGCGGCAAGACGAGCCCCGTCCTCGCTCCGCCGCAGCTTCCGGCAAGCTCGCTGCGCTGGTGTGCAAGGGCCTCGCCACGAGCGTTCCGAGGCGTGCTCGGCGGATCAATCAATATCGCCATCTACCCCAAACAGGGGACGCGCCGCCTGCTCGGAGTGTGCGAGGCTGCCGCAACGCCGTCGCATCGCACGGTGTTCGGATGGCGACCGCAAGGACAGTAATGAGAGGCCGGAAACGAACCCACTGTCTGCCGAGAAGAAAGGTTTGACGATGTCAACTCCCGCCAGAGACTCCAATACGCCGCGCCATCAACCCACACCCTTCCGCGGGCAGGCAGGCAGGTGGCTGCTCCTCGCTGCGTGGGCCTTGATTCCCAGGGCGGCACACGGCGTTTTACTGACGTTTGACTACACGGGAGCGGTACAGACCTGGACCGTGCCCGCCGGCGTAACCAACGTCGATGTGGATGTGCGTGGTGCGGCCGGCGGAGACGGCTATCCGGATCTTGCGAGATATCCCGCACGGGGCGGCCGCGGCGGCCGAGTGGTAGCCCGGCTCACGGTCACGCCCGGACAGACCTTTGACATCTTCGTTGGTGGTCGGGGTGCTCGGGGTGAAAGTGTCTCGCTCGCCCTCGGCGGTGCCGGAGGCTTCAACGGTGGCGGCAATGGCGGCACCCAAACCATCGATAGTGGGTTCCCCGGCTCGGGCGGCGGCGGAGCTTCGGACATTCGTCCGCACGGCGAGAGCGTCAGCACCCGCATTGTTGTCGCCGGTGGCGGCGGTGGTGCGAGTAGCTGGGGCCCAGCGGGCGCGGGAGGCGGTTTGGTCGGTGGCGATGGCACTGCTGAAGCCCCAACTTGCGACGACGTCGGGCGGGGTGGGAACCAGTCCGGGGGCGGAGCCGGCGGAGCCGCGCCCGGTTGTGCTGGACTCACCGAGTTCGGACAGGGTGGGAGCTTGGGGGTCGGCGGCAAGGGCGGGGGTGGTGGCCATGGAGCCGGTGGAGGCGGGGGGGGTGGGGGCTACTACGGTGGCGGTGGTGGGCAAGGCTCGGGCGGGTGGGGTGGTGCCGGCGGGGGCGGCTCAAGTCTGGTCCCGCCCTTCGCCCAGACCAATGCCGACTTCCAGGACGGAGATGGTCAAGTTATCTTGGGTTGGACCTCGATCGCCTGCGACAACGACGGCGTGCTCGACGCGGGCGAGGCGTGCGACCTCGGCACGCAGAATGGTGTGGCCGGAAGTTGCTGCAGCTCGACCTGTCAGTTCGTCAGCGTGGGCACGCAGTGCCGCGCCGCGGGCGGGGCCTGCGACGTGGCCGAGAGCTGCGACGGCGTGAGTGCCGCCTGTCCGAGCGATACCAAGGCCGCGAGCGGCGCGGCGTGCGGCGACGCGAGTGACGACGCCTGCACCGACCCCGATACCTGCGACGGGGCGGGCACCTGCGCCTCGAACCACGCGACCGCGGGCACCGCCTGCCCGAGCGACTCCGAGGTCTGCACGCGTGACATCTGCGACAACACGGGTACGTGTAGCCACCCGGCCGGGAACAGTGGCACCGAGTGTCGTGCCGCGAGCGGAGAATGCGACCTGGCCGAGCGCTGTGACGGCACGAAAGCCACGTGCCCGAGTGACACCAAGGCGGTGAGAGGCGCGGCGTGCGGTGACACGAGTGACGACACCTGCACCGACCCCGATACCTGCGACGGGGCGGGTACCTGTGAGCCCAACCACGCTGCCCCGGGCATGGCGTGCAGCAGCGACTCCAGAGTCTGTACGCTTGACGCCTGCGACGGCGCGGGCTCGTGCGCGCACCCCGCGGGCAACAACGGCACCGAGTGCCGCGCCGCGAGTGGGGCCTGCGACCTGGCCGAGCGCTGCGATGGCACGAACACGGCTTGCCCGAGCGACGCCGCCAAACCCAACGGCACGAGCTGCGACGATGGCAACGCCTGCAGCGGCGGGACGGTTTGCACGGCGGGCGAGTGCGGTGGCGGCACGACGGTCGACTGCGGCCCGTGCGAGCGCTGCACGGGTGCCGGCGGCTGTGAGGTGGCGCCGCGCGACAACTGCAAGGAGGTCGTGGGCGAGTGCACCTCGCGCTTGAAGATCTTCGACAACGTCGTCGACATTCGCGACAAGCTCGATTGGGAGTGGCGCTCGGGCGGGCACACGACGTGGACC
>SXLG01000149.1 GCA_005777805.1 Pseudomonadota bacterium
CTTTCCGCGTGCCAAGTCACTGACCCTGGGCTGCGTGACCCCGAAAAGCCTTGCTGTCCCCGCCTGTGTCCGTTTTCGACCTGCAAGGACTCGGCGGAGCTGGATCATCAGCTCCGCGCGAAGCCTCAGGTGCTCCGCTTCCTCACCCCGAAAACCAAGGTCGCGAAACACGTTGTCACTCGAACGTCGGACCTTCGTGCTCATCGGCGCATTCCTCTATCAAGGATTTCGGGCGCCGCGATGAGCGGCAAGTGCGTCTCGCAGCCGTGATCGGGCCAGGTCGATGTCGCTCCTCGACGTCCGGCGCGTCTTCCTGGAGAAGGCGTGCAGGACGCAGACAGCCTCCGTGTATTCCGCGACATAGATCACCCGATGCTCGAGTCTGGTGTGAATGCGGATCTCTCGCACCCCGGCGCCGACCGCCGGCATCGGCTTCCCGTCGGAGGGGTCCAATCCACTTTGGATCTGATAGATTTCGTATCCGGCACGCTGCCGAGGATCCTTCGGGAAGGCGTGCACGTCATGTCGAGCGCTTCCCATCCAGAGGACAGGATTCATTACTCGACGAATATACAAATTCTTAGATCAAGCCTCAATGCTGTCGGGCGCTGCGCTGGAGCTGCCCGGCGGGGGCCTTCTTGCTGGTTGCGCGCGCAGGTACACCTGCGAACCCTCGATCGCCGCAGTCCCGTGCCATCGGGCGCTACGCAGGCGCGGGCTCAGCCGAGACGCGGCGCAACTCGGCGCGCAGGCCCAGGCCAGCGATGCAGCGTCCCGTGGCCGAGTCGGGGCGTACGGTCGCGCAGAGCCGCAGCAGGTCGGCGGGGGTGTCGATGTCGAGGGCGACGCGCGCTTGCGTGATTTCGGCCCAGCGCAGGTCCCGCGCGGCGGCGGCCTGCCGATGTCGGGCGAGGCTCTCGGGGCCGAAGGCCGGCGCGAGCAGGCGAGCGTCCGCGAGAGCGAGCGCGTTGGTTCCCGTTCCGTCGAGCGAGGGCACGGCGACGGCCGCCGGCGCGAGTTGCCACATGGCGCGTACCAGCGCATCGATGTCTGTGGCCTCGATCAGGGGCACGTCGCCCATCACGATCAGCGTGGGCGTTGCGCGCGCGGTGGGCGCGCTTGCGGGTTCAGCCCGCGCCGCCTCCACCGTGAGACTCGACGCTGCGTCGCCGCCGGCGGGGGATTGTGCGCTCGCCGCGCCAAGCTGCGCCGCGTCCACCGCGAGGGCTGCGGCGAGGGCCGCGTTCAGACCGGCGCCACCGGGAGGCTCGGCGACCCAGACTGCGCCACGCTGCTCGGCCAGCGTGCGCGCCGCTGCGTCGGTGCCAGTGACCACGATCGAGGCGACAGTACTTGCGCTGGCGAGCGCGTCGAGGACGTCCGCGAACATGGCCAGAGCCAGTTCGCGGCGGCTCTCCGGCGCGAGCACCGCACTCAGTCGGCGCTTGGCGTCGGGTCCCGGTCGCACCGGAACGAGCGCGCGGACGCCCGATTCTTGCGCCTCCCCGGGGGATCTGCGAAACGCGGTTCGGTGCATCGAGGGGCGCTTTCATGCGCGTGATCGGCGGCGTGGCCAGAGGCCGGCGCCTCGAAGCGCCAGCCGGCTGGACCGTCCGCCCCACAGGGGCGCGGCTGCGTGAATCGGCGTTTGGCATATTGGAGCATCGCGGTGCAATCGAACGGGCGCGGGTGCTCGATCTGTGGGCGGGCACCGGAGCACTCGGGATCGAGGCCCTCTCTCGCGGGGCGCGTGAGCTGGTCGCCGTCGAAGCCGCACGCGATGCAGTCCGCTGTCTCGAGGCCAATCTCGACCACTGCGACTTGCGCTCCCTGGCGCTGGTCCTGGAGCGGACGGTCGAGCAGGCACTGGTCTACCTGCGCGCTCGGGAACCCTTCGATCTCGTGCTCGCCGACCCGCCCTGGGCGGTCGAGGATGCCCTCGCCGAGGCACTGGGCCTTCTCGTGGCGGGGGGTCTGGTGACTCCGGGCGGTCTGGTGGCCGTGGAACACCCCGCGGCCCGGCCGTTGCCCGTGGTCGACGGGCTTGCGTGTGTGCTCGATCGCCGGCAGGGGCGGGGGGCGTTTGGACTCTACGCACCGATGCGTGCCGACGCGCCACTGGCGCAGAAGATGAGGGAGTGAACGTGGCGGTGAGTGGTCGCAAGAAAGGCCCGGTTTCGCCTGCGGTTGCGGGTCCGGTCGCGGTTTACCCAGGTTCGTTTGATCCGATCACCAACGGGCATCTCGACATCGTCAAGCGTGCACTCGCGGTCTTCCCGCGGGTCGTGGTGGCAGTGGCGTTCAACCCCAACAAGGACTCCTCGCTCTTCACGGCCGAGGAGCGGGTCGCGACGATCCGCGAGGCCTTGGTGGAATTCGGCGACCGCATCGAAGTGGATACGTTCAGCGGCCTGCTGGTCGATTACGCCAAGCGCATCGAGGCGGCGGTGGTGGTGCGGGGTCTGCGGGCCGTGTCCGACTTCGAGTACGAGTTCCAGATGACGATGATGAACCGGCACCTGGCACCCGCGATCGAGACCGTCTTTCTCATGGCGGGGGCGCAGTACTTCTACACCAGTTCGCGTCTGGTGAAGGAGGTCGCCCTCTTCGGTGGCGACGTTCGCGCCCACGTTCCGCCAGCGGTGCGCCGGCGGCTCGCGGCCAAGCTCGGCACGAGATTGGGGCGCGGGCGCAAGCGCCGCTGATTCACCGCCGGGCGCGAACTCCAGCTCCCGCCGCTGTGAGCGAATCGCCCCGTGCGGGTTGACTCGCTGTCGCGGTCGCCCGTCCCCGCGGGCGAATTCGCGCCGGGCGGGCCTACGGCTCGGTGCCCGGTGGCGGGGTGCGGTGATCGGGTCGAGCCGGCCGCACCCCACCGGGGTGAACCTACTTGTACATGCCCTTGCGGAAGATGGCCTCGGCCTTGGCGGCTGCCGCTTCCGCGCGGTCTGCGGCCTGCGA
>SXLG01000150.1 GCA_005777805.1 Pseudomonadota bacterium
CGGCTCGGTGCCCGGTGGCGGGGTGCGGTGATCGGGTCGAGCCGGCCGCACCCCACCGGGGTGAACCTACTTGTACATGCCCTTGCGGAAGATGGCCTCGGCCTTGGCGGCTGCCGCTTCCGCGCGGTCTGCGGCCTGCGAGGCTCGGGTCGCGCCCGCCTCCGACCGCGCCGCTGCGTCCTCGGCGCGCTGTGCTGCCAGCTCCGCCGGGCTCGGGCCCTTGTCCGCGCACCCCGAGGCGCCCAGTCCAGCCATGACCAGGGCCGCCACCACCACCACCTTCTCGAACCGTCTCCGCATCTCCCTGCCTCTATTTTCTCTCGGGCCCCCGGGCCGGTCGCGCCCGCGCGGCGTGGCCGATCCCCAGAGAGCGTTCGTGGCGACGGTCGCACGACACGGAGAGACAGACAAGGGCTCCGGCCTTGGGGTCGGCTCGTAATCGCCGCGCATCCCCGTGCCGGCGAGCATCGCAGCCACGGGGACTGTCGGCTGCCGGGTCGGCTTGTTAGATCGGCCCTGTCCGGCCCGTTGCCGGACGAATGAACCAGGATTGCACCGGCCCGAGCTCGCGGCCGCGTTCAGAGGAGCGTCTCATTCATGGCCACGATGATCACCGACGAGTGCATCAATTGCGGCGCCTGCGAGCCCGAATGCCCGAACACGGCGATCTATCAGGGCGGCGTCGAATACGAAGCGCTCGACGGCACCAAGCACCCCCCGCTCTCGAACGACTTCTTCTACATCGTGCCCGAGAAGTGCACGGAGTGCGTCGGCTTCTTCGATCAGGAGGCGTGTGCGGCGGTCTGCCCGGTTGATTGTTGCGTGCCGGATCCGGGCCGAGTCGAGAGCGAGGAACTGCTGGCGGTGCGGGCGAAGGAGATTCACCCGGACAAGGACTTCTCGGGCGAGCTGCCCTCTCGCTTCCGCAAACCGGCGGCCGGCGACGGCGCCGTGGCACCTCCGGTAGGCGGTGCCACGGCGGCCACTGCCCCGATGGCCGCGGGAGCGGCCAACTCGCGAGCTCCGATGGCCGCGCCGATGGTCCGCTTCGGCAAGATCGAGCGCAAGATCGAACCGCTCGCCGCGCCGGTGGCGCGCAGCGGACCGGTCGCCGACGCGTTGCCGATCGAGTTCGCCGACGCCCTGAACATCGTCTCGGCCGGCGCCCCGGTGGGTGCGGGCTCGCGGCTCGTCCGGCTCTTGGTCTGCCTCGGTCAGCCGCTCCTCGGCGCGCTGCCGGCAGCGGCCAAGGTCCGCCTCGAGGAGGCGATGGGCGATCGGCGTATTTTTAGCGCCAGCGGGGCCACCGCCTTCAACATCATGCTGCACGTCCTGCTGCTGCCCTTGCTGGCCATCGGCTTCGCTGTTCTGGTCGAAGGGGAGAGCATCTACACGCGCGGCCTAACCGCTTGGTTCTTCTTCGGGATGATGGCTGCGATCGGCGAAGCCCTCTGGCGGCTGCGGGAGGCCGTGATCTTCGCCCGTCCGGTCGACGAGGTGG
Organism: Pseudomonadota bacterium; assembly: GCA_005777805.1. Classification (GTDB taxonomy): domain Bacteria; phylum Desulfobacterota; class Binatia; order UBA12015; family UBA12015; genus SXLG01. The sequence goes on from SXLG01000150.1 coordinate 1,502, forward strand.
TGTGGCGTGGCAGCATCTACGGCGTAGCCCTCCTGCCCGTGGCAATGCTGCTGGCATCGCGGGCCGGTGCGGCGCGCCGCAAGGGCGAGGTTTCGGTCGAGGGCTTCTACGGTCAGGACACCGCGTTCGACGACAAGCGTGAACGCGAGCGGCGCTACGGCGAGATCTACGCTTTCGAGGAGCGTCCCGACGGTTGGGTTCTGCGCCTCGAGCTGCCGCGACGGATCCCGCCCTCGGGTGTTCGGGATCAGCTCGGCCTCGGCGAGATCATGCCGGATTATGAATTGACAGTCCGTGTTCTCGCCGGCGCGTTGCAGGTTCACGGCCGCGTCGTCGACGAACGCCTGCGTGTCGTGGCCGCTACGGCCCCGGCGTTCCCGCCGGACTTCACGATGCAGGTGCCGCTGCGCGAGCGGCCGCTGGGCTTCGTGCAGCAGTATGCGGACAAGCTTCTCGAGATCGTCGTCCTCAAGCCGTCGGCGATCGACAAGCTGCCGCGTGCGGCTGATGCTGCCTGAGGTCCGGATTCTGGCGCTTGCGGCCGAGCTTCCGGGCGAGCCGGTGGCGCTCGGCGGATTCTTCGGTTGTAGCGAGGCGGAACTGAGCGCTGCGACCGGTATCGCGGCGCTGTACCACTCGGCCGACGGCGACGGCCCCTCGGCCCTGGCCGAACGTGCGGCCCGGCGCGCGCTCGAAGCCGCGGGCGTGGCCCCCGCAGACGTCGCCATGGTCATCTTCGCGACCGCGACGCCCGACGTGAACTTTCCGGGGGCGGCCTGCTTTCTGCAGGACAGGCTTGGCCTCGGTACCGTACCGGGGCTTGACGTGCGAGCGCAGAGCGCAGGATTTCTCTGCGGCCTCGAACTCGCCACGGCCTTTTGTGGCAATTCGGGCCCGCTGCAGGCGCGGCCGACGCTTCTCGCGGCGGGCGAGGTGCTCTCGAGCGGTCTCGATCTCACGCCTGCGGGTCGCGAGATGGCGAGCCGGCTCGGCGATGGCGCTGCCGTGGCGCTGGTCGGGCCGGGCACAGCCGGTCTGGCCGTGCGCGCGCTCGAATGGGCCACCGATGGCGAGCTGGCCGAGAGCTTCTGGTGCGAGGCGCCGGGGAGCCAGCGCATGGCCGGGCGCGTCCAGGCCTCGGATTTCGAGACGGGCCGGATCTACCCGCAGGCCGACGTCGCGGCGCTGGCCCCTGTGGCGCGCGAGCGGCTTGCCGACGCGCTGGCGCGCGTTCGGGCGAGCGTGGGCTGGCGGGCGGACCAGGTGGATCTGGCCATTGTCGACTGGATCGATCCCGAGGTGGCGCAGGAGGCGGCGGCCGCCGCCGGGTTGGACGGAGACGGGCAGGTGGTCGTGCCGACACGCCGCTTCGGCAACGTCTTCGCGGGCGGGTTGCCGATCGCGCTCGCCCAGGAGATGCCGCGACTCGGCGCCGGGGCGCGGATTCTGCTCGCTGCCGCCGGTCCCGGCTTCTCGTGGGGGGCGGCCGCGCTCGAGCAGGGCGCGCGGGCATGATCGCGCGCACCCATATCCTCGGCCTCGGCACGGCGCTGCCGGAGCACGTCGTGACCAACGACGATCTCAGCGGCCTGATGGACACTTCCGACGAGTGGATTGCCCAGCGCACCGGGATTCGCGAGCGCCGCCACATCCAGACCGACACGGGGGCGACCGATCTCGGTGCTGCGGCCGCGCGCGCAGCACTGGCCGACGCCGGTACCGACATCGACGCCATCGACGCGATCATCTTCGCGACGCTCTCGCCCGACATCGACTGGCCCGCGTCAGCGGTCTTGCTCGCGCGCAAGCTCGGCGCCCGGCCCATGCCGGCCTTTGACGTCCGCGATCAGTGTTCGGGTTTTCTCTACTCGCTCGCGGTGGCGGACGCGCTGATTCGCGCTGGCCGTGCCCGCCAGGTGCTCGTCGTCGGCGGCGAAGTCCACTCGACCGGTCTCGACTTGACGACACGCGGTCGCGAGGTGGGCGTGATCTTCGGCGACGGGGCGGCTGCGGCGGTGATCGGCCCGACGCCCGACGCGCAACGGGGGCTGCTCTCGGTGCACCTGCACGCCGAGGGTGCTTTCGCCGAGCGGCTGTGGATCGAGGTCGTCGCCAGTCGCCGCAAGCCACGGATTCGGCTCGAGGATCTCGCGGGCGACGATCCGGCCATCTATCCGCACATGAACGGTCGCTACGTGTTCAAGCACGCCGTCACCCGCTTCCCCGAAGTGATTCGTGAGTCGTTGGCCTTCAATGGGCTCTCGACGGACGACATCGACGTCCTGGTCCCGCACCAGGCCAATCTTCGCATCAGTCAGTTTGTCGCGGCCGAGCTCGGTCTCGACGAGGCGAAGGTTGTCAACAATATCGACCGTTACGGCAATACCACCGCCGCCTCGATCCCCCTGGCGCTGGCCGAGGCCGTGCGCGACGGGCGCGTGACGCGTGGCCGGACGGTGTGCCTCGCGGCGTTCGGCGCCGGTTTCACCTGGGGGGCGGCGGTTCTCCGCTGGTAGGAGCGATGCTGTGGCGCGCTCCCACCACCGCGGTTTGTCTGCGACCGATGGTCGAGCACGATATTGACGTCGTCGTGGGGCTGGCGCTGGCAGCCGACCTGCCCAATGCCAACCGCACCAGCCTGGAGCGGGAGTTCACGCTCTCCTTCTCGTGCCGGCAGGTCGCCGAGCGTGAGGGGCGGCTGATCGGCTACTCGATCCACTGGGATCTCGGCGACGAGGCCGAGCTGCACGCACTCGCTGTCGCGCCCGAGGCGCGCCGGCAGGGAGTCGGCCGGGCGCTTCTGCGCGGAGTCCTGCTCCGCGCGGGAGCCGGGCCGTGCATTCTCGAGGTGGCGGAAGACAACCATGCCGCCCGGGCACTCTATGAGGAGTGCGCTTTTTACCCGCAGGGCCGGCGCCAGGACTACTACGGGCCGGGCCGCTCCTGCCTTCTGATGCGGCATGAGGCGGCACCTTCTGCGGGAGACGTGGCTGCGTCCATTGGGGGCAAAGGTTTCGGCATTGCCGGAGTCTGAAATTTCGATTACCATCGGTTGGTTCGCTTTGTCTGCTGGCTTGGGAGGGTGTTTGAGATGTTCAAGGTTGGTGAGAAGGTCGTCTACCCCGCCCACGGCGTTGGCATCATCGAGAGTATCCAGAGCAAGACGATCGCGGGAACGGAGAAGAAGTTCTACATGCTCCGCTTCCTCGAGAGCGACATGACGATCATGGTCCCGACCGAGAACGTCGATGCGGTCGGCCTCCGCCGCATCATCGGCAAGGAGACCGTGGCGCAGGTCTACAAGATCCTGCGCGACAAGCGGGTCGAGGTCGATCAGGTGACCTGGAACCGGCGCTACCGCGAGTATACCGACCGCATCAAGACAGGTTCAGTCATTGAGATCGCCAAGGTCCTGCGCGACCTCTTCGTGCTCAAGGGCGACAAGGAACTGTCGTTCGGCGAGCGCAAGATGCTTGACACGGCCCGTAATCTTCTCGTCAAGGAACTGGCGATCGCACGCGCCCATCCCGAGGAGAAGATCATGGAAGAGCTCAAGGCGATTTTCGCGCCCTGAGTTCCGCCGGCAGCGCGTCGTTGAGCGAACCGCTGCGCAGTCCCTTCAGATCGAGCACGGCGTGGCGGAAGCCGGCCCGGCGCACGCCATCGGCCAGCGTGCGTGGCATCTCTCCTGCAGTTGCCCGCGGGAGGTCCGCCACGGGTAGTTCGATCCGGGCGGTGTCGCCATCGAGTCGCACCCGGAGTTCACGAAACCCCAGCGCCCGCACCGCCGCCTCGGCCCGCTCGATGCGCGCCAGCGCCTCGCGGGTGACGGGGGTGCCGTAGGGAATGCGCGAGGCGAGGCATGGGCTCGCCGGCTTGTCGGCCGTCGGCAGCCCGCGTCTGGCGCTGATCGCGCGCAATCCCGCCTTGTCGAGCCCGGCTTCCACGAGCGGGTGGCGCACGTCGCGCTCGCGGGCCGCGGCGAGCCCCGGGCGGTAGTCGGAGAGGTCGTCGAGGTTGACGCCGTCGACGATCGTCGCGAGGCCCAGGCGATCGGCCTCGCCGCGACAGAGCGCGTAGAGGTTGTCCTTGCAGAACCAGCAGCGATTGGGTGGATTGACGGCATAGCCGGCGATTCGGGTCTCGTCGGTCTCGACCACGAGGTGGTGCGCTCCGATGCCGGCGGCGAAGGCTCGGGCATCGACGAGTTCGTGTTGCGGCACGGCCGCCGAGGCGGCGGTGAGTGCAACGCAACGTTCGCCCAGCACCTCGTGGGCGACATCGAGCACCAGGCTCGAATCCACCCCGCCGGAGAACGCGACCAGCACCGAATCCATGCCGCGCAGCGTGCGACGCAAGCGCTCGAGGGCGGCCGTCTCGGCTTGTGGCGCGCACCTCATCGACATCGGTGGTCCAAGGCTCCGGCGTGGGCGCACGCTGGCCGAGGTGCCGGGGCGGGCGGGTTCAAATCCCTTCCCCGCGGAAGAGTTCGGTCGTGAGGTAGCGGCCGCCGGCGTCGCAGAGCACCGTCAGCACGACCGCATCGGGGGGCAGCTCACGGCAGAGCCGGAGCGCCGCGGCACAGTTGGCGCCCGAGGAGATGCCGGCCAGGATTCCCTCGGTACGCGCCAGCGCGCGCGCGATCGATGCCGCCTCGTCGTCGTCGACTGTCTCGATGCGTTCGATGATCCCGCGATCGAGGACGGGGGGCACAAAGCCCGCACCGAGGCCCTGGATCGCGTGGAGTCCCGGAGCGCCGCCCGAGAGAACCGGCGAGCGGGCGGGCTCGACCGCGACGATCCGGCAGTCCGGACGTTCGCGGCGCAGCACTCGACCCACGCCGCTGATCGTGCCGCCGGTGCCGACACCCGCGACGAAGGCATCGAGCCGCGGCATCTGCGCCAGAATCTCGCGCGCGGTCGTTGCCTCGTGGATCGCCGGATTGGCCGGATTCTCGAATTGTTGCGGCATGAAGGCGTGCGGCTCGCTCGCGGCGATCTCCCTGGCTCGGGCGACGGCCGCGTGCATGCCGTTGGAATCGGGCGTCAGCTCGACCGCAGCCCCGTACCCTTCGAGCAGACTCTGGCGCTCGCGACTCATGGTGTCGGGCATGGTCAGGATCAGTCGGTAGCGCTTGACCGCCGCGACGAGAGCCAGTCCGATACCGGTGTTGCCGCTCGTCGGTTCGACGATCACACCGCCCCGCGCGAGCTGGCCCGTGCGCTCGGCCTGCTCGATCATCGCCTTGCTGATACGGTCCTTGATGCTGCCGCCGGGGTTGGCGAACTCGCACTTCGCCCACAGCTCGGCGCCGCCCTCGGGGGCGAGGCGACGAAGCCGCACCACCGGAGTGTCGCCGATGAGGTCGAGCGGGGAGTCGGCGACGGCGTTGGGGGCGGGCATGGCGCGATGCTAACCGGGAGGACACTCCGATGCATTCGCGCGAGGCGTTGATCCTCTTTCCGGGAGCTCTCGGCGACATGGTTTGCCTCGAGCCCGCCGTCGCCTGGCTTGCCGCGCGAGGTCGAGTGTTGACCATCGCCGCGCGGGGCGCAGCGCGAGAGGTCACGTCGTTCTTTCCGGCGCGGCCGCAGGCGGTGTCGCTCGACGCGCCCTGGGTTGCCCGGCTCTTTGCCCCGATCATGGTGGGTGACCCGCCCGACATTCCGGCCCCGCTGCGGGCGGCGGGCCTCGTGGTGAGCTTCACCGGGCGCGGTCATCCCGCCGCCGAAGCCCGGCTCGCCGCCGCGGGGGCGAGCGCTCATCCCTTTCCCGTGCGGGCCGGAACGACAGGGCACGCCGCCGATATTTTTCTCGCTGCCGTGTCGGACGGGCACGCGTCCGGGCCAGGGGTGCCGCGCCTCATGCCTGTAGCCAAGATCGCCGTCGAGCCGGGCCTGCTCGTCGTTCATCCGGGAAGCGGCGGGTCCGCCAAGCGGGCACCGGCGTCGATCTGGCTCGGGTTGATCGACGACTGGCGGCGCGTCGCGCGCGGTTCGGTCGAGGTGTTGCTCGGGCCGGCCGAGCCGCAGGAGGACGATCGCTGGAGGGCCGTCGGCGCCTCGGTGGTCCGTCCCGAGGACACGAGTGCCCTGGTCGGTCGCATCGCCCGGGCCTCGGTCTTCGTGGGCAACGACGCCGGGCCGAGCCACGTCGCGGCCGCGCTCGGCGTCCGCACGATCGTCTTCTACACGGTGACCCAGCCCGCGGCCTTTGGTCCGCGTGGCTTCGTCGCGGCGGTGCAGGGGGCGCACGAGGATCCGGAGCGTGCGCTCGCGACCGCGAGCCGACTCGCCTTGACAGCCCACGGCTGTGGTCTAAACGGCGCCACGTGGCTTGCGGCGGTCTCGGAGCAGCGCGGCGATTTTTCGCGAGATTGATCGAAGCGTCGCCGGCACGGAACGTCCAAACGCCTGCCGGCGGCGTGGAGTGGCCATGAGCGATCGGGAGCAAGACAGGGACAGTGCCGGCGGCTTCCGGGTTGTCGACCGGCGGCGCTTCGACGCCGAGGGCCAGGAACGCGAGACGACGGAATCCGTCGTGGGCAAGAGCGAGTCGGTAGAGCCCGCCGCCGAACGGCCCTTGCCTGCGTTCACGGCAGCGGCGGCGCCCGTGCCGCAACAACCGGCTGCACCAGTGCCGGAGAGTCCGTCCACGGCGCGTGCTGTGCCCCAGGGCGAGCCCTTCGAAGGCGAATCTCCGGTCGAGGCGCCGAGTCTCGGCCAGCTCATCCTGAGTCTCTACACCCAGACCATGCTCGCCCTCGGTGAGGTGCCGACACCCGGAGGGCAGCCCGCCACTGTCGATGTCGACTCGGCCCGCTACACGATCGACCTGCTCGGTGTTCTCCAGCTCAAGACCCGGGGCAACCTCGACCCCGAGGAACACCAGCTCCTCGAAAATGCTCTCTATGATCTGCGTGTCCGCTTCGTGGCCCATCGCCATGGCGAGTGAGCGAAGCTGTTTGGAAGATCTCTCGGTGGAAGGAAGGTTCTGATGCGAAGCGTGTTCCGAATCATTGTTTTGATCGTGGTGGGATTCGCTCTTGGCGCCTGGGTCTCGCACCAGCGGGCCGAGATGATGGCGGCGGGGCCTGTCGGCTCGGCTGTGGCGACGGCCGCGGCAGAAGAGGACCACGACGGCGATGACCACGGGAAACACGCGACCGGCGACGCCTGCGGCGCCTGCACCTTGCCGGACTTCACCGAACTCGCTGCAAGGCTGCGGGGCTCGGTGGTCAATATCTCGACCAAGGCGGCGAAGCAGAGCACCTCTGGTTTTCGCGGACAGCTTCCTCCCGGCGATCCCTTCGAGCATTTCTTCGGCGCTCCCGGCGGTCCTGGCGGCGGCGGTGGTGGCCAGCCCCGGGCGCCCGAGCGCAGCCTCGGTTCGGGCTTCGTGATCGATGCCGAGGGGTACATCCTGACCAATAATCACGTCGTCGAGAACGCGAGCAGCATCAAGGTCAAGCTTGAATCAGGAGAAGAGCTGGAAGCCAAAATGATCGGGCGCGATCCCAAGACCGACGTGGCGTTGATCAAGATCGAGCCGCCGCATCCGCTGGTGGCGGTTCCGTTCGGCGACTCGTCGGACCTCAAGGTCGGCGAATGGGTCATGGCGATCGGCAACCCCTTCGGCCTCGAGTTCTCGGTGACCGCCGGCATCGTGAGTGCCAAGGGCCGCTTCATCGGCCAGGGCAATTACGACGATTTCATCCAGACCGATACGCCCATCAATCCCGGAAATTCGGGTGGTCCGCTGATCGATCTGCAAGGTCGCGTGGTCGGTATCAACACGTCGATCTTCAGCCGCAGCGGCGGCAATATCGGCATCGGTTTCGCGATCCCGATCGATCTTGCGCGCGAGCTGATCCCTCAGCTCAAGGAGAAGGGCAAGGTCGTGCGGGGTTGGATGGGTGTGATGATCCAGAAGGTCACGCCCGAGCTGGCCGAATCTCTCGGCATGGAGCACGCCGAGGGGGCGCTGGTGGCGGACGTCGTCGCGGGTGGACCGGCCGCCGATGCGGGAATCAAGGTGGGCGACGTGATCGTCAGCTTTGACGGCACTCTGGTCAAGGAATCGACCGAGCTGCCGATGCTGGTGGCGCGTGAGCCGATCGGCAAGTCGGTCGATCTCCTGGTCCAGCGCGGCGACGAGCAGAAGACGCTGGAACTCGTCATTCGCGAGATGGCCGACGACGAGGGGGTGCTCTCGGGCGAGGCCTCCTCGGCGCTGGGGCTCACCGTGCAGAACTTGACGCCCGAGATCGCCGAGACGCTCGGTCTTGATGCCGGTACGAAGGGCGTCCTGGTGTCTTCGGTTGACCCCGATTCGTCGGCGGCCGAGGCGGGACTGCGGCGCGGCGACCTGATCGTCGAGGTCAACCGCCACGCGGTTGCCGACGTCGGGGCCTACTCCGAGCAGATCGGCAAGACTCCGAAGGGCAAGAGTGTGCTGATGCTGGTGCGCAGAGGAGAGAGCACGATCTTCATTGCGATCAAGCCCGCACAGGAATGATCGTTCTCGGTCTCGAGTCGTCCTGCGACGACACGGCGGCGGCCGTCCTCGAGGACGGCCGCGAACTCTCAAGCGTTGTGGCGTCGCAGGACTTGATCCATGCACCTTTCGGCGGCGTGGTGCCGGAGCTGGCGGCGCGCAACCACCTCGCGCAGATCATACCCGTGATCGAGCTGGCGCTGGATCGTGCCGAGATCGACATCGCGGGCATCGACGCCGTGGCGGCTACGCGCGGTCCGGGTCTGCTCGGCTGTCTGCTGGTCGCGTTGCAGACCGCCAAGGGGATCGCGCGCAGCCGCGGTCTGCCGCTGGTGGGCGTCCATCATATCGAGGGCCACCTGCTCTCGACCGAACTCGACCAGCCTCTGCCGCGACCTTTCCTCGGCATGGTCGTCTCGGGCGGACATTCGGCGCTCTACCTGTCCGAAGCCGAGGGCCGCTGGAAATTGCTCGGCGAGACGCGGGACGACGCCGCGGGCGAGGCTTTCGACAAGGCCGCCAAGCTGCTCGATCTCGGTTACCCCGGCGGCCGTCGCATCGAGGCCCTTGCGCGGGAGGGCGATCCGGCGACGCTCGTTCTGCCGCGACCCCGTGTGCGCAGCGAGGCGGTCGATCTCAGTTTCAGCGGTCTGAAGACGGCACTCTGGCAGCGCTTGCGGGAGCGACCCGATCTGCCGCCGGCCGGCGTAGCCGCCTCCTTCCAGGCTGCGGTGGTCGAGACTCTGGTGGCGGCGGCACGGCGTGGGTTGGAAAAGACGGGGGCCGGCTGCCTGGTCGTGACGGGTGGGGTCTCGGCCAACGGCGCGCTGCGCGCGGCGATGGCCGATCTCTGCCGTGACGTGGGCGTCATGCTCGTCGTGCCGCCACTCGCGCGCTGCACCGACAATGCCGCCATGATCGCGTTCGCCGGCTGGCGGCGTCTGGCCCGGGGCGAGAGCGATCCCCTCGACATCGAGCCCATGCCGGTGTGGCCACTGGGGCGCTGACAAGATCTCCCGCGCCGCCCCACGCGGAGCTGCCGCGCGGCTACGCGACCGCCCTCAGGGCGATCAAGCAATGCAATTATGGCCTGGCGCCAGCGGGTGGTCCCTGCCGCCAATTCAGGATTGGTGCTGCTTTACGGGGAGGTCGGCCGGATGATTCTCGAGCGGCAGGATCGCGCGGGCTGGGGTGCCAAGATGATCGACCGGCTGGCCACGCACCTGCGCGAATCATTCCCGGCCATGAAGGCGTTTCGCTCGCGCAACCTCAAGTACATGCGCGCCCTGGCCGCTCAGGTGTTCACGGACCCGCACATCCTCGACGTTCTCGGCACTGCCGATCCACGCCGTGTGCGCGAAGTCGAGAGAGCGCTGCCCGGAGGGGTAGTTTCGACGCCGGGGGCAATGCCATCCAGCGCCCAGAAGCCCGTCGATCAGGGGGCCTTCCACGGTGGTCTCGACCCCTGCTTGCGGACGGTGTAGCCGCCGGCAGCCTTGCGGGACGACGATGGGAGGACCACGGACACGCCGACATGCTCTCGGGCAGAACTTCCTCGTTGATCCGGGGGTCGCCCGAGCCGCACTGGCACTCGCCGAACTCAGGGCTGCGAGTTCGGTGCTGGAGATCGGCCCCGGGCATGGCGCCCTGACCGACGTTCTCCTCGGCGCCGGACACGAGGTGTTTGCCGTCGAGATCGACCCTGCGCTCGGGGCGAAGCTGAGTGCCCGCGGGCATGGGAACCTGCACGTCGAGCAGGCTGATTTTCTACGCCTGCCCCTGTCCGCGATTCCGGCCAGAGTGCGGAATGTCGTCGCGAACCTGCCCTATTCGAGTGGAACAGCCATGGTGTCGCGACTCGTGACCGAGATCGGGCGCTTCGAGCGGATCGTCGTGCTGCTGCAGCGCGAGGTCGCCGAGCGGCTCTGCGCCGGTCCGGGAGAGCACGCCTATGGCGCGCTCTCGGTCCTCACAGCAATGGGAGCCGCGGCACAGCTCGGGCCGATCGTGCCACCCTCTGCCTTTCGGCCGCAGCCCAAGGTCGAGTCGGCACTGGTCCGGCTCGATTGTCGCATGCAAATTCCAGAAGGGGTGCCGGACGTTGCCGTTTTCCGGCGGGTGGTCCGTGGTGCCTTCGGGCAGCGTCGCAAGACGTTGCGCAATGCGCTCGGCTCGGCCCTTGGGCGCGAAGCCGCGCTCCTCGTGTTGGCGGCGGCGGGCATCGATGGCGGCCGCCGCGCCGAGACACTGGCTTTTGGAGAATTCGGCGCCCTGGCGCGGGCGGCTCTGGCGCTGGAGGGCGACACGAGTGGCGCGGAGGCGGCAGCTTCGCCTGCTGAGCCGGCGGGCGAGGGGGGCTGAATGCCCGAGTTGCCCGAGGTCGAGACCGTCCGGCGGACCCTCCTGCCCCACGTCCGCGGGCGACGGATCGCGCGGGTCGAGGTCCATGATCGCCGGCTCCGTGAACCGGTGCCCGAGTCGTTCGCTTCGCGCCTCGAGGGCCACCGCGTGGTCGGCGTCCGTCGCCGTGGCAAGTTCCTACTTGCCGATCTCGACGATGGCGGCGTCTGGCTGGTCCATCTCGGAATGAGCGGGCGTCTCTGCGTCGGCACGCCGCTGCCGGGTACGCCGCACGTTCACGTCCAGATCCTGTTCGAGGGGGGCGAAAAATTATATTTCCAGGATCCGCGCCGCTTCGGGGTCATGCGCGTCGAGGCGGGCGAACCCGAACTCGCGCTGGGGCCGGATCCGCTGGTCGAGGGGGTGGACGGCGAGATGCTCTGGGCTCTCACGCGGCGCTGCGGCCGCCAGCGCATCAAGACCTTGCTCATGGACCAGCGACGGATCGCGGGTCTTGGCAACATCTACGCCAACGAAGCCCTCTTCCGGGCCCGCATCCGGCCGGGACGGCGCGCGGGACGGCTCCGTCGGGCCGAGGCCATGGCGCTCGCCGCCGTCATCGGCGAGACGCTCGAGGAGGCGCTCGCCGCGGGCGGTTCGTCGCTGCTCGACTACCGCGATGCCGACGGCCGCGAGGGGGGCTTCCAGCGCCGCTTCCGCGTCTACGACCGCGCCGGCTTGCCCTGCGTGACTTGCGCCACGCCCATCCGCCATCAAGTGACTGCTGGCCGCTCGAGCTACTACTGTCCGACGTGTCAGCGCTGATTGTCGCGCGAGCAGCACCAGCGGACCGTTGATTCCGTCCGAGCGCGCGTGGGCAGCGCTAACGGGGGGTTGGGCTTGGCGAGGTTGGCGCGATGATCCCGCTCGGGCCGATCCTGTCCGAGCGGGACGCGCTGCAGGTTGCTTGCGCCGACGGGCGTCGCGTTGCGCCTTGTTCGCCGTGATTGCGTTGTTTCGTCGGGCACTTGCTGATACCTTCGACGCGCTCGTCGAGGCGACGGGTGCTGTAGTGGTGGTGGAGGTGGAGAGGAGATGCACGGCATGAAGCGTGTGATCATGATCGGTGCGGCGCTGGCCCTCTGGCTCGGCGTGATGATCGGCCCGGCGGTGGCGGCCGATTTCCCGCGTCCGGCGGGGCTCGAGCCGGCGGTGGCTTTCTGGCGCAACGTGTTCGGGACCTGGTCGGAGAACCAGGTCGCGCTGCACGACAACGAACACCTCGGCGTCGTTTACGAGGTCGTCGATCTCCGAGATCTGGTCGGGGCCGATGGTCGGCCCGAGGCCCGGTACACGCGCGAGCGTGAGGCTCGTGTCAATCGGGCAAAAGCGCGCATCGTCGCAGCGCTCGAGAAAGCCCATCGCCACGGTCTTGGTGCGAAGGTCTTGAGCGCCCCAGAACGGGAAGTGGTGCGCAAGGCGAACGACCTGCCCGGCGGGCGGACCCGCTTCCGGCAGGCCGGAGCGCGACTGCGCGGGCAGAGTGGCCTGCGCGAGCGTTTTTCCGCCGGTCTCGCGCGGCGCAGCGGCTACCTCGAACGGATGCGCGAGGCCTTCGTGGAACGAGGCCTGCCCCCGGGTCTCGCCGATCTGCCCATGGTCGAGTCCTGCTTTGATCTGGAGGCGTACTCGCGCGTCGGCGCCGCCGGTGTCTGGCAGTTCATGCCGTCCACCGGTCGCCAGTATATGCACATCAACTCGGCCATCGACGAACGACGCGACCCGCTGCGTGCTACTACAGCCGCCGCCGAGCATCTCGGTCGCGACTACGCGGCCCTGGGAAGCTGGCCGCTTGCGATCACGGCCTACAACCACGGTGCGGGAGGCATGCGCCGCGCTGCACGCGAGCTCGGCACGACGGATATGGGAGTCATTGCCCGGCGGTACAAGAGTCCGAGCTTCGGGTTTGCGTCGCGCAATTTTTATGCCGAGTTTCTGGCCGCGCACGACGTGGCGCGCCAGGCTGGGCGCTACTTCGGACCGATCCGCGCGATCCCGGCGCCACGCACGCGCGACGAGAGGGTCGCTAGCGGGACCCACGTCCGCGACCTGGCGCGCCGCCATGGCTTGACGATTGAGGAGATGGTCGCGCTCAACCCGGCGATTCTGCCGGCGGCGGTGCGCGGTCAGGTCCGCTTGCCCGGTGGCACCCGAATCCGCCTGCCGCGGACGCCTGACGATCTGCGCGTGGCCAGCGCGCATCTCGGCGACCGCCGCCGCCAGCTCGCCGCCGATGCCTCGCGCAGCGTGGTCCATCAGGTCCGGCGCGGCCAGACACTGGCAGCGATCGCACGGCGCTACGGAACCAGCGTGCGGGCGATCCAGACCGCCAACGACGTGCGGCACCCCAACCGCATCCAGGTCGGCGCCCGTCTCCTGATCCCGCCGAACGGCTAGCTCAGGGCGCAGGCGAGCCCCGCCGTGGTTCTCGCCATGAGCTGTACGATCCGCGAGATCCGCCGGGCGATCTCCCCGTGAGTCAAGCAGGACGGGCGACCCGTTGAAGGTCTCCGCGTGGGGGCGCGGTCCATGTCTTGCGGGCGTACCGCTCGGACGCGCGGCGCTTCGGTGCCGAGCCTGGGTGTGTCGTCTCCGCAGTCCACAGCGACCCTACCGGGCTGCCGTCTCAGGGCGTCGGGGCCGTGCGCACTGTCCACATCAAGGGCCCGAGAGAAGGCGGGCGGTCGATGCGCCTGATGGTTTCTCGCGTCATCGGGGTCGGTCGCGAGGCGATGGGCTACTTCGGGTGCGCGATCATATCAACGAGATAATATGCATCACCCTTGATCTGGAAGTAAAAACGCCAGTCTCTTGTGTCTCGGGCCTGCCAAACATCTCGTACCTCGTCGGCTTCCTGGCACGAAGGGAAGGGTGGAGGAGGTTCCCTGCAAGGAGTTCTACCTTCCGATCAAGGGTCTTTTGGATCGCCGGAGGAGCGTCGCGGTAGCTGCGCCGAAAGCGCTCCGAGAAGAAGACTCGCATCACGCTGAGCCGCGGGTTTTCTTCTCACCCCGCAGCGCTGCGGCGAGCTGCCTTGCCGAGCGGTAGGGGCCATGCGCCCGGCCCTTTCGGATGTCGTTGAGGCCTTCGTCGATGCCCCGATCGACGAGCGTCTTGGGGGCGAAGATCACCTTGCCCGAGCGGAGCTCTACCTCGAGGAAGTCCCCCGGGGCGAGCCGAAGTTGGTCGTGGATCAGCTTCGGAATCACGACCTGGCGGCTCGTTCCGATCTTCACGACGTGTCGTCGCTGTGATCCTCCGCTCGGCTTACGCTCTGGTTGTGGTTTCATATATTCATTTCTTGGGCCCGATGACCGCTCGCAGTCAAGTGGGGCGGCGCCTGTGAACGAAGGCGAGGCGGCGGGTCGGCGCATTTGGGGTACGCCTGATCGCTCAATGGCGGCGCGATTGCGCCGGCAGGAGCGTGCGGCGGCCCAGTGGGGGGTGCGGGCTTGTTGATCCGGACCTCCTTGGGAGGTGTGCCTTCATCGCGCTGGTGGTGCCACCTGGCCCGGGGAAGGGCGCGTAGGTTGCGGCACTGCAGGCGCGCGCCCTCCTCGGCGACCTCGGTGCAGGTCTCGGCCTTGGAGAGGACCTCCCGCTTGAACTCGCCGGTGAACGCCCGCCGAGGGGGGAGGCTACTTCTACGACGGCCGCCAACGGCTGGCGCCCCGGGCAGCCGCAGCCGCGACGGTGATGGCGCGACGGTGCGCATTTGCGGTCACGATCGCCCTCTCCGCTGGGGCCAGCGCTCAGCAATCAGTCCCGCCCTCGATTCCAAGTCCCACGGGCGCCACTGTCCCACTGGTGTGGGCAAATGAGGAAGGGGGCGGCGCGAGAGGCCGTCGCACGAGACGGGAATGATCATGGCGTTCGTGATAGGGTCGCCCCGTGAGCTTCCTGCCGATCAGCGTGCGGGTCGAGGGGTGCCGTTGCGTCGTCGTCGGAACGGACGCCGAGGCGGCGCGGCGGGTGCAGGCGTTGATTGATGCCGGTGCCGGGATCGTCGTGATCGGTGCGGCGGGCGAGGCCTCCTTTGAGGCTTTGTGCCGCCGCCACGCGAACATCGAGCGTCGGCGCCGGGCCTACCGCGCGGGCGACCTCGAGGGCGCGACCCTGGCCTTCGTGTGTGGTCCGGGCGTGCCGGTCGAGGCGGTGCGCGCCGAGGCAACCCAGCGCGGTCTGGCCCTGAACGTCGCCGACGATGCGGCGTCGAGCACATTCATCATGCCGGCCATCCACCGCCAGGGCGCGGTGGTGGTCGCGGTGAGCACGGGCGGCGCGAGCCCGGCGCTGGCGCGACGTGTCCGGGACGAGATCGCAGCACTGGTCGGACCCGAGTATGGCTCTGCAGCCGAGGTGCTGGCGGAGTTGCGTGCCCGCTTCGCGCGCGGCACCGAGAGAGCGCGTGCATTTACACGCTTGCTCGAGGGCGGGCTGGTCGAGGCCTTGCGCAGTCGTGACGGATCTCGCGTCGAACGGCTCACGGAACGTGCAGAAGAAGATCTGCACCGCGGCGCGCGGACGCGCGCGGACTGATGGACACATCAGCCGCGAGAGCACAGCCGCGCTACTCGCTGGAAAGCACCACGCGGGCGCGTACGGATTGATGGAGGCGCTGCTTCTCGACCTTGCTCTCGGCGCCTACTTGATCGGCACGATTGCCGCCGGCGCCGCACTGGTGCGGCCCGACGAGCGCGCTGCGCGCCTCGCTGTCCTGGCGCTGGCCGCGGGCTTTCTCCTCGGCTTCGCCATCGTTCTCGTGCGTTCGCTCGAACTGGGCGTCCTGGCGGTGTCGACAGGTGCAGAACAGACGGCACTCTTTGCCTGGCTTCTGGTCGGTGTCTATCTGGTCGCGCAAGTGCGTGGCCGCCTGGTCGTGCTCGGCGCTCTCATCGGGCCCATTGGCTTTGCGGGGACTCTCGCTGCCCTGGCCTCGGCGGGACGCGCGGCCGCAGTGCCGGACCTCCTGCGCAGTCCGTGGTTGCCGGTCCACGTGACGCTCGCCGTCGCGGGCGACGCGGCGTTTGCCCTCGCCGGGCTCGTCAGTGCGATCTACCTCTGGCAGGAGCACCAGCTCAAGGCCCACGCGAGTCGTCGCGCACTGGCCCGGCTCCCATCCCTGGAGACGCTCGATCGCATGAGTTTCCGTCTCCTGCTCTGGGGTTTTTTGACACTGACGCTGAGCGTTCTGGCGGGGCTCCTGTGGGCGGAGCTGACGCACGGCCGGCTTCTCAACTGGGAGCCGCGCACGATCTGGACAATGATCGTCTGGCTGGTCTACGCGCTGCTCCTGCACGCCCGCTTGACGGTCGGCTGGGGCGGGCGGCGGGCAGCAAGGCTCACGATCGCGGGCTTCGGCGTGCTCGCGCTCTCGCTGATCGGCGTCAACCTGCTGGCGCCGGGTAGTCACACGGGTGCCTACGGATGAGTGGAGCAGGGGCGAGAGGTCGGGTGGAGACGCTGCGGCCGCGTCGGCGCGAGGGCGAGCTGGTCGTGGTCGGTCTCAGCCATCATTCTGCGCCCGTGGAGTTGCGTGAGCGCGTCGCGGTGGCGCCCGAGCACGTTGGCGCGGCGGCGCTGCGTCTGCGGGCGGCGCTCCAGGCCCATGAGCTCGTGCTGGTCTCGACCTGCAATCGGCTCGAGGTCGTGGCGATGACCGAGGCTGGAGATCCACTGGAAGCCTTCGCCGCGGAGCTGACGCGCCACCACGAGCTGCCGCGCGCCGGTCTCGAGGGGCATCTCTACCTGCACCACGGGCGCGGCGCGCTGCGCCATCTCTTCCGCGTGGCCTCGAGTCTCGACTCCATGATTCTGGGAGAGCCGCAGATTCTGGGTCAGATCAAGGAACAATATCGTCAGGCGGCCGCGGTATCGGCGGCTTCGGGTGGCCTCAAGCGCTGTTTCGAGCGGGCTTTCCGGGTGGCCAAGCGGGTACGGACCGAGACCGGGGTGGGTCAGCTCGGCGTTTCGATGGCGGCGGCCGCCGTGGATCTGGCGAGCCGGATCTTCGATGATCTCGGTGACAAGACGGTGATGCTGATCGGGGCGGGTGAGATGGCGGAACTTGCCGCTCGGCACTTCCGGACAGCCGGAGCACGCGGCCTGATCTTCGTCAATCGCTCGTTTGACCGGGCAGTTGAACTGGCCCGTGGTTTCGGTGGCACGCCGGTCCCGCTGGAGCGGATCGAGCCCTACCTGCCGATGGCCGACGTGGTGGTGAGTTCGGTCGGCGGTGCCGGCTGGATTCTTGGTCCGTCGCACTTCAACGAAGCCCTCCGCCAGCGGCGTCGGCGGCCGATGTTCCTGATCGATCTGGGCGTGCCGCGTAATTTCGACCCGGCGCTGAACGACATCGAGGGGATCTACCTCTACGATGTCGATGATCTCGATCGCGTGGCCGAGGAGCACCGGGAGCGGCGCGCCAGCGAGGCCCGCCGGGCAGAATCGATCATCGAGGAGGAGGTCAAGCGCTACTGGAGCCATTTGCGCGATGACGAGGTCCGACCGACGATCGTCGCCCTGCGCGACAAGGCCGAGGAGATCCGGCGCGTCGAACTCGAACGTGCCCTGCGCAGCCTGCCGGCCGCGAGCGATGCGGAGCGCGCGGTCCTCGAAGCGATGAGTGCGGCCATTGTCAATAAATTGCTGCACGGGCCGTTGGTGGCCCTCAAGGAACTGGCGCGCGAGGAAGCGGCGGCCGTCGAGGAGGCCGCGGAGATGGTGCGGCGGATGTTTGCCCTCGAGGAGTCACCGCCCGCGAGTGCTGCGCGGGATGAGGACGAGGGTGCCGAGAGCTGAACAAGAAGGGCCTGTACTGCGGATCGGAACGCGCGGTAGTCGGCTTGCTCTCGCCCAGTCGGGGCAACTGGTCGAGACGTTGCGGGCGGCGGGGATCGCAGCCCAACTCGAGGTGATCCGCACCAGCGGCGATCGTCTGCTCGACACGCCGCTGGCCCGCATCGGCGGCAAGGGCCTCTTCATCAAGGAACTCGAGGAAGCGCTCGTCGCTGGTTCGATTGATGGCGCGATTCATTCGTTGAAGGATGTTCCCGCGGCGCTGCCGGCCGGTTTCGCGATCGCGGCTGTTCCGCCGCGTGCGGATGCTTGCGATGTCCTCGTGCCGGCGGCGCGGCTTCGGGCACCCGCGGGCGACGGCTTGGAACTGCTGGCGGCCCTCCCGGCGGGGACGCGCATTGGCACGGGTAGTCTGCGCCGCCGCGCGCAGATCAAGGCCCGCCGGCCCGATCTCGAGATCGTGGCCCTGCGTGGCAACGTCGATACTCGCCTGTTGCGCGCTGACGAAGGCGTGGTCGATGTCGTGGTGCTGGCCGCGGCCGGATTGCGCCGGCTCGGTCTCGCCGTCGATGCCCGGTCGCTGCCGTGGGACGCTGTCGTTCCAGCGGCGGGGCAAGGGGCACTGGCGATCGAGATCCGGGCGGACCGGACCGGGCTGGGCTGCCGTCTCCGCGCCGTGGAGGACGCCGCCACGCGCGTGGCTTGCGAGGCTGAGCGGGCCTTCTGTCAGGCTCTCGGGGCGAGCTGCGTCGCCCCGGTTGCCGCGTACGCACGGGCCGTGTCGGCGGGCCGTCTGAGCTTGACGGGTCTGGTGGCGGGAATCGACGGCGATCCCGTGCTGCGCGACGAAATCGAGGGGGATGCCGCGCATCCGGCCTCGCTCGGTCGCGAACTGGCGGCGCGCCTGCTCGGACGCGGTGCCCGCGCCGTGCTTGACGCTGCCGCCGCCCACCCCGGCGTTTGATCGCAACTCTTCGCCCAAGCCCGTCTGGTGCGCGGGCGAGAGAGAGGGCACGCTCGGCCGGGATGCGAGCGGCATTGGGTTCAGCCGCAGGATCCCTTCATGGACCACGACCGCCGCATCGCCCGGTCCTCGGCGCGGCGCGGCCGCGATTCATCACAGCGCCGTCGTCGCGCTGACCACGGCATCCGGGGAGGGGTTGGTGTTGGAGCCGCCGTTGCCGAGTTGGCCTGCTGCGGCGTCGGCCCGCCTGGTCTGCTCAGGGCGGCGAGAGTCGCTCGAGGTGTTCGACCACGAAGAGGCGGCCGCCGGCGCGTTCGTAGACTCGGCCGCTGGTGCGTACGCGCGCGGCGAGATGGTCTTCGAGCAGGGTCCGGACGTCGCTGGCAGGGCCGCGCAAGGCGGCTGGGTAGAGCTCGTCGGTGTCGTCCTCCACGATTCCGAGTGGCGCACCGGCCCGGCTGCAAGTCAGCGCGCAGGGCCGGTGTCCCAGCCCGCGCGCCCCGTCCCGCAGGTAGCAGCCGAGTTCGACGACCTCGCCGATGATCTCGCGTTCCCGCCCGTGCTCGGTAACGCGCGCGGCGGCGTCGACATTTCGCGATGGGCCGGCGGGGGGAGTGGCCGCAGGTGTCGCGCTCGGCTCCTGGGCGCGAGCCGCGGTCGCGCCGATCAGTCCGAGCAGGAGGGCAGCCCAGATGCCGGGACGGGCGCGCCGTCCCCGACGGCACGTGTCGCCAAGCATGCGCTTGTCGCGGAGGGCATTCGGCTGCATGCCGTCGCGCTAGCAGACCGTCGACGGTCCGGCCCCCCGCCTGCGGCCTCGGCATGGCGCGCTGGGTGTGGAAGGTGGGCCCGGGTCGGAGCGTGGGCGTGGCCGGTTTCCGTACGTGACCTCGACTGGCCCGCGAGCTGGCGTGGCGCGGCGCCGGAGGTTTTGGCGAAACAACTCTTGTCCGTGAGGTCGGGCACGGGCGTGGGAGCCGTGCTGCGCGGGCATGAGTGCGCGTTCCTCCGCAGCTCCCCACAGGGGTGCCGGGGTCGCGCGTTTGCCGCATCGGGTGCCCCGGAGTAGCTCTCGGCCATGTCCTCGGGAGCGGTCTATCTGGTCGGCGCCGGCCCCGGCGCTCCGGGGTTGTTGACGCTGCGCGGGCGCGAGTGCCTCGAGCGGGCCGAGGTGGTGATCTACGACCAACTCGCCAACCCAGCCCTGCTCGGCTTCGCGCCGCGCACGGCGTTGCGCATCTTCGCGGGCAAGCATGGTCGCGCCGAGCGCCTCCTCGAGCAGGCGGAGATCAACGCCCTGCTGATCGATCACGCCCGTGCGGGCCGGCGCGTGGTGCGCCTCAAGGGCGGCGATCCCATGCTCTTTGGCCGGGGAGCGGAGGAAGCCTGCGTTCTCGCCGCGGCCGGGATCGTCTTCGAGATCGTCCCCGGGGTGAGCAGTGCGCTGGCGGTTCCGGCTTGCGCCGGCATCCCGGTGACGCATCGAGACTGGGTTTCTGGTGTGACGATCCTGACTGGCCACGAGGCCGCGCCAAAGGGTGGCGGGCCGGTGCGCTGGGATCTGATCGCGAGCGCGGGCAACACGATCGTGCTCTTGATGGGCGTCGTGCAGATGGCGCACAATCTGGCTGCGCTGCGCGCTGCCGGGTTAGCCGACGATACGCCGGCGGCGGCCATTCGCTGGGGTTCGACGCCGCGCCAGACGACGCTGGTCGGTACCGTTGCCAGTCTCGCCGATCTGGTCGCGACGCGGCGTTTGCGCCCCCCGGTGACCGTGGTGATCGGCGAGGTGGTGCGCTTGCGCGAGCGGATCGCCTGGTTCGAGAAGCGGCCCCTCTTTGGCCGCCGCATTCTGCTGACGCGCGCCCGTCATCAGGCCGGACGCTTGCAGGCCGAACTCGCCGCGCTGGGTGCGGAGCCGGTCGAGATCGCGGCCATCGAGATCGCGCCGCCAGCCGAGTTGGCTCCACTGCGGGCGGCTCTGGAAAGCATTGAAAACTACGACTGGATCGTCCTGACCAGCGAGAACGGCGTGCACCGGTTCGTCGAGGCCTTGCTCGAGTGCGGTCGGGATCTGCGCGACCTGCACCGCGCGCGCTTGGCGGCGATCGGCCCGGCGACCGCGCGGGCGCTCGCGGCGTGGGGTCTGCGTGCCGACCTCGTGCCCGAGGAGTTTGTCGCCGAGTCGCTGGTCGAGGCCTTCCGCAGCGGCGTGGCACTTGCGGGACAGCGCGTCCTGCTGGCGCGGGCCGCCGGCGCTCGAGAGCTTTTGCCCCGAGACCTGCGCGCGCTCGGGGCGCGAGTCGACGAGGTTCACACCTACGTGAGCCGGATCCCCGCCGATGCCCCGGCCGAGGCGCGCCTCGCCATCGCCGGGGGCCCGCTCGACGCGGTGACCTTCACCAGCTCGAGTACGGTGAATCACCTGCTCGACGTCCTCGATGCGACGGACCCCGGCGCGGCACGTGCCTGGCTCGAGAACGCCCGCGTGGTTTGCATCGGTCCGGTCACGGCGGCCACCGCCCGCGAGCGCGGGTTGCGGGTCGATGCCGTAGCCGAGACCTACACCATCGACGGGCTGGTCACGGCGCTCGGCAACCTGCTCGCGCCGCCTTGAACCGAGCCGCGGCCCGACCGGGGGGGGCCGTGTCGACCCGCCCGGCGCGTAGGTCATGGGGGCGAGTGGCCGTTCCTTCATACCGCGGAGATTCGAATGATCGCTCGACGACCCGCGCCGCACGCCAGCCACCTCCGAAGTCGAGGTGGCTCGCGATCGCCTGCGGCGGAACGCCCAGATGCGCAAGTGCCTCAGCACAGGGTAAGCAGCCTCAGCGCCGCACACGGGTGACGTGGATCTAAGGGCGCGCGGCCGCCCGTTGGTCACGTACCTCCGAGGTCGAGGCGCCGCGAGACCGCTCGCTGCAGAACGCTGAACCCGAGCGGCTCGTTGTGGTACGGGCGGCGCATGGCAAACGAGCCCAGCCCCCAGGCCGGTGTCTTTCCCGTGGTCCGCCCGCGCCGTCTCCGTCGCACCGAGCGCTTGCGGCGACTGGTCCGGGAGACCCACCTGGAGCCGGCGCAGCTCGTGCTGCCGCTCTTCGTGCGACCGGGCCGCGGCCTCGCCGAGGCCATCGGGGCGATGCCGGGCGTGCGTCAGTGGTCCGTTGACCGACTCGCCGAGGTTGCGGGCGAGGCCTGGGACGCGGGCGTGCGCAGCATCATTCTCTTCGGCATCCCCGAATCCAAGGACGCGGCCGGCAGTGCAGCGTGGCGCGACGACGGCATCGTGCAGCAGGCACTGGCCGAATTGCGCCGAGCCCTACCTGAACTCGTCCTCATCACCGACGTCTGCCTCTGCGAATACACCGACCACGGCCATTGCGGCGTGCTGCGCGATGGTGAGGTCCTGAACGATCCGACGCTGGAGCTGCTCGCCCGCGAAGCCGTCTCGCATGCCCGCGCCGGGGCCGACATCGTCGCGCCCTCGGACATGATGGACGGGCGAGTTGGCGCAATCCGCAGCGCGCTGGACATGGCCGGCTTCGATCACCTGCCGATTCTCTCCTATGCCGTCAAGTATGCTTCTGGCCTCTACGGGCCCTTCCGCGAGGCAGCCGAATCGGCACCGCGTTCGGGCGACCGGCGCGGCTATCAGATGGACCCGCCCAATGGCCGCGAGGCCCTGCGGGAACTGGCGCTCGACCTGGCCGAGGGCGCGGATATGGTGATGGTCAAACCCGCTGGGACGAATCTCGACGTGCTCGCGGCCGTGCGGGCGGCTTGCGCGGTGCCGGTCGCCGCCTATCAGGTGAGTGGGGAGTACGCGATGATACGCGCCGCTGCCGAACGTGGCTGGATCGACGAGGCGCGGGTGGTGGACGAGAGCTTGTTCGCGATCCGTCGGGCCGGAGCCGACCTGATCTTGACATACTTCGCCACCGAGGCTGCGCGCCGCCTGAAGGCAGGGACGACCGCCGTCTGAAGGGAGCTGCCAGCGCCCACGTTCCGTGGAAGCGAATGCGTTCGGTCCGCAGCCGACCGTATGCTCCCGCCCGATCGTGCCGGCGACCACGTTCAGTGGAAGCCGAAGCGTTCGATCCAGTCCTCGCGCGCGGGGCCCAGGTCGAGTCGCAACGGCAGCGAGCGGGCGCGTGCGCCACGCTCGCCCACCCGCAGGGCCGAGGGGATCTTGCGGCCATCGACGCTCATATCGATCGTCAATGCCGAGAAATCGCCCGAGAGGGTCACCGCGAGGGTCTCGCTCCGCGCTCCGAGCGGTACTTCCCAGAGCAGGCGCTCGGGCTTGCCTTGACGAATCTGAAAGGATTCCGAGCCGATCTCGACATCCTTGATCGCCCCCTCTTCCAGCAGGAGTCGGCCCTCGATCGTGGCCGGAGTCTGGCCGGGCTCGAAGAGAAGATGCAGGCGACCGCCCTCGAGCCAGAGGTCGCAGCGCGGTGCCCCGGCCGGATCGTCGGGAGGCAGGGCGGGGGGACGGCCGTGCAGCACCCGGAAGGGCACGACGTCGAGCGCGCGTGCCTCCGGTGCGAGCCCACCGCCGAGAAGGGCACAGGTCGCCACGAGGCAGAGCCCGAGGCGGGATCGAACCCGCGGGCTCACGGCGCGGCCGCGGGTTCCGGATCGGGCTCGGCGCCGGCTTCGATCCAGTCGGCGATCAAGGCGAGCTGTTCGGGCGAGAGAGGCATCGCGCCGATCGGCATCGCGCTCCCCTCGCCGGGGGAGAGATCGCCCGTGAGCTTGCGCATCAGGAAGCTGTCCTGGGCGAGGAAGGGATCGACCCGGAGCAGGCCTGCGGCCGCGGCGGTCGGGTTGGCTGCTTCGACGTCGACCAATTCGTCGTAGGACTCGCCCGCGGTCAGGGAGAGGTCGCCGGCGCGGCCGGCGGCACTGTGGCAGGCCTGCTGCGTACAGCCCGCGTCGAAGATCTCGGTCTGGATGGTGGCGTAGGTGCCGCCTCCCGCGGGCGGCGGGCCGTCTCCGGCGCAGCCGACGGCGAGGCCGCAGGCCATGAGGAGAAATGTACGGCGTCCTGCACTGCGCATGACCAGCGTTCGAGCGTTCATTGGGGCCGCTCCTAGCAGATTTGCCGAGGGGGTCCCGCTACTTCGCTGCGAGAACGGGCTGCGGATCTGTCGTGCGGCAGACGTGGAGAAGCGATCGATGGCCCACCAGTTGGGCCGTGTCCTCATGCGGGTCGTGTTTGCGCGTGTCGGCCGGCAGCGACGATCGCTCGGAGGCCCGCTCGGCGCGATCGGAAGATGTCCAACACGGCGTTTTGAAGGAGCCGCTGGGGCATTTGAGCTTTCCGGGTGCATGGCCTAGGGTGCCCGGGCGCTCTTGGGGAAGGGCGCCCGCGATCATGAGGGGAAAGATCACGATCGCCGCCCTGGGCTTGGTGTGCCTGGGGTCGGCCTGTGCGCTGCCGGTGCGGCATGCGACCGTTCCGGCGGTTGCGATGGCGTGTCCGCGCGGCTGTCCGGACCAGTTTCCGGTGCAAGGTCAGGCCGCGGTCGACGAGATGCTGCGCCACCCCACGGTGGTCGAGCAGGCGCGCCAGATGGTGCGGACCAGCGAGCGCGCGCTGCACGCGAACTACGAGAAGGGCGAGCGCTTCCACCCCATGATCGAGGAGGAATTGGCGCGGCAGGGCATTCCGGCCGAGCTGGGACTCATCCCGCTCCTGGAGAGCAGCTACCAGCCCAAGGCCGGCGGGCGCTCGGTCCGGGGCCTGT
Organism: Pseudomonadota bacterium; assembly: GCA_005777805.1. GTDB lineage: Bacteria > Desulfobacterota > Binatia > UBA12015 > UBA12015 > SXLG01. The sequence goes on from SXLG01000150.1 coordinate 25,913, forward strand.
GGCAGCTCGCGGGAGCCACCGCGCGGGCTTACGGTCTGACCGTCAACGGTCGGGTCGACGAGCGCCTCGATCCCCGGAAGAGTACGCGAGCCGCGGCGGCCTACCTCGACGATCTCTACGACCGGTTCGAGGATTGGGGGCTCGCCATCGCGGCGTACAACGCGGGGCCGGCCCGGATCGAGTGGGCGCTGCGCCGCCGTCCCGGTGCCGACGTCTTCGACCTCGTGCGGGCGCGTCTGCTGCCCGCGGTGACGCGCCGCTACGTGCCGAAGCTTATGGCGACCGCGTTGGTGCTGGCCGAGCCCGAGAGCCTGGCCCACGTGAGTCAGGACGGACGCCGGCCGAGCTGAGCGCGGGCTCGGCTCGTCCCTCACGGCGGGAGGAGGGGCTTTCTCAGTGCACGGTCGGTGGGCCGTCGGCGACGACGCCCAGCACTGTAAGTCCGCCGTTGTCGTCACCGTCGACGTGGTAGAGGATCACGTACTCGTCGATCGGCAGGCAGAGGCAGCCTCCGCCGACCTCGAAGACCGACGAGCCGCGCGGCAGAGGATCGTCGGCCAGCGCCAGGATGGCCTCGCCGATGAGCCGCAAGGGCGGCGCGGGTATCTGCTCCATCTCACGGTAGGCGCTGTACGTCAGGCTGAGCTTCATCGTTCCCTCGTTGTCCACGGTTTCGGATGGTTCGGGGCGGAGCTTAAGTCGGAATCTCGGCCGGCGGGGCCCGGACGAGAGGCTGTGCGGGCGTGTCCGCGTGCCGGCTGGGCCTGATCCGATGGCTGGCGAGGGACCCGAGTGTCGAGTTGAGTTGAGCTGGTGTCGGCCGGTCCGTGATTCCATGGCTGGCGAGAGTGCGCGTACGGCGGCTGAGCCTGTGTTAGACGAGGCGGGCTCGATGAAGACGTCGCGTGCAACGGAAGCGGAGGGAGTTCCCTGGGTGCGTCCCGCCGTGGCAGCGCTCGAGGGCTATGTGCCCGGCGAGCAGCCGGCCGGCACCGCGCGGGTGGTCAAGCTCAATACGAACGAGAATCCGTACCCACCCTCGCCGGCGGTGCGCACCGCGATCGAGGCCGAGATCGAGCGCCTGCGGCTCTATCCACCGCCCGACGCGGCTCACCTTCGGCACTGCGCCGGGAAACTCTGGGATGTCGATCCCGCAGGCGTGGTGGTCGGCAACGGTTCGGACGAACTCCTGGTCCTGCTCCTGCGCACCTTCGTCGAACCGGGTGCCACGGTGGCCTACCCGGCGCCGACCTACTCGCTCTACTCGACGCTGATCGAGGTGCAGGGCGCGGTCGTGCACGAGGTGGCATTCCCGCCAGATTTCGATCTGCCACGCGGGCTCTTCGACGTGCCGGCAGCTCTCCTGCTCGTCTGTAATCCGAACGCCCCGAGTGGAACCCGGATTGACACCGCGGCACTGGGCGAACTCGCGCGCTCGCGCCGCGATGCCGTGGTCGTGATCGACGAAGCCTACGCGGACTTTGCCGATGGCGATGCGCTCTCTCTCGTGGGTTCTGCGCCGAACGTCGTCGTGCTGCGCACGCTCTCGAAATCCTACTCGCTAGCTGGCTTGCGTGTCGGCTTCGCCCTGACCACGCCGCAACTGGCGCGGGAACTCCACAAGGTGCGCGACTCGTACAATCTTGACCGTCTCGCGCAGGTGGGAGCGATGGCGGCCCTCGAGGACCAGGCGACCTTCCGTCGCAACCGCGAGTGTGTGCGCGCGACGCGGGCTCGTCTGCGCGCGGCACTGCTCACGCGCGGCTATGACGTGCCCCCCTCGGAGACTAACTTTGTGCTGGCACGCTCGCCGGGCCGCTCTCTGCTGGGGTTGATGGAGAAGCTGCGCTTCGAGGGCGTGCTCGTGCGCTGGTTCGTCGCTCTGCCCGACGCGTTGCGCATCACGGTCGGCACGGATCAAGAGATTGATGAACTGCTGGCGGCGCTCGACCGCGTCGGGCCCGCCTAGCCCGCGCGAGTCGGCACCCCTGCGCACAGCCGCAGCCGGCGCCGCCTGCCGACAACGCACCCG